>NZ_RZGX01000014.1:0-114287 GCF_003990155.1 Legionella qingyii
TTTACAGACTAAACCCCTTTAAAAGATAATCCACTGCGTGAGGCGTTGAAGTGATCAAATACTCCGGAATCGGTGATCAAATGACTAACGGAATTAGTGATCAAGTCCTCCGGAATACGCAAAGGGTATACAGCAGCATCATGTAACGATGTAAGCAGTCCGATATAAGCGGCCTTTTTTTCTTCGTATCTACGTTCTTTTTGTTTCGACCTTTGATTTGTAAAGTGGGCAACCAAACTATTCAATAAACTACCGACACCCAAGCCCCCCAATACAGCAAGAACTGTATTAACCTCCATTTTTCCTCCGACATCCTGTAGTACATATATTAAATATGTGTGGTTTTGGGACAACGGAAAATTTGCCCAATCCATGTGTATTTGATTAATTGACTTCCTAATAATTGCCATTCATGAAAAAATAACTCAAATTTAAGCGTTAGGATTAAATAAATTTGAATGTATGGGTTTTATATCTTTAATATATGGTAAAAGATTTGTACTCTCGAAGTCGAGATGATTTATTGCTGTTTGTAGGTGCAAAAACATCCACAAAAGCGAATTTTCAATATCACTTACTAACAACCATGGATAATCTGTGTAAAAATTTCTTCCATTATCATTTGTGAGGGTAACAGGCGTGTTATCATAAAATAGGACTCCTTTATTTAGGATATATATTCCATCCAATGCAGGGCCTTTAACTCTTATTCTTTCCTCAATAGATTTTGGCAATTTAGGATAAATAATGCTGAGCTCTTCACATGCTCTACTTATCCACTCAGCGGCCGTTGATATTTTTGCTTCACATTTATATGCAAACAGAAAATTCAAAATTGAGCTTGGAACATAACCAACTGATAGTCCCCTAGCTATATTTCTCTTTAAGTTTTTTGTTTTCCTCGCTACATCCATTGAGGATTTTAAGTTTTTAAATGACAAAGTTGACTTAACTTCAATGGTAGCTAAAACTGACTCAGCCATAAAGGCATAATTGCCCTGTGAATATTCAATTTTAGGATAATGGCTTTTATAAATTATTATATCATGCTGATTTCTTTGTTCCCCTGGAACTGAATCACTATCAATAATTTCACCCTGACCAATTGAAACTAAGTTACCTAAGTGTTTGGATAAAAACTCAGTAATAAATTTTTCTCTTGCACCTCCTTTAACAGTAGGGTGACCAGATGAACCAGCCGAACCAGCTTGTACGCTAAGAATTTTTTGCTGCTCCTTCATGTGTTGCCTTAACAAAATACTCTCCTTGTAATAAAATATACACCATAGTATTTTTACTGATTAATATATTTATATAGTGTAGTCTTTCCTACTCCAACCATCTTACATATAGATTGGATTGAGTGTTTTTTATTGGCATACAGTGTTCTTACCAGCTCTTTTTGCTCACCACTGAGTTTTTCTGGTCTGCCACCTTGCCGACCCCTTGCTCTTGCAGCCTCAAGTCCAGCAAGAGTACGCTCCTTAATTAAGTTACGTTCAAATTCCGAAAGCGCGCCAAAGACATGAAACATAAACTTGCCTGAAGGTGTTTCTGTATTAATAGCCTCGGTAACACTATGAAAACCGATTCCCTTTTCTTCTAGCTTACTGACATAAGAGATTAAATGTTTGAGGGATCGCCCTAACCTGTCCAATCGCCAAACGACCAAAACATCTCCCTCTCTAAGAAAGTTTTCAACTTTCTCTAAACCCGGTCGTTCAGATATAGAACCACTTATTTTATCTGTAAAGATTTGCTCACATCCTGCCCTTTTAAGCTCGTCAAGTTGCAAGTCTAAATTTTGTTCATGTGTTGATACTCTGGCATACCCTACTCTCATTATTTTTCCTTGTGGTTCAGAAAGGCTAAAAGAATAGATTAAAATGAACTTTGATTGATGTACAGAGTTTCCGAACTGATTTTCGCAGTGAATTACAAATTTTTAAACATCAATATGAGGAGTCCACAAACCCATCGTTTTATGGACTCATGTTTTCTATCAATAGCGCATAGCCCATTGATACACCAATTGACGGGAAGAAAGTATTTCTTGATAATCTCTTAAGCTGTTGACCTACGCTTGCTGCAATACAATCTGTATAATACATCCCTATACTTATCCATCAGAGAATTCGCACTTGAATCACGAGAATCAAACCCCCTATGCGCAACTCGATCCCAATACTATTTTGGATGCAATTGAAAGCACGGGGGTTCTTTGCACAGGCAGCCTACTCGCACTCAATAGCTATGAAAACCGCGTTTATCAAATAGGAATTGAAAATGCAGAGCCCCTCATTGCTAAATTTTATAGACCGAATCGCTGGTGTTCAGCAGCTATTTTAGAGGAACATCAATTCTCACTAGAATTAGTACAACATGAAATTCCCATTATTGCCCCCCTAATTATAAACGACCGAACCTTACACCATCATCATGATTTCAGATTCGCACTCTTTCCCAGGCGCAGCGGCCACGCACTAGAATTGGATAATAGCGAACAATTAGAATGGATGGGGCGCTTTATAGGGCGCTTACATAGAGTTAGTGCCTGCCAGTCATTTCAACATCGCATCCAATTAAATCCCCAAAGTTATGGCCATGATCCTTACAAACTTCTCATTGAACAAAATATTATTCCTGATTACTTAACATCTAATTTTTGCAAAATAGTTGAAACAGCATTACAGAAAGTAAATCAGATATTTAAGTCTATTGGTGATATTGATCAAATACGCTTGCACGGCGATTGTCATGCAGGAAATGTGTTATGGAGCGAATCAGGTCCTCATATTGTTGACTTAGACGATTGTCTCATGGGCCCTGCGATACAGGATATTTGGATGTTACTTTCAGGTGAACCAAAACAAATGGATTTGCAACTTGAGAAGATTTTACAGGGTTATTGTAAATTTCATGATTTTAACCCGCGTGAACGCCATTTAATCGAAGCATTGCGTACACTACGCATGCTGCATTATTCAGGATGGATCGCAAAACGCTGGACCGATCCCGCATTCCCTTTGAGTTTTCCATGGTTTAATACGCCTGTATATTGGCAAAATCTGATGATAAATCTTAATGAACAGATTGAATTATTAGATCAATTTGAATGCTAGCTAGTTGGGCGGACAGACGATTTTTCCAGACTTTATCCTGCTCTTATTGCAAAAAACTTTAATGAAAGTTTGGCGTCCTTAGGAGCAAGCTTTCAATGAAAATTTGGCTTGATTTTAAGGACAGTACCTACGCTTGCTACCATGACAAAGAATGCTCAATTATTACTCATCATGGTAGTATTTTCCACTTAAAACAGTAACGCTTCCTGAACAATGGACTAAATGAAAACAACTACAATGTTAACCTCCGACTCTATAAATCCTTTTGGTATTTTGCCGAATGAAATACTGCAATATTTGCTCTGTTTTACCAATCATCACGGCATGTTAGTATGCAAACGCTTTCTGGAAGCTGATAGAGAGTTAACCAAAAATGAAGCGCAAGAGTCATTCAACGACTACCTAATAACTACATGCGACACAATGGCTATGGACGTATAACAATGAACGACCTAATACTGCTATTGGAGGGATTCCTCCAAAGCAAAAATTGGCACTAGTTGCCTAATCCTCTACTTTTAGCGACAGTTACAAATGGACGGATTACCCGCCCTTTGCGATGATAGTGAAACACGTGTTTATGCAAACTCTCGCTGGCTCTTTGATATTTACCTATCACAGGAAAACGTTAATTAAAATAGCGGCCACAAGCAGCCAATATCTTGGGATGAACAATCTTCCCCATCACAAACTTTGAATTTTGGCGATCCCATGAATTCATAGCTATCTTAGGTAAGATTTATATTTAATTGGCAGAATAATTATCCTTTTAAAGGACATAGAAACTACTGCAATATCTCTTATCGTTCGCTTAAATTAACTTCATCAGTAAGACTTTGCATCACCTTGAGTCTAGCCATTTGATGCTATTCAAGTTGTTTTTTGCAAAAATCACATGCAACTTTAACTGCTAGGCCTTCTTTTTTGGCAGAACTACGCAGCTGATTTATTTGCTATAATTCAGTCAAGTTGATTCTTTTTTGGAATCTATATGGCACATAGTAAAGAAGAGCAAGCGTTCGAACTTGAGGAAAGCAAAGCATTTCTCAAATCAATTTTATTGCCTGATTTAGAGAAGGAGCGGTGTATTGATAACCAAATGGCCTTGAGTAGTGCTTTATATCGATATGAGAGTGATATTGAAGAAGAAGATGAAACTCAAATATCACTCAACACCTCGACTGAATCACAGGGAGGTGATACTGAGAAGGTTTTTTCCCAAGGCAATCATGATAAAAGCATGTATTTTATTAGTTTAAATATGATAGGTGAACGGATTTATATAGAAGATAATCCGCCCTTTTTTTTGACTATTATTTCAAGAAATGAAGATGCTCATAAAAACTTAGATAAAAGGCTAGATTGCATTGCCAAATATGATACTTATGGATGTTCGTTTATACATGATCTTAAAGCATATCCAGAGTATGATTTTAAAAATCGAGTAAGTAGAATTCCATTAGATGACACCCATCTCAAATTCTTAAAAGATTTGTTTGCTGATAATAATGAGGTGCTTGATTTAGTTAAGAAAGTTGAATCAAAAATTTTAGCGTTTAATGCACGCAATAAAGGTCATCAAACTTTAGCCGCTAATTTGCAAGATAGGAATGAAGTCCATTTAATCGAAATGATACAACATAAGTCAGAAAATAAACAGGTTGTCTATCTTAAAAAAGTAAGCGTTGATCAGGTTGAAAATTTAACTGCAAAGGATCTGGCAAAATTATTATCAGAGATGGCCTATGCTTATATTTCTATGTCTCAAGCAGATTATGACTTATTACATCAATATTTTTCGCAGATGGGTAAGCCAGATGCTCTTCAAGTGGCACAAAAAATGCCGCTTATTGTCGGAATACAGTTTGCTACAATAAATGAGGCAAGTATTGTTGTTCGTGAAGCTCTTTTTCCGGAGGAGGTCCTTTCTCCGGCTGTAAAAGCTATTCTTGACAAACAAATTGAAAATTTAA
This sequence comes from Legionella qingyii, assembly GCF_003990155.1. NCBI lineage: Bacteria > Pseudomonadati > Pseudomonadota > Gammaproteobacteria > Legionellales > Legionellaceae > Legionella > Legionella qingyii. The sequence continues at coordinate 5,096 of NZ_RZGX01000014.1, forward strand.
AATATGTATTTGAGCAATTTGATCTGGCATATGATTTTAAATTACATCAACACTATGCCAATCAATTTCAACAGGAGAATGATACGATTATTTTAAGTGCGGCTCAAAAGCCCGCGGGATTCTATGCAGGATTCCAAAGCGACGTTCAATTGTATAAATCACAGTGTCAAATCGGATATTTTCTTTCAGATCAATTAAAAAATGGAGCCAAAGAAAAAATTTTACACTTGGCACCAATTCAGCTCCCCGATGAAGTGTTCTTTGTGCACGGTGATACGCTTCTTGCTCATATGCTTGGTGGAAAATCTGATTGCAGAAAAACAATTTTGAGTGATGATGAAAATCCCTCAATTTATGCTGGATGGGATTATGGACTTAAATTCGTGGACCTAGATCCTACATTAAAGAAAATTTATTGTGACCAAGGAAGAGATCTTGTACGAGATAATCTTGCCTTATCTATTCCTTTAGCAAATTTAACTCTTTATTTCATGCTTCGCTATTTAGATCTGTTGCAGGAAAATAATCAAACGGAAGTTTTTAATGACGTCTTACGGCAGACCGCTCAATTTATTATTTATAAGAAACTTTCTTTACCTGAAAAATATCATTCTATGTTTGATAACCCGTCAGTCCTTAGTGCAGAAACGAATCAAAAGATTCACGAACTTTATGAGCAACTACGGATAGAACAAATTCAAGATCGTAACGAATATTTAAAGTTAGCAAATGAATTGGATAATGAGATCATAACCATTTTAGATAATGATACTGATGACGAAGTTAATATTGTTGATATAGAAGAAGATAATGAGGTCAAAATTAAATTAGAAGCCTCAGAAGCAACTCCAGAAACTGAGGAGCAGAAAGATACATCACTTCAGGTAAGTCGCAATTATGGCTTTTTCGATAACTCACTCTCTGAGATGAAAAAAGAAGAGCGCTTAATGAAAGACTTTGGGCCTCAAGGGTTGGGTTCAAACAAAGGGTCTAGCCAATAAAGTGAGAGTGTTCATCTAACTGTATCATCTCCCATGATTTCATGGCGACCGGCTATTTTTTGCCCCATTTCTCCTCTAGTTCAAGCAGATGACTTGCATTCAGGCGCAACTTTCGTGATAGTACGCAAATATTGAATAACCATCATTTTTTAAAAATTTTTTAATCCAATTTTATTACGTCTATGAGTATCTTCCCCATGTCTAGAGAAATAACACAAGTTATTAATGAATATAAGGCTTTTTTGCTCCAAAGAAAGCAAGATATCGAAACTTCATTTCGATTGTTAAATTCCGTTGACGAAACTGATGATGAACCATCTAGTAGCAATGTGTCAGCCTCAGAATCTGAAGACAGTAGTAGTACTGATTCGTTACGAGAAGATGAAGAAGGCGTGACCACCTCTGAGTCAGAAGAAAGTAGTACAAATTCGTTGCAAGATGATGAGGAATATCAGTTTATCACGAAACAAATCGAAATGCTTGAGAGCTGTTACGATTCCAAGAACCAGATAATGGTTATATCGGAACAGACAGGGTATCCTTATTATCATGAGGATGTGAACGGTCTCTGGCTGTATCAAATTGAAAAATTTCTTTACCATATGGGACAAGCGGCAAAAAAAGGGGTGAAGCAATTATCCATAAGCCAGGAATGCCCCAGTCATAATCATCTCTGGGACTTCATAGAAAATAATCAAGATCTATCCGTACTCACCATAGATAGCGAATTTTTCGACGGTACGTTCCTTGAAAGTGATTATTTTTTTCGTGCGCTGCAAACAGCCCCCAATCTATATTACATTCAGGTATTTGTTGGTGAAGACGAAAATCCTCCGGATATGGAAGTGGTTAAAGAAAAACTCATTGCAAGAATGCCTGAAAGACCATTTATTTTTAGCTGGGGGCATTCAGGAGAATGTACCACACTGATTAAAAAAGCGAACTCTTCTGATATTTTCTGTACGAATGAGGATGAATATGCAAGTAATGAGCAAACCTTCGATGAAGAGGCATTAAATGAAGAACAATTTATACAGAGATTAAGCGCAAAAGAGACTTTTGGATTACCTTTATTGTTTCAAGCTTTAAATGAGAAAATAATTGGTGAATTTTGTGATGAAACCTTAGACCTTTCTGATGCGACTATCATTGAAGAACAAGAATATGACAGTTGGGGGCTATTGGATTATGCAGTGCTATACGATGATGTTTTAAGCACTCGATTTTTACTGCACCGAGGATTTGATCCTTCTCGTACTAATTCAGCCAACGTTAGTCCATTAGAACTCGCAGCAGAGCAAGCAAGTCTTCCTGTTTTGAACGCTTTATTTGATCTAAGTCCCTCGGAATCGTATCTCTCATCAGAGAAGCTTCCTTTATTGCGTTCCAAAAATATCCAAGGGCAAACTCTTCTGACAATCGCCGCAGGCAAAGGACGGATGGAGGCAGTACAATTTTTTCTCCAATACGATATTTCACTCGGTCAAGACATCAAATTACAGCAGGAAGCTATTGATAGCGCCTGGAAGAATCAACATTTTGACCTAGTTCTTTATCTGCTTAAGCACAATTTTCCCTTTCCAAATAATTTTAGTTTGTCACAAGCTCAGAGCAGCAAAGCGTTAAATGCATTTGCAGCTAAACGCCAATTGCTCCATGACCAGATACAACAAGGTGACTTGAGATCTATAGAGCATTGTACTTTTGCTGGGGAACAAATTGGTTATTGTTTTAACATTGAAAATACCTCTGCACTTGATACTGCTTTATCATCCAAACAATATAAGATCTATGCATATCTTAAAACAAAGGGGTTTAAAGGTCGCGAGTCTGAAAATTTACAGCAAAGAATAAATGATTTAAATGAGCACGAAAAAACGGCACTAAACAAAGCGCTTGTCCGCTATTTTAACAAGCCAAGTGATACCTCAGTTTATTATCTTTTATCGCGCTCGCGAACAATGCAAAGAGAAAGTATTTACTTCAATACCATCCGGTTTATGTACGAGCAGCTCGTTAATAGTCCAGGCATCGCCCCGTTCTTATCGGTAATTGAACATTATAAAGGGACTATTGATATTATTTTTGATTTTAATCAAGTAAATACCGTTGATTTAGATGTGACTTCATACAGCTCAACAGAAGGAAGATGTTGTTATGAAGAAGGACGTATTTTTATTGCGGCAAAACTAGATCAGCAAGAATTGTTAGGGAATATTGCACATGAGATAGTTCACCTGGCGATACAAATTCTTTTTAAAAATGAGTGTAAACCCTACAGATGCGATACTATTGATGTTAACTATAGACAAATTACTGAGGCCTGTTCACGACTTGATTTAAAAGCAATAGATAAGATAATTTCACTCGCATTTACCGCCTATCAGCCAAGTAATTGGGATGCTGAGTTAATCGTTAGAGTACCGCACATACTGGCTAAATATGGCGATGAATCGGGACTGTTACTATTACAAACACAAGTGCCAGAACTATTAAATTATTATAACCAGGTGTTAATTCCTGCATGTAATGCATTTACAGAACGGTCCATTAATTTAAATGCCGATAGGCAAGTGATGGAATCTCGACGGAATACGAATCCACATTTCTTTTGGGAAAATTCACCAGCAGCATCCTCTTCTTCGGGAAGTAGAGAGCTAAGAGCCAGTTCTTCTTCACCATCTTCGTTCGTGACAAAATAAGTTATGCACGGTAACAAATTAGTGAAACGGCCTACGCCTACTTCGACGGAACAAGGACAAAGGGTTCGAAGTAGGCCTTCCATAGGGGAATTCACTTGGCAGTTCTTCCAAAACAGCAACAACCGGGGTTAGATCATCAAAGAACCTTTAAAAAACAAGTTTATTGGCCATTTTTGTCAACCATTTCAAAATCTATATCCAAATTACATCTTACAATTTGTGAATAGATTGCGCTTTCAAGAGGTGTAATCTTCTTATTTTTCAACAGGCGACTCCCCTTTTATTTTCACGATGCCTATCTTCTGTCTATACTTAGCTATAGAGGATTAATATTTACCCCTTATGGGTATATTATTTCCAACTCAATAAACTTCGCAACATCTATTCGAGGCGAATATGAGCACTCCCCAAGAATATTTGAATATGAGTTATGAGGCCGCATGTGCGTTGTTAAGAAGCGATCCTAATAAGTTAGATGAATTTATAAATCAAGAACAATTTAGCCATGAACAGAAACAGCAGTTGTGCCTGACAGCAGTTCAAATCAGTTGGTCGACGATTTACAAAGTGCCTGATGAGCTATTGAATGATGACATTATAATTGCATGCTTGGATAAATCATTTGATTATATCCTTGAGGTAAGTCCAGAAAAAATATCCCCTAAAATAATGTTGGTAGTTCAAGATAAAGTTGATGAATTAGCATATATTCCTCGCTATTTACGAACACCGGAAGTTTGCCTCAGCGCCGTTAAAAAAAGTTGGGAAAATATAGGCATGGTTCCTAATGATCCAAGCTACAAAGCTGTTTTCCTTGAGGGAATTCAAGTAAATTGGCGTACATTTTTTTACCTGTCAGAGGCTCAACAGCAAGATGAGGAAATTCTCGCAGCTTTAAAAAATAAATGGTTTGCACTAGGGCTAAAATCTTTTCCGAAACAGTTTGATATTCAAGAATTATGGCGATTAGGGATAGGATTAGATGAGAGTCTATTCATGAAACTTCCTATGGAAAAGTGTACACCCCAAATTTGCCTCGCCGCAGTAAAGAAAAAACCTTCTCTCATAAGGCAAGTGCCTAACCAGCTTTTCCTGGAAGTCTGTATTGAGTGGGTTCGTAACGATAGTATGGCACTTGCGTACGTTCCTGATACGCTCAAGGAAAAAGTCATTGAGGCAGTGACACCAGAGAAAATTCTATCTGCAGATTTTAGGTCGGTTGCTTTATTTCCAGAAAAGAATTCATATCAAAATATTATCGATAAAATTCTTGATGAGTGTGAGCATGTAGTGGTAACAAAGCCAGATGCATTCGAGACAGATGGTGAAATCCGAGACTCTTATCTTGTTTACGCTAATACAGATAAACGTTTAAATAAAACGATACATGTTGATTCCAATAGTATTCGATCTTGCTTGGATAGGATGAAGAAGAATCCCACAATTAATTTGGTTTTGTTGGCACATGATCCATATTTTGATGGTGAAAGGAAAATAGGAGGGCTTTATCAAAGGGAGATTTTTGAACTTTTAAAATCTTATCCCAACATAAACAGGATAACCCTTCTAACTTGCAACTCAGCAAAATCATTAGTGCTCGAGGATGAGAAATTAATCAACCAAAAATTGGTTGATAGAACCTCCAAAGCATCATTACCCTCATGTGGATTGGTATTAATGTCTTCCATGCCAGATGATGGAAAATGTAAATCCGTATTAGAAGAGATGAATTGTGATCATGCTTTTATTTGGGTCAAGAAAGGTGACGAACATTCGCTTATATATCTCAAGAAAGAAACGGGCATCACAAATCGATTCCAGCTAAAATTATCAGATGATCAAGTCAGTAAACTTCATAAAACACTATATCCAAATGGAAAAAAAATACCGTTCCCTAATCCCAAAGAGAATACTTCTGATCGATATTTAAGAAGAGATGGTAAGGGGGCGAAGTTAATGGATAAAAATGAGTTTGGAGCGTTTCAAAAGATTTTCTTTGCGAGTCAAAAATACAGTAAGAAAAATCCTGAATATAAAACAAATAAACAAATCTACAGTTTTTTTAATAACATCAAGATAGACGAATCAGAATACCCTAAACTTAAAGACAGTCTGCTAAAAAGTATAATTGATATGGTTAAGGCCGCAAAATTAGATAGGTCTGTCTTTGTGAAAGGATATAACTATGTATTACATGTTGATACTATAGAGCGTCGATTCATTGCTGGCATCAAAGTATCTGCTTATGCAAGTGAATATAAAAATAAAAATGTACCTTTGTTTTTCGATAATTCGAAGAGCAGCATTGATAACGATGAGATGGAAAAAGAGATTGAGAAGATAGTTAGTCGCGTGATTGAGCAAACTGAAGAAAAAGAAAACCCAGAGAAAGAAGAGTTGTCTCAAGTCAAATCCATAACCTATGAAGTGAAACCAGGGTAGTAATCTGGTCTTTTTGATTTAAGAAAGGATGCTGAAAACAGATAATACCGACTTTATATACAGCTTTTTTGCTGCAATTTGTTATTGATTTAAAGCACATTCTAACGTACTCTCTGAATTGTGTGATATAATTGCCCTCAAATTAATCATCTTGAACAATGTAAGCAATCTTATCTCTCCCTTACTGATACCAAATAAACAAAGGAAAACAGCATGAGTTTTAAATCGTTAGGTTTAATTGAACCATTACTTCAAGCCCTTGACGAATTAAATTACAAGGAGCCATCTCCTATTCAAACTCAAGCGATTCCGAACGTATTATCAGGCAAAGATGTTCTTGCTTCGGCACAAACAGGAACGGGTAAAACTGCAAGTTTCGTATTGCCAATCTTACAAAAACTCAGTTCACAACCTCGAGCTAAAAGCAATAGAACCCGTGTTCTCATTCTCACCCCAACTCGTGAACTAGCAAGTCAAGTACATGAAAGCATCCTTCAATATGGGCGACACCTATCACTTCGCTCAGCAGTAGTCTTTGGTGGAGTAAAAATTAATCCTCAAATGATGAAATTACGTTCTGGTGTTGAGCTTTTAGTCGCCACCCCCGGACGTTTGCTGGACTTGCATCAACAACGGGCCATACAATTCGATGAGGTGGACACTTTGGTCCTGGATGAAGCCGATAGAATGCTGGATATGGGATTCATTCATGATATGAAACGAATTATTCAACACTTACCCAGAAACCGACAAAACCTTATGTTTTCAGCAACGTTCTCTGATGAAATTCGTAATCTTGTCAAAACGTTACTAAAGCATCCCGTAGAAATTGATGTTACGCCTCGAAACACAACGGTAGTAAAAATCAAACAAACAGTGCACCCAGTTGATAAAAGCCGAAAAGCCGCTTTACTAAGCCATTTGATCCATAAAAACAAATGGGGTCAAACTTTGGTATTTTCAAAGACCAAGCATGGCGCAAATAAATTAGTGAAGCAATTGTCTGAAGCACAAATTCATGCTGCCGCCATCCATGGCAATAAATCACAATCACAGCGCACTAAAGCTTTAGCAGAATTTAAATCTGGAGAGTTACATATTTTAGTAGCTACAGATATTGCGGCTCGAGGTATTGATATTGATCAATTACCCTGTGTAGTTAATTTTGATTTGCCTCAAGTTGCTGAAGACTACGTCCATCGTATCGGTCGAACTGGTCGCGCCGGAGCTTCAGGATTAGCCATCTCGTTGGTCAGTGCTGATGAGGTCAATCAATTACATGCTATAGAAAAACTAATTCAACGCAAATTAAACCGTATTGAAATCGAAGACTTTGAACCCATGCACAATGTCCCCCAAACCAATAGTTGTTCAAAACCCCAAAGGCATGTCTCTGTTAACAAAAAGAAGACAACGTCAACATCCAGCAAACCTGGTAAAAAAAGATTCATAAAGGAAGTAGCAAGGAATAGTTCCAAAACTTAGTACATGGGTTGTATCAGTCTTTAGCATCCATATGCAGTTACAAAATATTATAGAACTACATCATAAAGCAGCTTGTTAAAGATGATTTTTTTCATTTAAGGTCGGGCGTTTAATTCCGAACTATTGAGACATTGTTGGATTGCTTCAATACGACATATCTTTATTTTTTTTGAAATTTCACGGCCCAAATACTTTGAAGCGAGTTCTTTAGTATCAATAGATTGAGCCACTTGAGAAGCATGGCGTGCTTGTTCTACATAAGACGCGTTTTGCGTGCATAGCTCAAAAACATGTAAGCAATCATTGAAACGTTCTTTATTTTGGAACGCACCCATGTTTGCTAATAAGTCAAATACCCCTTTTGCATCCAGCTCATGGAGTTGTCGAAATTGTGACAAATGTCGGTTTGTTAATAAGGCTAAATCACGATATTGACCGGGTACGTTGAATTGTTTGCAAAATTTAATTATCTCTTCTTGAGTTAAATTATGCATTAACACTGCGAAACGTATCTGAGCGGAACTTTTATGATCGGCTGCTCGTTGTAGGGCTTTAATGCTAGCGTCTGATATGTTCATATAGGGAAATAAAATACAATCCGCCCCACATTTCTTAATCACCTCAAAGAAATTTTCCGGATGGCCTCCCATAAGTGCTCGATCTAGTTCACTCCAGATTCGGTCGGTACTTAATTCACTGATTTTGCCTTCAGCAACCATCTGTTCCATAAGCATCATCGTTTCTTTTGCTACTTGAAAACCTAAGCAAGCGGCAAGGCGTGCGGTCCTGAATAATCGAAGAGGATCGTCAACAAATGCAGGTGATACATGCCGCAATATTTGTTTCTCCAAATCAGATTTACCACTGAAAGGATCAATCAATTCGCCCAGTTTGCCTTCCTCAAATGACATAGCCATGGCGTTTATGGTCAGGTCTCGTCGCTTTAAATCGTCTATCAAAGTGATATTAGGTGAAATATCAAACTCAAAACCTCCATGCCCATGTCCTTTTCGTTTTTCGCATCGAGCAAGAGCATACTCTTCATTAGTATCTGGATGTAAAAAGACAGGATAACTGTTTGCCTCGTGCCCATTAGGTATTGGCTTATAACCTAATGTCAGCATATCACCTGGAATTGCACCTACAACAACCCAATCGTTATCTTTGGGGATAAAGCCAAGTAATTTATCACGTACCGCACCACCTACTAAATAAATTTTCATAAATTGATTATGTATAATATTTGTTCACTTTGATGGGTATTTTATAGTCATTTGGTTTAAATATCAACATTGATTGACAATGACAGGACTTACGAAAAATCTCAAGGTCGAGGCAAAAAATGTTTTTAATGAGGGAGTTTAGATAGACTAAATGACCGAAGTAAAAACATTTTTTAACAAAGAGATTGGGGTTTTTCGTAAGTCCTGAATGATTTGTTATCTCATAAGATAAGATACGTTAGATAGTTATACCCATTATCAGATCTGTATTAGTATCTATAGGATGATGTTTGCTCTCTACAAAGCATAGGATTATGCTTGGAGAAATATAACGAAGAGAAATAGAGCGGAGCTTAATTAGGGAGCGAAGGATGCAAAAACGAACCAATCTTCGATGCTCATGCAGAAGATTGATATTTTTATTATTCATCAGTTATGCAACTAAATCAGCAGCTATTTTCCCTACTTTAGCCAACCAGCCTCCAACTGTAGGTAATTTTTCTTTAGCAACATCACAACAGCCAGGCCCATTTTTTTCATTTGGTCAAAATATTATTGATAAGAATCAATTGATTGTTTCATTTAATTCCAACTATTTATACAGTCAAACTCAGCAAATTTTAGATGCAACACCCTCCCTTCTTTATGGAATTACAGATTCAGTTTCTTTATTACTCACACTACCTGTTGCTTTAAGATATAAAAATGATAATCAAAATCTATCTGGTATAAGCGATCTTTCGCTGGATTTAGAATATGCTTTTTATAATCACGATAACTCAAAATACTCAGATCAAGCCACTATTATTCTCGCTCCTACATTCCCTATCAGCAATTTATATACAATTTCTAAAAGCCTGAATCCAGATAAGCGTGTTTCAGGATTTTCAAAAAAAAATTCTCCTACTAGTTTCAATGCGATGACATATTTCATTGGAACCACTTATTCTCGTACTCTAATTGATTGGTATATTTTTATTGCGCCAGGAGCTTTATTTATCAGTAAACAGGATTCAATTCAGGAAGGCACACAATATTATTATAATTTGGGAATAGGACATAATATCAAAAGCGAAGAAAAGAAATACATATTTTCAGGGTTGCTTGAATTTAATGGTGAGTATAGTGATAAAACCAAATTGGCATCGAATGTTGTTCCTAATACAGGGGGAAATATCATTTATGCGACCCCTTCACTCTGGTTTTCTACACCAAAACTAATTGTTCAGGTTGGTATTTCTTTACCTGTTTCCCAGTATTGGTATGGCAATCAAAGTTCTATTTCTTACTACGCAAGCGGGATCATTACTTGGACTATTCTTTAGAAATTTTAGTAATAATATAAGATTATGCTCTTTTATTATTCCATGTAGATTACCATTTAAGTACAAAAATTACACTTATAAACTTTTATACTTTTTAATTCCCTTATAAAAAAATGCTCTAATGAATTTAACATACGTACAATGCGTAGAGATGTTAATCTCAGAGAAGAGCTACTAATCCTTTCAAAATTTCTACTTTTTCAAAATATTGTTTAATGAGCCTAGAAATACAAAACTCATGAAAAACCAACCACCCCTTATAAACACATCCCCCCTTATCCCTAGCGTAGCAAGAAGGACGGAGAGCGTTTCAAAAACACTAGAATGAATAATTAATATTAATAGTGCCTTAATGTTGCTCAGTTAAAATATTAATTACATCCGTAAAAGTCCAGTTAAGAGGTAGAATTATGCAATCAAAATATGAAGGTGATATGGGGTTTGATTTTTCAATTGACAGCGATGATATCCAAGAAGTTAATAAAGAAGAGTCTGGTCCGATTATTAGTGAATCTCCTGCAGAAAACAATACCACAACTACCACATCAGTGAGCCCAGAAGTTAGCGGAATCCCCATAGAAGAGTATTTCGATACAGATTATAATAAATTCGATACAGATTATAATAAATTCGATACAGATTATGATCGAAAAGAGCAAGATACACAGAGTCAATATGAATCACCCAGCGTTTCTGAAAGTGACAATAGTCCATCATCAAATTCAAGCAGCCGTGCCGATAAGAGTGGTGAAGCTTGGTCAGGAGCTAAACTTCTATTAACTCCTCTCACGTTTATTGCAAATATTATTTCTACTTCCTTCACTGGAAGGAATAATACAACTACTGATACTGAGCAACAATCGTCACCAGATGAGATCACTCCTAAACCACTAATAGATGATAATTTTGATACAGTAGACTATCAGAAGCATCAAAAAGAGGTTGGTTCAACCAATAAAATTTTATTAGCAGTGGTTGATACGGTTCAAGGCGCTGCGAATACAGATCTCAAAGAATGCGAAAGCTACGAGTTTCGATATAAAGACAGAGAGAAACTTCATAAGAAAACAGGCGGTACAGAGAATACTGAAATGGTCGGGGTCAATGTCTTTCTCGATAAAAATGGGAAACCATTATTACCCGGAGCTCGAAAATCCTTGAAGGAACATGCAAACGCAAAACAACAGTCGGCAAAGGAATATAATTCGGAAATTCATCCACCTAGTGAAGCAGTTTCTCATGCGAAAAAAGAATTTGAAATTGCTCATGAGTTTGGAAAAGGCGATGATGTTTATGATCAAGCGGGCAAAATAATTCATACAGGAAAAGGTATTGCTGAACTACTTGCTCTTGATTTAGAACAAATTAATGGTGGTGTCACCTCACAACCTGGTTTTGTTACTAATTCTCCTAGTACCGCCTATTTAATGAGTAAAATCAAGGAACGCTCTGATAAGGCTCTTAAAAAGGATGTTAATACAACTACGAGTGAAAATAATGATGAAAGTTCGAGTGATCTTTCATCTGTAAAAAAAATTTAGCATCATAAGCATCTAATGAAGGCTGCTTAAGCCTTCATTAGATTTCACTATTTATAACTACAGCGAAAAATTGCTTCTTTAATATAATAAAAACCATATTAGAGTGCGCACCAGTAGCAAATTGGAACGACGTCATTTGTGGTAATAATTTTTCACTGTGTTAACATAATGACATCTATGGATGTAAATAGCATAGGAGGTATTGACTATGGAAGACGCATTTGGCGATCCAAATCTGGTAAGTGATGCTCACAACTCGCTCTCAATTGCTAGTCCCCCTTTGACATTAGAATCTGATAATCAATCAGGGATTCCTGTGGGTGATTATTTGGATACAGAGTATGATGACATAGAGGAGAAACTCCAGGGGACGTATGCAAGGTCGCCTGACTTTTACGAAACAAACAACGGCGATGATGAGCGCTCATCAAACTTAAGCAGTAATGAAATGAATAAAGCAGAGCCTCGAATAAGTTCTAATTCATTGTTTTCACCAATTAATTTCGTTGTCAATTTTGCTTCAACTCAATTCACAGCGTTAAAAAATGCCGTTTCAACTCGTTTGGATGCAAATCGTTCTCTCGAAGAGGACAGCCCCGAATCAAGCGACTCGAGTTCATCAAAAAAGATTATTGCATCTCTCGTGAGCCCCCACCCCCCCTCTTCTGAAAAAGCCTTCACAACCCAAGATGAAATCCTGGATGAAGTAGGTGCATCCCTTGATGATAATGGCATTTGCTCTCCAGTAGTCAACTTATATTTTGAGAAAAAATTAGGCCTTCGAGATGATAGTTTTATGAAGGGTAGCTCTAAACATATTTATGAAGAAGCTATAAGAGAAAAGCGACACCAAGTTGAACTTATTCAACAGGGAAAAGACGGTTTGCATGCGGTATTCGTAGATCATAATATTCCTTACAAAACAAAACAGGTTAAAGCAAGTGAAAGTGAAAGCGAGGAAAAAGTAAAAGATTTGCTCAAAGATTATGATCAAGCACTAATCACTTATCCGACAGTCCGTGAAGATGGAGAAAGGGATAGACACCAAATTTATGTGGAAAAAATTGATGATACTCGATGTTCCCGTTTTGATGTCAATAAAAAGGGAGGTGTCGAAGAAATGCCTTGCAGCATGTTTTATCAGAAATTTGCCAAGAAAATCGCCAAAGCTCATGACGATAATGATGATGAGGAAGTAATCATTGCAGGAATAAAAAAGTAATGCATCCAAAGGGGTGTTTCACCCCTTTAGCATCATGCTGCATGTAATTCTAATGAAATTTATAGATTTTTATTCATTTTTGATTTAGGTAAAACATGATAAAGCTCTCGTAAATCAGTAAGTGGGATTTCAGCTACATCCCAGATATTCCATCCTTTAGAATACAAATTTATTTGCATTTGCGAACCTCGATACCATGCATCCCAAAATTCATAAGGATCAATCTCTACCTGAGCAGACCCTGCAAGTTCATTGATCTTGATACCTAAGTAAAAAGAATAAATAACAGGAATAACATGACCATCAATCGAATTTTTTTCCAGCATTGTTGAAGTAAAAACAGAAACCAAAATCTCACCATAGGGACTTGTATCATATTCGCTTAAAACATGAATGGAGTCATGAGGCATAATAAATTCATAATTAGCCCCATCCTCCTCACCAGGGAATTTGTAATTATTCGTTTTAAATTGCATCCAAATATGATGACCAAAACTCGATTCAGGTAAGTGCCGAAGACTCTCATAGCGGCCTGCAAGTTGTGGGTTCTTTTTGTCACCACGGTAAGGGAAAAGCCAATTTTCAATATCTTTTTCATCCTGAATATTTGGAAAAATATCAAAACTTTCAAGATTTTTACGCATAATATCTTTAATAAGCCATTGAAAATCGCCTTCTAAAGTTTTCTCTAATTGGTTTAGATAATGGGGATAAATATTGGCGGCCTTTGCATAATCCAAAACGGCTAGAATTTTTTCGCGATCAATTGTCTTATCCATCAAGGCTGTGACCACTAAAAAACGTAATACATATTCTGCCTTTATCGCATCGGGAAAAACTTGGCTAAAACCAGAAAGTGGCATGTCAATTAGATGGGTTAATTGCAGTTCATCTTTATGGCCAAATACCTGTGAATATACCGCTTTAAGGGAAGATTGTTGTAGTGGTGTTAATCTCTGTTTCCCATGAGCCGTAGCAACATCTTTCATAGCAGATAACAGATAAAAAATTTCTTTAATTTGTAATCTCACCATTACTCCTCATCACGATTTAGAACTCTATGCGTAATAGTGTATCATATGGCTGAATAAAAAATATTCGCCCCTAGTGTTGGAAGAAACAATTTAAATAATAACTACATTAGCCTAGGTGAAACGCAGTGACACCCAATTTTTTTGTATCGATGCCAAGTTCCACCGCATTTTACCCAACCTACCTATACTATTTTCGAATTATCTAGAGTTTGTTGACATTTCATTTAATTCCGCCTACTTCCCGCTCTTTATGCGCGAGCTCAAAGAGACACACTAAAATGTACTTATTTTTAATGCAGCCTTTACCGGATTGCGGAACGTAGCCTAATGAAGCAATTGTCAACAACCCTAAATCCCATTAAAGAAAAAATTTTACATTAATTCTAAAATAATGCTCGAAACAAATGGGCAATATGATGTAAAATTGCGCAAGTTATTTTTTATATATAGGATGTATTTCTTTGGACACGATTGATATTGAACAATGCTTACACGCATTAGAAGCGCGTGTGTCAAAAGTTGAAAAAATTAATGGCATTACTTCGGCCTCCTCAGAACAATCTAAATCGATTAAAAGTAAAAAAAGTAAACTCAAATCAATACCGAAGCCCATGTCAGGTAATTGGTTGGGGCTTGTTGCTTCTGTTTGCTTTATTCTAGCAGCTTGCTTTATTGTTAAATTATCAATTGAATCTGGATGGCTGACCCATGAAAAGCAACTTGGAGTGGCTACATTATTTGGAATGGCCCTATTTACAGGTGGGATAATTATTTCCAGTGCAGATAGAATTTATGCCTGCTTTTTACCAGCAGCAGGAGCAACTGTACTTTATTTAACTTGTTTTGCCGCATTTCAATATTATTTACTTATTTCATTTCAAACGCTCATCGCTCTATCAACGATTATCTCAGGAGTATCTATTTGGTTTTATTTACGATTTAAACATGATATTTATGCGATCGTTGCTGCCTTAGGTGCATACATCGCCCCTCTTGTTGCTGGAGTTGAAAATAACGCTATATTTTCTTTGTATTATTTCACAATTTGTTCGTTGAATTTTGCAACACTTGCTATTTGGGTGGAGTCACGCACATTAACCATGATTTCAGCTTATCTGGCAATATCAATAACCGCGGTAGTGGGATTAAAACTCCATCAAGATGTGTTAATTGCTACAGTACTTGTCATTAATTTTCTTATCTACTCAATTGGCACCCTATTTCATACGCAGTTGACTAAAAAACATCTCACCGAGAAAGAATCTTGGAGTCTTTTCCCTGTACTATTAATTTTCTATGCAATGGAATATTATTATCTCAGCCGTATTGACCCTACTTTGGCTTCATGCGTTTCCTTGGCTTCTGCAGCTCTTTTAGTCGGACTTTATTACTCAGCTAAAAGATGGTTCCCTGAGCGTCGGTTTAATAGCCGGAATGTATTACTGACCTTTGTAACACTTGTTTGTTTCCATTCGATTTACCTTGGCCTTTTGCCCTTAAGTTTAAAACCATGGCTTTTTGCTGTAATCGTTTTTGGGTACGCCTATTTCCATGCAAAAATTAAACTGATTCAATGGAGTATTCGCTTTTTAATTCCATTTGTGGCGCTTTCTGCTATCTTAGGGATTGAGTATCTAAGTATATTAAGCCACTTAATTAGTAGTAATGAGTTATCCTGGTCTGTAGTAGCTGGGGCAGCTTTTGCCAGTATTTGGTTTTTATTAATCCAAAATTATAAGGAATTAGCTCAAAAAGAAGAATATTGTTACGTTTTACTGGCGGCCTCACATCTCCTTGCAATTATGAGTCTTTACCAGTTAACCATCGAGTACAGTACCTTGGCTGTATCTGCTTCCTGGCTTGCGTACGTACTTATTATATTACGGGTTTCAACTCTGAGAAATGATGTGCTGATTGCAAAATCGGTACTCATTGTTTTATTTTTTGCTGCAGGCAAAGCATTACTTTATGATGCATCATCAGCGCCAACAATTATTCGTACATTATCTCTAATTCTTACCGGTATTGTTTTATATGCTTCGGGACTTGTTATTAGAAAAAAAACGAATTGGAAAGGTAAGTTAATTTAAGGGCAATGGATTATCACTATTGAACTATGCGCAAAGGAATGCATTAATAAATGTGTGAAATAGCCTTATTTATTCCCATAATTCAAATAGTTGCTTTCAAGAGCAGCTATCTGTAATATTTAAATCCACGATCATCAATTTTTGTTATTTTCTGCATTTTATTTTTTGCGTGAATTAAAAATAGAGAATATATATATGCATATTGACTTTAGCTTGTTAAGGCTCTTACATGTTTATGACTATCAAAAACCTAAAGAAGAACAATGTCCTCTCGATTTGTTCCGCACTAGAATAAATCCAATTGAATTCTCAACGTGTATGCGGCATCTCTATCTGTTCACTGCTGTGCAAGTAGGAGAGCATGATGAATTTTACAATCAAACTCTGCTTAATTTGAGAAAACCTCGATTACATCAGAAATTACCTCATACAGATGCACTGGAAGGAACAGAGGCCTATAGTTTTCTTTTATTTTGGGCCATTGGAGGGTTAAATAAAAAGAAACCGTTTAATGATGAACGCATTTTAGGTGATCTAAGAAGAATTTGCAGAAGCTATGAAGTTTCAACATCACCATATAAAAAGGAAAGTTGGAAACAAAATCAAGCCGTCGCTCAAGCACTACTAACAGATGTCAAATATTTATTAAAATTAACCAAATTTGAAATGCCTTTAGAAGAAAAGATAGAACGTCTAAAAAAAGTCTGTGATCACTGCACCTGGGTCAGAGAGAATGGCTTTTTTGATATCACACAAAAGATTGACTATGCTTCTTTTCTTGATAAAAAAGAAATGTATGTTCATCTTTATGGAGTGCTCGAAATAGCACGTAAAAAACTTGATACTGAGTTGGACAAAATTTCTTTAGATAAAACGTCTCTCCTTTTTTTATTTTCAAATTCTGCCGATCGATTGCAAGAGAAAATAAGACAGATCGAGCAATTACAAACGCTTTTAACAAATGAAGAACCATCTTTGGTTCACAATGATGAATTGAAGATAAAATAAGTAAGTTTAGAGGAAAGTGTAACGGCAGGCTCTATATATGACTTCTTAAACTTTCTACATTACACACTGTTTATTATACAACGAGACTTTGTTTCGATAATTTTCTTTCATTCAATTTAAGTCGATTTAAAGTAATTAAACTCAACAAGCCAATCAAGCACAGCAAAAACATAAAAGAGTAAGAATCTGTTATACCGATAACACTCGTAATAAAACTGAACAAAGCTGAACAATTAAATTGACAGAATAGAGTTAAAGCCAAAGCCAATGCCATTTGTTTCGGAAAAGGACGCACGACCGCAGAAGTCGCACTCGCAACAATAAAACCCGTACCAAAATAATAGATCATCATCGGTATGACATAGGTAAGAAAAATCACATCTGAAAGTAGACTAAACACCCACATTAAGGCTGCTGAAAACGCAAAAAAATAAACTCCAAATGCCGTGAGCTGTCTACTGGTATAATATTTAACCAATAAACCACAACATGCTGTTCCTAATAAATGCATTATTGCCATAACTGTTTTCACAAGACCATATTGGGTAGTCGTCCATTGAGATCCTTTAATTAAAATAAACGATGCCGAAGTATTAAAAGCGGATTCTCCAGCCATCATTAACCCTGAAATGAATAAATACCCCACAAAAATAGGATGCCGAAAAACAGTAGTTATTGTTTCTTGAACATTTAAACTAATAGAATCATTAGGTTTGGTTTCCTGCATTCCGATACTCAAAGGAATGAGAAGAAGAGCATACAATGCAATGATTATTGATGCAGTCTGCCAACTCCAATGGCTATTAATTAAGCCTCCCAAAGAAGGTAAAAAGCATATAAAAAGACCTCCAAAAGTGAAAAACCAAGCAAAATATTGGGTCGCGTGCTGTTCATCATAGGTATCGTTAATCATTGCTCTTCCCATAAGCAAAGTCGCTCCAACAGCCAATCCTTGAAAAAATCGGCAAAACAATAAAGCACCAATAGAAGGACTCCCCGCCGCAAGAAAATTAGAGATCGTATACAATAATAAACCTCCAATGAATATAGGTTTTCTACCATAGCGTTCGGAAAGAATTCCCCATAAAATCATACTCAATGCCTTACCCAATAGAAAAAGACTAATCGTTAATTGAGCGATATTTGGTTTTACTAAGAAAAACTCAGCCAATTCAGGTAAAGCTGGGGTAAGAAAATGTATGTCCAGATTCCCAAAAAACCAGGTAAATAATATAACTAGAAGTACTTTATGGGTCATTATGTTTTATCAGAATAAGTATTGGAAAATCGAGGCAATGGATTGATAAAAAATCCAGGAAGCCACGGCACAAACAAAGCAAATAAACAATAAAGGCCTGCAATAATCACAAATAGTGTTGAATAAGGCAGCCAATTGATTAATAGTCCTCCTAGTAACAAACCAATTAGATTGCCCAGTTTGGCAAAAGAATTAGCTAAACCAAGCGCATACCCCGGTAAGGGATAACGATCACTTAAAAGTGCAAATAATGCAGGTAGTAAAGCAGCTAATACGACTCCCCATAAAATTCGGATACATGCGAAAAGAATGAGGTTGTTTATGCTTGCTTGACATAGCATCAGAATGAAACCTAACACACTATAACGAATTAAATATCGACGAACTAAAAGCGGATCAGTCCTGCATCGATCAAATTGACACCCACACCATTCGGAACTCAGCAACATGCCAACCGCAGGAAATGAATAAAGTAGGCCAATAAGAATTAAATTTTGAGAAAACGAATCATTAATATATAAAGATAATCCCGGATCAGGTAAAAATTTAATGATTTGGGTTAAGGTAATTAAAAAACATAGTGCGTATACAGGTTTTGAGTCAAAGATCATCTTTTCGGATTTTTGATCTAAAGTTTTACCTGAGTTTTTTGGGGTGGCTGGTAAGTAATAGTGCATAACAAGTGTAATACTTAGACAAATAACCGTTGCTATTCCATATAATCCTTGATAATTAGTAGCGGTTAAGATGATCCCCCCTGCAAAACCTGCCAGACTTGTAGCAACCGCTTTTGCTGATTGTAGGCGTGACAACTGCCGACTTTTATACTGCCATTCACAAAGACTTAATGAATAGGTTTGCATGGATACAATAAAACCAGCAAAAGCCCCCTGAACAATACGAATGATTAAAATCCAATTCAAAGCATTCACAAAAATCATTGCCAATTGGGTAAATACCAAAGCCCATGCTGCACGCATAAGCATGGACTTATAACCAAAGCGATCCGCAGCAAGTCCCCAGATTGGTGTCATGATGATATTTGCAAGCATGGGGAATACAAAACTGAGCATGCTATAAAAGGCAGCGCTCTGCAGTGGAATCTCGTTCTGCGATGCAATCAACAAAGATAAAAAAGGGTTTGTCATTTCTAATGCCAAAATCATAAAAAATTGGCTTATTAACAGAAGCGACTGGATTGATTTAGACATAAGCTCTGCTCAAAGGATTTCGAATCATAGAAAAAAGATCTTGGCTTTGATTTTCATGGAGTCGCATAGCAAGTAAACATTTTTGCTGCCAAGGTTCAACAAGCAATTGCTGTCGATACCAATGATGTATTCGTGGTTCAATTTCTGTTCGCAATTCTTCTAAAGTGTGCTCTAAAATTTGTCTCACCTTTCGCCAAAGCATTGACTTGCAAAGCTTGTAATCCATACTTAAGCAATCAATCCCATAAGCCAAATTACTCAGTAAATTACCGTGTATGAATTTATTGGTCAGTTCATTTAATCCAGAACAGGTTATTGTTGAATCAGGATGTAGTGTTGGTTTAGCCACCTTATCATAGAAGACGTGATTACAAATTTTTATACCCCCCAAATCACGTAGTACAAGGCCAGAGGGACGATTTGCCTGAAAAATAACTAAAGTATTTTGTTGGTGAGCCTCTAAGGCAACCCCATAACATAATAATAAATGCAACTGACTTGCCAAAACACAACGACAATAATCCATAAAATAACCTACTGGACTACTTTGACTAAGCTCAATGAGTTCACTTAATAATGATCTTTGTCTCAGGGGGGATTGTTTAAAAAGCGAAGCAAGAGGAACAAGTTTTTGGTTTAATCGGATCCATTGTAAAGGGTTTTCACGAACTATAAGTCCAAAATGTTTTTTTTCATCATTAGGAATAGATGAGTGTAATGCATTGATCCCCGCTAAATCACGAGCTAAAAATAATTGTCCCTTATAATATTGATTTTGTGTAAGTAACTCATTAATCCATTGCGAGAGTAAAGACGAGTTACTTACCGAGGCTGGAGAAACAGTACGCAAGGATGAGGTAGTATGTACACCAACAGCCAATTTGAGATGAGGGCCATGTTTTGCAAGAGGCATCACGGTTCGAAATGACATCGATGGTTTGGTTTGTTGATGTACTGGGTTGATTATAAATTGATGTTCTTCGAATAAAGATTTTGCTAATGCTTGTAATTTATTGGTCCATTGCCAAGGATGAACAGGAAATGGGTAATAATCTTCTGGCTTTAATTTCTTTAATCGTAATGCATCACTCCACAAACTGTATTCCTTAGGAAAATGAATGCTAAACAGCCAATGAAAAGCGGATTTTGAGGTTGAAATAAATGCAAGTGAATGATGAATTGCAGCCCAACCGATCGTTACTTCAGAATTAAATTCAGGAGAATATTGCACAACCTCTTTACGGTTAAATCCTATTTTGGCACGAAAATTGGGGTGAGATGGATGCCCTATACAACCCCATTGCTCTAAGAAATTAAGTATTTGCTGTTGGCCGAAATGTTCGATTAACCAAGACCATAAATTTGCATATCCTTTTGCCTGCCGCTTAATTGTTTTATGCCACTGATATTGATAAGCAAGAGCTAGGGCTTGATTTGCAATACTTTCATTTAATTCTTCGTGTAATGAATGCCAATATTTCATGTGAGTTTTTTGCTTTTGAGAATAAAGTTTCAGAAGCTCAAGATAAGCAGTAATGGATTGGCTAGTTACCTGTTTATCAATTAATCCTTCTGAAATCGCAGATCTTCGTAACCGATTAAAACACTGCTGATAAGATGCGACGAGAAAATGCCCCATTTGCTTGGATGAAATAGGAAAATCAGTATTCGTTAATAATGAACGTAATTGGTAATTTAGTTCATTAGCATGAAGATTCGATAAAATCATATACCCCCCTCTTTATTGTCTTTCGCTTACAGCTGTTATTCTTAGTAATAACGTTCAGAACAACAAAATGAGAATCATTATCATTCACAATATAAACGATAATGATTCTCATTTGCAATAGTTAACCTTTTTTTCCTTGTTTAATAAAGAAGGCTTTATCTACATTTTTCTAAGCATCATGATTTGCATCGCCAAATAATAGACTTGCAGCTAAAGAATGTCATAATACACGCCGTCAGTTCATGTACGACATCTTGGGGTTTTCTAACTTCATTTTGTAATAAAAATATGAATCTGATAAATCAAAAATAAACTAGATAAAACAGGATGTTATTATGAAAAAATTGTTTTGTTCGCTCGGGTTAAGCTTTAGTCTCATTTCCGGAGCATTTGCTGTCGACAATACACTTGACCTATTAAATTTGGAAATTGCAAATATTCTTGCCCCCTTCCAGAATCAAGTTACTGTTGCAAAACTTAAATTTGATGCTGTAGAAATTGATAAAGATCGGGCATCCAAAGTCGCTTTAAAAAGTCTCTATAACAAAGTCGGTTCAAAAAACAACTTTGAAGTCAAAGTTGACAATCTAAGTTATGACTATGGTAATGGTACATCTCCAACCACTGTTCTCAAAGGTTCTGTCGGCCTAGATCTCACCAGGTTTTTAACCCCCAAAGAGAGCAATGAAATAATTCCCAGTGCCATTGAGTTTTTGCAAGAACTTGTAAAAAGCTATACAGAAGAATACGGCGACGCGATTTTTATCAAGGGCGTAGTTACTTCAACAACCAAAGATGCCGATGGGAATTACACCGGTTTAACTGCATTGATCTCTACCAAAATTGACCTCGACAAACTTCCTGAAGATCTCTCTCGCGAATCAGTTATGATTACTGATGCGTTTGTTTCAGCCACTCTGAATCTAAAAACTGGATTTGCCCTGGATGCCTTCGTAGTGAGTAATCCCGAATATTGGGGATTTCAAGAAAATCAAATCGGTTTGAAAGAAATGCTAGAACATCTGCTTGCACGTGACGAAGAAGCTATAGAAATGATTAACACTATATTTATCAATTTAGATTTCATGGCTTCTAATATAGTGGAAATCGACAATGAATCATTTTGGAATCTGATTTCAAAGAACAATCCCAGACTAAATCATTATCATTCTTCATCACGACCTTAAAATAATATACATTTGAGAATAATTTTTACAGCCTCAGATTTGATTCGGTAAAGTACTCCTTATCAAAAACCTGAGGCTGCAGAATTTGCAATTTATTTTAGAATTGTGTCAATAACTGCTAATTGATTAAATTTTTCATTTTTTTATCATATTTTGAGTTCATTGATATAATCAATTAAGTCTATCGGGAGTTCTTCATATCCCTTTTTAAATAGTTCTTTGTTTTGAGCTACAAATAAAGCGGAATGATTTAAGAGAGATGGGATAGTAGTCTTATATCCGAGCTTCCTATAAACATTTGCATCAGCCTTTCTAAGTGATGAATCCAATTTTCTACGCTCATTATCAATCAGAATGGTGTGTTCAGGGTTCGGAAATCGATCTTGAATCACCTTAAGTTGCGCTTTATCCATTTTTTCGAGTTCAGAACAAGTTAAGCTAATCGATACAATGCTCCTAGGAATAGCATTAATTATTTTTTCAAGCGACCTACTTGATTTTTTATCAAAATCATTCGACCCCAAATCAAGATGAGTTACTCCAGAGTCTTCCAAGGCAGCGAACATGCGAGCAAGTTCATCTTCTGACTTTTCGTCTAGATTATTACCACGTAAATCAAGATGTGTTATTCCAGATCCTTTTAAAACCCGTAACATTGCAGCAAGCTCAGTGCCTTCTTTTAGCCCCAATTGATTCGCAGACAAATCAAGATGTGTTACTCCTGATTTGTTTAAAGCACCTAGTAGAGTAGATAACTCGGCCCCGGTTTTTTGACTTAGCTCATTCCAGGCCAAGCTAAGATGTGTTACGCCTGAATCCTTTAAACCCTCTAACATCACCGCCAGTTCAGCTCCTGTTTTTTGTTCAAGCTCATTCCAACTCAAATCAAGATGCTTCACTCCCGAGCCTTTTAAAGCATGCAACATGGAGCCCAACTCAACCCCTGATTTTTGCCCCAAGCGGTTTTCATATAAATTAAGATGTGTTATTCCTGCGTCTTTTAAAGCACCTAACATGGAAGCCAACTCCGCACCTGATTTTTGACCAAGGCGGTTATCACCTAAATCAAGATGTGTTATTCCTGAGTCTTTTAAAGCATCTAACATAGTCGCTAGTTCAAGACCTGTTTTTTGTCCAAGAATATTCGAAGTCAAATCAAGATATTTAACTCCGGATTTTTTTAATCCTCTTAAAATAGTTGCCAGCTCAGCACCCGTTTTTTGACCCAAATCATTCTTACTCAGAACCAGATGCGTTACCCCGGAATCTTTTAAGGATGCGAACATAAGAGCCAACTCTGTATCTGTTTTGTGATCTAGTTTATTGTGATTTAAATCAAGGTATATTACTCCAGAATTTTTTAGAGCCTCCAATCCGAGCTCAATACCTGTTTGTTCTCCAAGATTATTCCCACCCAAATTAAGATGTGTTACTCCAGACTCCTTTAAAGCTCCAAGAATGATGGCTAACTCAGTGCCTGATTTTTTCCAAAGATCATTCCAACATAAATCAAGGTGCCTTATGCCTGATTTTTGTAAAGCACCTAACATTGTTGCGAGCTCAGTTGCTGATTGTTGCCAAAGATCATTCCCAAACAAAAAGAGTCTTATGACCTGTGAATCTTTTAAAGCACTTAAGATTTCTGCTAGCTCAGTACCTGTTTTTTCCCAAAGAAAATTATTCCCCAAATTAAGATACTTCACTCCGAGATTTTTCAAAAGACTGAATAAAGCTAGCAGCTCTATAAATGATTTTTGCCCAAGCTTGCATCCTGACATATCAAAGCTCACTTCCCCTGATTTTTTCAAATTTCTAATTTCAGTGGTTAGTTCATTTGTCGTTCTAAAAGCCATTTATCAATACTCCCATAAAAATATATGCGCAATGTATTAAACCAACATGGATATTACTTGGTCTTTTTTGTGCAAATATCGAATTAAAATTATACTCAATCAACCGACCAATGTATCAATGCTGGTTTATTTGAATGTTTTTTAAGCATGCCATATTTGTGTCTTCGATAAGAAAAATGGTGTGGGCAACCCTCCATGCTACTTGAAACAATAAACTGATGTTCATCGCTTATTAAAATATGAGCTTAGGGGTTGCAGATTTACAGAATACAACTTCCGTAATTGTGCCAATAATTGCAAGTTTTTTTCTTTTGATATCTGTCCCACAGAACTTAAATTAGCAAGCTGTTGCCCATGCTTATCATAAAAAAGCATTGTGGGAATACCATAAATATGGAACGCTTGACGAATTTTAGCCACTTCATCTGATTTTTCGCTGATAACAACCCGCAGATTTACCGAATCCTGCATTGCATTAATAACTGCTGCTTGATAAAAAACATGATTATCCATAGCTTGACAGTCACTACACCACCCTGCAAAAAACTCAATAAAAACACGTTTATGATTTTTTTTTGCTTCAGCTAATTTTGCATTCACTTCTTCACGAGTATGAACACTGATGAATGGCGCTTGCATTGCTTGATAAGCCAAAGCCCCTGCCCCCATCATAGACAACAAAGCCAAGCCTTGCAGCAACCGCCCACTCAAACGATGCTCCTGCCGAAAAGCGCCAAAAACCCATGCACTAATTAGCAAGACAAAACCCACAGCAAATCAATCCAAAACTGAAATGTTCACTGACTTGTCATTTCCATTTCTACTTTTGCATTCTCTTCCCCATATTGTCATTTTCGCGAAGGGGGGAAATCCATTATTGAGTTTCTACAAGTAAATGAACTACCAACATCCATAGCCTCTGGTTTCCTCAGACTTAGAAGAAAGAATATCTCCCATATTTTTATTAAACTCTTTAATTGCTTGAGTATTATTGGAATCAAGTGCTGCAAGTTTTTGATAAAAGTTTTCTGCCCCTTCTGATCTACCCCTGAGTTGATGAAAATTTTTCATAAATTCTGAATCTGATTTTTTCCACTTTGCTTCTTGGATTACTTTCTTTAGTATGTTCTCGTGCGGTTCATTGCAGGGACCATTCTCATATGGTTGGGAATTCCTAATTATACGACGCATTTCTTGTAAACCATCCATATTAGGATATTGAGTACTTAAAGCCACTATTGTGTTAAAAAATTCATTAAAGAGTCTTTCTCGACACGCATCTGGATCTTCATTTTGGCATTTATTTGCATAGTCCGAGCAAATATTTAGTGGATTTTTTGCATCTAATTTATTCTCAAATGCGATTTTTAGTTCTCCTTTTATTTGCTCAAACTGAGAGGGTTTAAAAGAAGATTCAAGCATGACGGACGTAGGGTTTCGACGTAATAACTCCATGTTGGGTTGTGCATTAATTCCACGTGCCTTAAGATTAAATAAAAAATAGTCTGCAGCACTATCAGCAGGCAATGAATTACTGCGTGGTACCCTCGGTATAGTTTGCTCATGTTGACATACAACACCACCATCTTGAGAGCTGTTCCACTTAATTCCATCTTTAGCGGTTAGTCGGTTCAAATTATCAATAATTTTTCCATTTTCAGTTTCGATTAATAACCGATAATCCTCAGCCATTTTAGAATCAAGCTGTCTTAGTAATTGTTCAATCTCAGAAGGATTCCCAGCAAGTGTGTGGTTGATTTCCTCATTATTAGTACCTCCAGTGGATATCTTTGGGGTCACTGCAATTCCTATATCCCTAAACATATCTTCGATTTCACGTCGTTCTCCTATAGGACGAAATCCTTGTGGCGTAAGTAACCGAAAATAAATCCCATCCGCGTCGGCAGAACATGTAAATGAAAATTTATTACCTATTTTTTCTTGTATTTTTTCTTGCAAAAAACGTGCAATTTTTTCATGCTCTTCTTTTCTACCCACAATAGCCCTCGAACAAATATTTATTCACTTACTTTTATTATAATCAAGTTTTGATAAATATATCGGCAATGATAATAAATTTATTACATATAGTTTTTATTGTACTAAGGCATCTAAAACTACATTTGTTACTTTTCTTGAGTTCATTTATCAAGTTTTAGCGTGTAATAAATAAATCAAAAGACTCCATCCAATTAAATGGAACAAACCGCCTGTAATTCATCTGCTCCTAAATTGATAAGATTGATTTGAGTGCCCGATTCTGCACTCACAGATACGCTACTGTTATTTTTGACCCGGATTAGAGTTCCTTGACCGGTAGTCAGTTTTCTTCCATTGATCACGCCGCTATTTTTTATTACGTTAATTTTAATTTTACCGTTATTTTGATGGGTACATTGAACAACACATGTAGCATTGAGCGTCCAAAGTGTATTATTTGCCAGTAATTTTGTTTCATTGGGGCTAAGTTTAATTGTTTTTTGGGCGTTTGATTGTGAACAGAATAATCCAAAGATAATAAATAGAGATAAAGTCATAATTTTATTCACGTTGTATCCTTAGTTACGTTAACAGAAGCTTTGATTGATTTTTGAATACAAAGTCCATATTTTATACTAACAACATTAAGGTTTTATTAAGACAAGCTGTATGTACTCTAAATCCTGGAAATATTGAAAAAGCATACTAATCGTTAACTTCTTGAGTTGATGAAGAAAATACCTCCCATTTTTTTAAAAGTAATGCGTTTAATTAGGTACAAATTTGCACATCGCAGATGTGTAATATATAATCATATTGATGTATTTTTGGCTTTACGTATAACTATGTACAAGGAGATCTATATGAAGATCAGAGCAGCAGGATTAATACTCGCCACTACCATGCTTGCAGTCGGACCAATCCATGCGGCATGCCATCAACATCAACCAGGATGGCATATGGTTTCAAAAAAATGTGCCATCAAACCTGCCGATAATTGGCAAGAATATAAAAGCGGCGTTTATACTCAACCAATAACTGGAAAAAGTCTACTGTAATTAGATAGATTCAGTTTAAAATTACTCTATACAAAATCAATGGGGTCTCCCAAAATCAGATCCCATTGATTTAAATCAAAAAAAACAATTTATTATTTTACTCCGGGAAAAATAGGAAATTTATAAGCGAACGGTTGTTCAGCTGTAACGACTTATAATTATTCGCGCTCCTGATAGCGGTTATAATTTAAATTTAAAAGAGTATAATTAATAATGCTTCTTCCAATTTGTATCCCATATAAATTTAGGCCCCAATAATGAATGCGAATCCAAACATATTTGACTTTTTGCATAGATCAAATGGGATTAGTCAGGAAAAGGCTATTGATTTTTTAGTACTAATTATTCCAATGGAATTATCTGAATTTACTCAGCATCTTTTATCTTTTCTACAAAATGCAGATGAAAAAGCAATAAAGAATTTAAATATATTAGCAATGTTATTACGATATTCTAAATCACTGATAAGAACTGTTTATCGTGATGATTTAGATACTTACCGTGATGTTCTATATAAATGTGACCTTTTATCCGAATTGGGAAATATTGGATTTGAAACCATTCAAAAAGATCTGAACGATCAACATATTGGAATCGTATTTGGAAGAAATTTAGAAGATATCTTGATACATCAAACAAAAGAGATTAAGAAGAAAATAATTGAGATTAAAAATGGATTTCAAAGAGTTGAAGATGAGATAAATAAAATACCTCCTATAACTTATCATGTGGTCTTTTCCACGCAAAACACAAATGAAATATACTCTCAATCATTTTCCTCTTTAGCAAAAGCTAAAGATTTTATTTTTAAACAGCAAGATAAACATAATATAAATATGACAGATTATGCTAATAGTGAATGCGATTATTTTGTTGTAGAAATACAGGCCGAAGAAGGAAGTGATGAATTCAATAATGCTACGCAGGCAATATCACAATTAAACCATATTCCTTATCCACAAGACCCTGCTGCTGTTAATATTGTGTGGCCAGATAGTAAGATTAATAGTATTTCTTGGGTTGCCAAGAGACGTGAAAAAAAGCAAGAAATTCGCGCAGAACAACGCTCTAACACAACTTACTCTTTGCAACCAGTCAATGCAGAAAGACTGTATAATCCTACTGGGGCAGACAGTGTAGCACGTGCTATTAAACAACTGAATGGTATGATAGAACGCCTGCAAAATCCAAATTGGGTGTGGAAAATAATAGATGCATTAGTTGAAGCGGTAACTAGGAATCCAGGTCTTACAAATCAGAAAATTCAAGCATTAACAGAGGTTAAAAATGATGTGCTGGAACATATAAATGAAATCGAAAAAAACGCTATTTCACTTAAAGAAGTGTTAAGTGAAGGACTTGAGAAAAAAGTAAGCCCAACAAAAACTATAAAAGACATATTGCATACTCATCGCTTTTTTGCCATGAGAGAAAATACTGATACCGATGATGCCTTTGATGAGTTGTTAAATTCAACTCGTCCAAAGCATCCAATTCAGAGAAAAAAGAGGAAGATATATAGGTCAGCAGCTTTTTTGTAGCCAAAAAATTCTAGCAAATGTCGCCTCTATCAATCTCCACTAATACAGGCAACAAGCGACACATATTATGCTCGTTGAGCCTCTGTGTTTGCCGTTATATCAGCAGCGTCATCACTAATGAATTGAGTATCCTTACATAATTTGACGTATTCTTTATGAGTAATCAATGTATAAAAAAGAGCTGACATTAATATGATGTAATAAATATTTTGATAAAAATAAATTAACCACAGAAAAGTCAGAAAAGGTGTTGATAATACTAATAATGTTGTTACTTTCATTCGTCGTGCGACTTGTATTGATCCATAAATTACCATCAAAATTGAAATCGACAAATTCATCTTTAAAAAATCATTAGCTGGTAACGTGCTCATCATTACCCCAAGGATGCAAAAGATGATTAACCCAAAGAGTCTGGTATTTGGTTTAATCGCTCCCATACTAATTGGAGCAGCCATATATCCAATTAAATGATATCCAGTCACAATCACCATTAATGAGGCCCAACTATCGGAATTCCATAGAAATATTGCAGTTAGAGTAAAATTAATAAGTAAAGAACGACGGCACAAATTATATTCAGGATGTAATTTGCCAATGGTTTTCCTTGGCATTTGACCTTCTTTAGCCATAGCGTAGAACATACGAGAAGCACCACCTAAATAAGAGTATCCAGTACCTGATGGGCTCACGACACTGTCAGCAATCAAGATCATTGCTAAAAAATTTACTCCAAGCAACATTGCCAAATTAATTAAAGGTGAATGGAAATTGAGGCTACTCCAACCACTTGCTAGCATGTCATGTGGTACAGCACCCATAAAGGATAATTGCAATAACATATAAACAAACATCACAATTACAATTGAAAGAACAATTGAAAGAGGGATATTTCGTTTTGGATTCTCTATTTCACTGGCAAAAGCCACTGCCAATTGAAACCCATTGTAAGAATAGATTAACCCAGCTGAAATGATTGCAGTAATTGCTGATCCAATTCCATATTGGGTATTTGTAGCTAAGCTAAAATTGCTGGTATCAAAACGCATAATCAAGAAAATAACAATCGTAAAAATCGGACTAAGAATTTTTATTACGGTGACTGTATTGTTAATTTTAGCTAATAACTTAATACCAAAATAATTAATAAACAAATATACGACTAAGATGCTCAATGCAAATAATTTACCATAAAGCGTCAAGACATTATCTGCGATTAAAACATCGCTTTTGATTGCAGCGGCTAAATATTGGGTCGTTGCTTGAGCTTCGGTACCAATCGTTACCATTAATCCAAACCAGTTGGCAAAGGCAAATGGCATACCAAAAATACCATTATGTGATAATGCACTTGAGCGCGCAGTTGCCCCACGAACTGGGTAGATTGATGCGACTTGTGCAAGGCATAATCCCACCGCCATTACCAACAAAGCGGCCAGAACCCATGCAAGAAAAGCGTAATTTCCGGCAATTTTAGCATTTAATTGCGCGCTAAAGAGCCATCCTGAACCAACCATAGCGGTAGCAGACAATGCTGTTGCGCTAAATAAAGAAATTTTGGCATGCTTACAACTTGAACCCATAATAAATTACCTTAGAAAGATACATATTTTACAATAAGTGAAAACAAAATATCAATTTTGCATATTTTTCAGTCAGCGTCAATAGATCCAATATAAATTGTGGTTAAAAAGATATAGATAAGCCTTTATTTCAAAAAATAGAAAGAATTATATCCCTCTATTAAATACATAAAATGTTGTTTTTATTGTATTTTATCATAAAAAAACAGAAATGGATCTATATTGACTCTTAAGTGCAAATTCAAAACAAAAATCAGGCGCATTAAAAATGTCCACTGCGATCGCTCGCTCTTTGTTTATACATGTATTCCTTAATTTAGCCATATGTATCACCTATTAAACATCAGATAATTCGCTTAAAGAGAAGGTGCTTATTTAATTGCAAGATAATTCACAAGATAAAGTAAAACCTGTTCTACAATTTAAAATACAACATAATAGGGAGAAATAAACTGGGCTCTGTTGGCATTTCATTTAATTCCACCTACTTCCCGCAATTTATGCGCTGGACCTATACAGAGATGCACTAAAATGCACCTATTTTTAATGCGGTCTTTACTGGATTCCGCCCATAAAGCGTAGAACGTAGGCTAATGAAGCAATTATCAACGGCCCCTAGATGAAATTGATTTATTTCAATAAAAAATATGGAGTTATTATTACATAATATGGGAAAAACTGATGAAAACGACACGTTTAGAGGCATTTAGTGATGGCGTGCTTGCTATCATTATTACCATTATGGTGTTAGAAATTAAAATTCCACATGGTGATAACTTCGCTAGTCTCACACCGCTTGGACCAATTTTCTTAAGCTATATACTCAGTTTTATTTATATTGGTATTTATTGTAATTGCTGCATTAATTTGGTTCATTCCAGACAAGCGCATTGAAAATAAAATAGAATAAACAGTAAGTGAAGCTACCTGTTATACGCAGCGACACGCATTCCTTTCCCTATATTTCTCTAAGAAATCGACTCAATCGTAAATAAAAAGCGAATCTTCAAAAGCCCATTATCAATAAAATTTCTTATTTTATAAATCAATATTTTGCACAACTCATGCGACATTTGAACAATTATGGTTGTTTTTTATAAGAACAATGTGGATAATAAAGCGCTCATCGTGTTTAAGATATACCATTTTGGAAAAGTAACTATGACTTATCCGCTTAAAAAGCATGTTGTTCTACCAGAAAAAATGGATAAATTAAAAAAAAGAATAAACTTATCGAAGGAAAAACAGAGGTCATTTACTGAAATTATCCATAAAACTGGAAAGTTATCTCAATACATACTTGGGGGCATACAGAAGTTAATCGGCCTACTAAGCTCTATCATAAAGTCCGCTAAAGAGTTACATATCATTGGATTTGCACTCCAGATGTTTTCTATTATTCCCAATGCGATTACAACATTAACTGACAAAAATAGTTCCGTGATCAATAAAACTTTTTCCATAATTGTTCTTCTAACCACATCAGCTTTAGGTATTACTGCATTCATTCTCGGAGGAGTAGTAGCTGCGGGAATCGGATTAGCTTTCGCCTCTCTTACCACTCTTGTTGAGGGAATATCATTTTTAGGCGCACTTATTAATAAATACAAAACAAGTAAGGCATATAAAGAAAAAATTCAATTTATGAATTTACTCGAGACATTTGATACTTCATTAAATAATGATAAATATCGAAATAAACTCGAAATTCGCGCATTGGAACTAGAGCACCTGGGCAATTTATCTACTGAGGAAGCAAAACAGTTACAATTTATTCGCAAGATTCACAGTAAAGTAGGATTGTCTGAATTAGTTCCAGATAACAGCCCTGTAATGAAACTTTCAAAGTTATATAAGGAGCGTAAAGAACTCTTGGCAAGTCTTGCGAACATCACAGAAGAAATTGATGAAAGCAAAGAGTTTGAGGCTGATACATCACTGATAGAAGAGGTGAGCAACATTCAACACCAAATTGATAAAATTGATAAAGACATTGCAAATATAACAGAGCCATTGTTCCTATTAGAAGAAAACACTCATTTAGCTGATGAGACTATAGTAAAATCCTATACAAATTTTGTTCTAGGCGGAACAGGCGTCATTTTGTCAACAATTGGTCTAATAATTCTTATAGGCACTGCAACAGTACCGCCTCTTTGGAGTCCCATTCTGCTCGGTTTTAGTATTGGACTTGCACTATTTGGATTAATTAAATGGGGAGTCGAACTACAGGCAAAGAGTGTGGACGAACAAATCTTAGAAGAGCGTACAAAAGAAAATGAAGAAATAATCCTCGAGGAAGCATTAGAGCATTATGATCATGAATTATCAGATAAGTTCCAGGGTAGTTACTCAATAGCATTACGCCCTATCCTGGAATCACCTGCCACAGCTGCTGATACTACTAACCTGCAAAATGAAGACGTACATGATTTACCAGTAGTGCAAGAGCCTAAAAATCCTCCGACAGAAAATAAATTTCAGCCGATCCTTTAAATACCTACAAGTGTTTATATTCACTTATTGGCTAATCACTTAAATGCTTAAAGAAGTTTCAGGCCTTTGAATATCTCCGGATAAAAAATGCCGCTTCAATACCTGAGCAACACTACTTTACAGAAAAAAAATTATCCAAGAAGCGGCTTTTTCCACTTTTTTAAATTCAAACCTATAATATAAGAAATTATCTTGCATGGACGACAATTATGAAATTTATTCATGGATTATTTCTAGTTTCATTCTTAATTTATCAAAATGCTCATGCGGAAAAAGCACTATCTCCGCCTGCCGGACAATCCGCTCAATGCGAAGAGGCCTACGAACGATCTGGGCAAATTAAAACCATAAGTAATGTTTTTAGCAGCTTATCTAATAATTGTTATTCCGCTGGCGGAATGAAATTAATGCATAAAATATTAGTAGCGGAAAACTCAAATGAGCCGACTGGTGTTTTATTTACATGTACAGGAAGCGATTTAAATTTTGTTGTTTTTTCTTGCCTCTATTCAACAAATTAATATTTTATAAATTTTCGATAGAAAGGAATGTCATTTGGTGGCGTCTTAAGTGCATTATCTTTTTTATTGTTCTTATTGGGATTGCGTTATGCAGAGGCGGGACTTGCAATAACCCTACGCAACACTTCAGTTGTTTTTACACAAATATTTGCATATTGGATTGGAGAAAAAATTTCTTCGCTACAATGGTTAGGAGCGCTGCTTGTTACTTTAGGAATATGCTTGTTATATCCCCATTAAAAATTATTTAAAGAGCGTAACGGAAAATAATCTAGCATTGAATTTTTAAAGTATACAAAAGCTTTACAGACTATAAACAGACTTATCCACAGAAAATGTGAATAACTCAATGAAATAATATGCATTAAAAATTGGAAAAAGGCTGATGCAGCAAAGGGTATGTTAAATTGATTGAATTCGAATTGACATTAAATTGAATAAATATCCACAGGATTTTCTTGGTAAAAAAGAAATTGGTCGTTGCTATCTTAACAAATAAAAAGTAAAAAAACAGTCTTGACTCAAATTATTTTTCTTCTTAATTAGAGTCTGTTGACACTTCATTTGATTCCGCCCATTTTCCGCTCTTTATGCGCGTAGTTTGTACGGAATCTAATGAGGAAATTGTCAACATAGCTATATTTCTCTCATTGATGAAATTGTTCCCTAAAAAAATATGTTGGGAAGAAGGAGCATCGACCTGCAGTTACATTTGTGGTAAAATTATAAACAGTTTTTATAATTTCAGACAGCTCGATTCGTATTTAAACTATGCCTACATTAACGACAATCAGTATTTATATTTATTGTACATTCTTTTTAGCAAGCGCCATTATTGAATCGATTTCATTTTATGCACTTGCCCCGTCAGGACAAGTAATTGTATCCAGTCGAAAAAAACTTCCTTTTATGACTGATTTAAACAGTATTATTAAGGTATTTTTATTTACATTCGTCATTATCTATATCACTCCATGGGAAATGCAATACAAAACCTATTTATATAGTAATACCCAGGAACTGATTTTTATTTATCACGTACTCATGATTTTTTTTGTTGTCGCATTTGTACCCATCATAAAATACTTACAAAGCGATATAAGAAATGAACGTTTACCCAAATGGTATCTCAAAAATATATTAATTGGTGATTACATCCATCTATGGGGTATTTTATTGGCATGTTATGCATCCATTCCTAATTTTCAATGAATCTTACGAAGCATAACCCGGGATTAAATTGATATTTAGCTCCAGGATTACGGCTTTACCTTCACTCAGACTACAACTACACTCGGCTATGAGACAGAGAAAAAGAGGCAAGCTCCATTTTCTTATCTTTGGCAACAGGAGGGTCAGGAAAAAAATTAATGCTATGAACACTGTGTTCAGCATAAGGTGATGAGGCCTCTCGTAATTCCAATTGCTTTCGAGGTTTAATTTTTAGCAACCCCATCCCACCATTTCTTTGTAATGGTGTCTCATAATTAAAGCGTAACTCCAGATGCTCTTCTGCCGTAAGTTCAAATTTATAGGTAGCAAGCATACGAAATAAAGCCATTATTTCTGTCATTGCAATTCGAAGCCCAGGACAACGGCGCGCCCCTGTTTTAAATGGTAATAATTGCCCTTCTTTTTCCATTGTCTTTGGTACATAAGATGAAGGAGTTTCAGCAAAATAATGGGCATTATAAAAGTTGCCAGTACCGTTTTTAGGCCCCCACCGCTCGGGAAAAATATCGTTAGCGCTTATTGTTTTTTTGCCAAAAACGCTTTGCCCTTCACTGGAAAGCTTAATATCTGGAAAATAGTGTGCATGTGTATGTACTCCTTGCATAGGAATGAATACAAGTGCTCCTGCAGGCAAAGTAAGTGAGGCCCCCTCCACATCAAGTTCGATTATTTCGTGAACTATTTCTGGCACAATAGGCGCTGGTGGTGCTAATCGTAACGCTTCCAATAGAACAGCTTCGGCATAGGATACACCCTTTTCAATTTGGGCATCCCAAGGAGAATGTAATTCGAAAGACTCCCCTGCTGAAATTTTTTGCTGAATTTCCTGTTTTATTATGGTGTAAATACGTTTATCTTGAAGCGCAATTCTCAAGGCGGTAATTAATGCAGTGGCAGTAGCATCAAAACCTAATAATGGAATGAATAAACTTTCATTAACAACATCCCGCACCAGGGTAGACAGTAATGTAGTGTCCACGTGTTCTACTGAATACTTTATTAATAACTCACATTGTACTGCCGTTAATTCTTGCTCTGAATTTATCCCGAGTTGTTCCAATTGACTTTTTATATCCGAATTAGTTAATACTCGGACTCTAAGTAAATAATTAAGCCAACTCTGCTGTTCCATTAATTGTTTTGTAATTTCATCCGATGAGAAAATAACTTGGCAACCTAGCTTAAATGTTTTATCCCTTAAAAATTGAAGATTTTTTTTCTCATCATCCTGAATAGGATCCAGACTAAAAAGACAAGCGATTAACTCTTTTGTTAAACTTGGATGATAAAACTTTTCGAATGGCTTTATAATTGCTGCCCCAAAATAAGTTGTGAGTAAAACTCTTCTGGACAGTTTATCCATAACTTCACTGAGCGAACTTCCATGCTGACCTTGCTCCAACTCATATTCCTTAAAAAAATCAGCAACCATGTTTGCCACATGTGGTCTATTTGATTCATTACGCGAAAGAATTGATTGGCGAATTCTAGAATGAGTATCCGAACCTAGAATCGAAGACATGAGATTACCAGAACCGAGTATCACGGCCAGACGTTGAAAAAACGGTCTTTGTCCAAATTTCTTTTCATTCGTTTTCGAGTAAAGTTGTTGAATTGCTGAGTTATTTGACAATATAAACACGGGAGTCAAATCAGGCAATTTAAAATAGGCGATACCTGAACCTTGCTCATCAAGTGAGCGAGAACCCAGTTCTGCTATAAACGTCATAAACCGTGTTTGTAATTGTGTTTTTGCAGAAGGATTGGCTCTTAAGAGAGTAATATCCTTTATTAATGAAAGATAACTGATCGCTGAAGGATAGGTAATTCTTGCAGATGTACCATTTTGGTGTAGTTGATAAACTTTCAGGACCAAACCAACGCCTATAATAAATAAAACATAAAAAAGCATAGAGCCCCGCTTCTAGAGTTAAATTATATTCATTTGATGAATTTTTGAACTTTTCTATTATACAGGAACTCCTGGATGCCAGCCTTGCTTTTTATCCAGGGGGTTTTGGAAAAAATGAAATTTTAATTGACGTGCTAAATCACTAGAGGAACAATTTTATAAGGAACCAATTCACAGTATTTTTTCCAATCATGACCATACTTGGAAGAACATCGCTTATCATCACGAAATGCTCTATCAAATAACAGAACAGTTAGAAAGCAAAGATAAAAGTACGGTGCAAAATTATCAAATAAAGCGGGTACAGACCAAAAAAATGTACCTGCAAGCTCTGGGATATAATGGAAATGTCTCGCTATGCCCCACCATCCCGAAGCAAGTAATATGGTTTGTTTTTTATCACCTTCAGTAGTCTCATAACGTGCCAACACCGTAACAGGTTTTTTCCCCCAAATTTTACATTCACCTTGCGTAGCTCGCGCAATCAGCCTTTGTTTGTCAGCAAGATAATTAATAATAATACTCGCTAAGCCCAAGCCTAAAATGAGGGTTGCCCATACAAAAGATAAATGAATCGGATGGAGCACAAGATACATACTTGGAGAAGTATAAACGCACGGAACCCATACCATGCAACCCCAACAAATATAAAAACCGGCTCGATCATGCATGATATCTAAAGAGCGTAAATACCCTTTTTCCCACATATAAAATTTACTCAGATAAACGAATTGTAATATCACAGAAATTAACATTGAATTGGATAAACCGCCTAATTCCGCTTGCTTGGCGCAATAAGAAATTAGGAAGAGGCCCCAACTCATCATACCAAAACGGCATGTAATAAATTTTTTAATACTCCATCCAAGGACTTGAGGATAAAGCTCTGTTCCCCAATAGTAATCAAACAAAATATTATCGGTTATACCTGAATCTGTAGATGAAGGAAAAAATCGTCCTTTAAGATACAAAAATACACACAAGATAAGGCTAAACAAATTCAATGCGCCAAACAGAGCTCCGAGATTGTCATAAAGAATAGAGGCTGAGAATAAATTCAAGCCAAACGATGCAATGCAAAAGCTTGTCATTGTTACAATAAATGCCAAAACACCATTATCTTTATAAACAGGGATATTCCCTTTGGGAGTAATAGGGCCTTCAAATTTTTTTCCTGGCAAAATACGCATCAAAGCCAGCTCAAATACTGTAAAAATTAAAATAATTTTCCAGGCAATGGAAGACCCCCAAAAGTAAGGTTTCCATATGGTAGATACAGTTTGATAAAAACCATTTTGAATTATTAAATCCCACAGAGCAGACAAGGATCCCTGAAGTTGAGTATTGGTATACCACATCAACATCACGAAAACGGGACATGAAAGAATGAGAAATAAGGGGCCTAAGGTATTCCTGATATTGAAATTCATAATGCTTCCTTACATATTTAAAAGACTAACGAGGATCATAATACAGGAATTTTTAGTATTTAGTATCACTTTAATTTAGTGACAAAGAGAAAATTAAAACGATGAAATAGTATTTATAATTTATCCAATAAAAATAGAAACCTATCTATTTGCTTTAGTTACTACTTTAATATTTAATTTAATATATACCCTTTCATAGAGGTAACATCATGCCTCAATATCATATTGAACGAATGACACGCGAAGAGGTTGCAATTGCTATAGAATGGGCGCAAAAAGAAGGATGGAACCCAGGATTAAATGATGCAGAATGTTTTTATCAAACTGACCCACAGGGTTTTTTTGCTGGCAAATTAAATGGTCAAATTATTGCAGTTGGTTCAGCTGTAGTTTATGACGAGCATTTTGCTTTTTGTGGACTTTATATCGTAGATAAAAGATACCGAACTCAGGGCTATGGGATGGAGTTAACATCTGCCCGTCTTGCATATGTGGATGGTCGCAATGCGGGTATTGATGGGGTGCTTGATATGGTCAATAACTATGCTCATATTGGTTATCAGTTTGCGCACAGCAATGCCCGGTATTCTCTGGAGCATATCCGCTTAACCCCTCAACATGATCCTCATTTGGTTGATCTAAAAACTGTACCTTTTGAGCAGTTGATTCAATATGACAATCATTTTTTTCCTGCCCCAAGACCAAAATTTCTTTCAGCATGGATTAAACAAAATACTGCTTTAGCACTCGGTTTTGTTCAAGATAAACAATTAAAGGGTTATGGAGTAATCAGAAAATGTGTTGAGGGTTATAAAATTGGTCCGCTATTCGCAAACACACCTACTATTGCTGAAAAGCTGTTTGAACAATTAGTCGAATATGCTCAAGGAGAAACTGTCTTTTTGGATATTCCCGAGAATAATCCCTTTGCGGTTAATTTGGTTAACAAATATAAGATGGTCAAAGTGTTTGCAACAGCAAGAATGTATTTAAAAGGAATACCTAAACTGTCTAACGAAGGTATTTATGGTATTACTACGTTCGAACTAGGATAAACATGCGTGATTTATTAGGTTATGGCCCTGAAGAAACAAGTCTTTCTTGGCCTAATAAAGCAAAAATTGCCATCAACTTTGTAATTAATTACGAAGAAGGAGCGGAATTAAGCCCTGTAAATGGCGATGCGCAAGCAGAAACTAGTGGTGCAGATTTCCCTTTTATGCCCAAAGCCAAAGGACAACGAAATCTGAGTATGGAATCGTTTTATGAATATGGTAGTCGTGTAGGTATATGGCGCTTACTGCGTTTATTTGATCATTATAAAATCCCCCTTACTTTTTTTGTTACTGGACAAGCATTAATACTTAACCCTTCATTTGCCGATTATCTGGCAAGACAGAATCATGAAGTGGCAGGACATGGATGGCGCTGGATAAAT
Source organism: Legionella qingyii (assembly GCF_003990155.1). NCBI lineage: Bacteria > Pseudomonadati > Pseudomonadota > Gammaproteobacteria > Legionellales > Legionellaceae > Legionella > Legionella qingyii. Next base: position 44,599 of record NZ_RZGX01000014.1, read on the forward strand.
TACACTAATGTCCCAAGAAGAATTGAAAAAAAACATATTCTTTTATGTATTGAAACACTAGAAAAACTAACTGGGCACCAACCCAAAGGATGGTACACTGGGCGGCGAAGTGAAAATACTCGAGAATTATTACTTGAGCACGGAGGGTTTCTCTATGACTCGGACAGCTATGCCGATGAATTACCTTATTATATTGAACAGCATTTGGTAATTCCCTACTCACTTGATTGCAATGATTTCAGATTTACCATAACACCAGGTTTTTCAGAGGCTGATCAATTTTACGCACGATTAATAAATACATTTCATTATCTTTATCAGGAAAAACGCCTGGCAATTTTGACTGTAGGCTTACATCCCCGCCTGAGTGGAAAGCCGGATCGTTGTCTTATGCTAAAACAATTTTTAGATCATGTAACCCAATATCAAGATGTTTGGATAGCTAGACGAATTGATATCGCTCAATATTGGCTGAACGCCTCCCCTGTAAATAACTAGTTCAAATTTATCTTGTATGTTTTTCAGTCAGGTTAAAGCGAAGACGCAACCCGGGAATGATTAATTATGGTTTCCGGGGTTTCTCGAAACACTCGAGCTATAATTTTAACTTAAATAAAATTGAAAATAGATAATCCCTGAATCAGCACAAAACTTTGCTGTGCAACTTCTAAATTGTACAATTCCTGTTTGAACTCCGTTGCAGCAGCTAAAGGGTCTACTTCTTGCAAGCGCTTTAAAATAATTTTACTTTGCTCAATTAAATCAGAGTTTGCTGTTTCAGCATGTTCTAGCTGATTTAAACGTGATCCGAGATTTGCTCGGGCATCCAAGATAGTACTCAAAGCGCTATCTATTTGTGCCAATATTTGATTATTCACAGTCGTAGCGGCTGCCTTTTCTGTGGCTGTTGAGTAAGGTTGATTTAAGTTATCAATCATGTCTTGTATGGTAGCAAATACTGATTCATTTTGAGATGGTGAAATTAAAAACGCATCACCGGCATTCGGCATTCCTGAAATAGCCATTTCCATTCCATTAAAACTAACAGTCATCCCTTCTTGGTATAAAGGTGCGTCATCAGGTAACCCTGTAGGAGGAATTACATTACCACTTGATGCCCCACTTACCATAACGACCAAATTTCCCTGTGAGTTCAATGCAAAACTCATTGTGTAATTATCAGGTACATAAGCTGAAGGAGTAGATACTGAACCAGTATTTATTGAAGCAGTTCCTGTATTAGGTGTTCCTGTTTGCTTTATTGAAAAACTGCCATTTCCATTGGGTATACGCATAAAAAGATCGTCCCCAGGGTCATTAATAGCAATTTGCAGGCTGCTTGCAACAAGCTGATAGCGTTGAGTACTATCACCATTGTATACATATTGCCCTGAAGCATTGATTGAAAAAGGCGCAGTAGAAGTCTGTCCGCCGCTGAACATATAATCGCCATTAATATCTTTTGTATTGGCATAATCAAGCAATTCTTTCAAAATGATATTTGCCTCAATTGCCAATGCTTTACGATCCTGCTCAGATAATGTCGCATTACCGGCTTTAACCTGAATTTCTCGCAACCGTTGTAAGCTAATGGTGCAATCATTTAAGATAGATTCTTCCATGCTCAGCGCACTATCAGCGCTTTCACGGTTTTTTTGCAAAAGTTCTGTAGTACTTATCCGTTGATTCATTAGCTCAATCTGTGCGAACGCAATAGGATCGTCAGATGAATAACGAACCTTTAAAAAATTTTCGTCCAGTTGCTGTTGAAGCTTCGCTACTCGCTCTTGTTTAAGCAATAAACTGTTCAAACTGTTCTGATAAATTTGATTCGTCGAAATACGCATTTATCACCTCATTATTTGAAAAAGTAGTTCCATCATTTGATTGGCAATTTCCATTAGCTTTCCTGCCGCTTCGTAAGCCTGTTTGAATTGCAGTAAATTTTCCGCCTCTTCATCCAGATTGACTCCACTGATACTTTCTTGATAATCCACAGATTGTTTATATAAAACCTGAAACGCATCAGCACGATTTTTAGCCTCATTGGTTTGGCTTCCTGTATCAGAAAGTAAATCAGAATAAACATCAAAAATCGTTTCATTGCCATTAGAAAAAATATTTTGTTGCTGAACTCCAGCTAAAAGTAAACCGTTCCGATTATCACCATACCCGCCTTGATTGAACTGAGCAGTAAACTGATCGCCAGCATTTGGAGCACCTGATAATTTAATAGAGTAAGACGGATTGACGCTATCAGGAATCTGAATCACATTGTCTGTATTAGGCACGAACGCGATTGGGCCAGTTGTAATCCCGTCTGTAACGTTAATCAAATTGAATTGCGTTGGGGAAATAAAATCTATGGTATATTGTTTTGTGACCTCATTAGTATTTATAACGGAGCCTAAATCAATTTTTCCTTGCCCTGTATTGTTTATAGAGGCACTGGTTTGTACCGGTGCTGCAAGCGCTAATTGACGGGGATCACTCATCAATAAAGAAAAATTCTCGGCAGCCCCACGTGTTGGCATAATTGTAAACGTATCGTTATCTACCAAATTAGCAATATTATCGACGGTAATGGTCATGCCATCGACGACGATTTGTCCTGCAGGGGGAGCTGGTGGGTTACTGCTCCAATTTAATGTTACTGCTGAACCATCAGAATCACGAATAAGTGCTATCTGATTTGTTGCTGCATCAGTGACAACCAATTGGTAATCACTTATTTTGGTTTGTGAGATATCAGTAATATTCACTGATAATACTCCGGATCCAGCATTTGTTGCGGCAGGAACCGAACGATTTAATTGCAAAGCCTGGCTGTTGTAGTCCGTAAAAATATTCTGTCCCAATTGATTATTCAAATCCATACCCAAGCGATTTTGAGCATTGAATGTCTGTGCCAATCCAATCGCCATTTGCCCTATTATTTGACTGGACTTAGATAAGATATTTCGTTCATAATTCAATAAGCCACCTAATGTCCCACTGACCAATTGATTTGTAATATCTGTTTTTCCTGCACCTGAATCCAACGAGATATGAGTCCCTTGCGCTGTGAGTTGGTCATAACTCACAGACAAAGCTCTTTGAGTCGTTCCGATCACCAACATTTGGCCACTACCAATACCCACATTCACCATCCCACTATCCTGTTCAATTACAGTTAAATCGGAAAACCCAGATAATTCTTTAAGTAATTCATCTCTTTGATCTAACAATTCGGGTGAATTGGGTGAGTTCATTATTTGTTCATTTACTGCCGCAAGGTTGGCGGTTAGTTGATTGATTTTACCTGCTATTTCCTTGATCTGTGCTGTAGAGCTTTCTTGATATTGATCAATATTTTGTTGTAAAAACAAAAACTGGCTTGCTAACAATTGGCTTTGACTCATGGCAACATTGCGTGAAGCCACACTGTCTGGTGCATTATTTAATTGACCTAACGAGTCAAAAAAAGACTGTAAAGATGAAGATAGGCTGCTGCCATCTTGAGAAAACAATTTATTAATTTGCAGGGCTTGCTGATAAAAAGTATCGTATTGGGATTTAATGCTTAATGTACTTCTTACTTGAGCATTAGCAAATTGATCGACATTGCGATAAACGTTATTAACAGCTACCCCTGTACCAATAAATGAGCCCGCAAAACTCCGTGATGGGGTTGGAGTAAATTGAATACTTTGTCTTGAATAACCCCGAGTTTTGACATTTGCAATATTATTCCCAGTAACGCTCAATGCGTTTTGAAAAGCATTCATTCCTGAATAAGCAATACTTAGTATTGACATGGTTACTCACTCCCTCACTGCTATTAAGTTAAGGAAAAAACTGTCGTTCCCGCGAAGGCGGAAACCCATTTCTAGTAGAGCGTGGCGCCAATTTAAGGATAGATTCCCGCCTTCGCGGGAATGACAAAATTCCTTAACTTCATGGCCTTGACTCACTCCCTGACCAATATTCAAATGTCTTACAAATTAATCATCATCTCTGTCAGCAACAATGTTTTTTCAAACTTGTTCCGATAATTCACAGCGCTGGATCGCCTGGTTTAATTCTTCACCATGATAAATTGATAAAATCTTCTCACCATACTTAGGATCAGTGGCATACCCTGCTTTATGTAATTCATGGACGTAAAGCTCCGGGTTTCCAGTACTGGCCAACGCATTTTGATATCGCTCATTGTCTTTGATTAAAGAAATATAGTCATTAAAACTATGTTCAGTTGATGAATATTTCCTAAATGATGCGTTTACCTTAATTGGAGTATCTGCAATATATTCTGTGGTTTTAACATTCACAGAATCAAGTTCATCATTACCCGACTTAATGTTAAATAAATTGTTACTGCTGCTGCCATCAATATCCTTAGTAACAAATTTTCCCCATCCTGTTTCCAATGCCGCTTGTGCCATTAAAACTTTAGGATCTAAACCAATAAGCGATGCGGCTTGCTTGGCTTGGGGCCAAATTGATTTGACGAACTCATCAATTGTAGTTGTTGGTCTATCCTGCTGTTTTTGATTGGCTGGAGTAACAGGTAACGAAGTAGAGTTCACCGTTTTAGCCGGTGTCAATTTTGCTGGTTGCTCCGTTTCAGGCAAATTATGCTCCATTTGTCTTGCCAGCATGTCAGCCAAACCAATACTCTTAGAATTTGCAATAGTACTCGCATATTGAGCATCCAACATATCCTGAAAGGTTTCCCGATCTTTACCTCTAAATGGACTAGATTCTTCAAGAAAATGCTGTCCCATCCGCATGCTTTTCAACATAGACTGTAAAAATATTCCTTCAAATTGCTTCGCTGCCTCAGGTAACGCTTCTTTTGCATTATTTTGCGCTTGCACTTTGAGTTCATTTAATGCATTAAAATCACTGGTTGCAATTCCATGTACAGTCATATTTATCCTTTATCTTGATGAGCAGATTCTTCGTCTTCAGGACTTAAGAACAGACCAAACTCTTGCATAAGCCCTGAAATGTCCCACTCTTATATCACGATTATAGTAGCATTTAACGCACCGGCTTGTTGTAGTGCTTCAAGTATCGCAATCACATCAGATGGTGTTGCGCCTACAGCATTTATACCTCTTACAATATCCTTTAATGTCACACCTGGTGGCAAGACAAAAGCATGATTATTTTTCTGCTCAATAGATACTTGTGATTGTTGTGTTGAAACTGTTCGTCCATTTGCAAAAGCATTGGGTTGGCTTATCACTGGAGTTTCCGTCACACTAACCACCAAATTACCATGTGACACTGCGGCAGATTTCACAATGACATTAGACGAAATAACTACCGTTCCTGTACGTGCATTAATAATAATTTTAGCGATTGCCTCAGCAGGTTTGAATTCTATATTCTCCAGCACTGAAACATAATCTACACGTTGGGACATTTTTTTAGGTGCTGTAACCACTATTGATGCAGCATCCAACGCTCTGGCAGTCCCTGGTCCCATCATTTCATTAATGGCATCGCTCATACGTTTTGCAGTTGTAAAATCAGGGGAATGTAAATTAAAGGTCAATTCTTTTGTAAAATAAAAAGGATTAGGAATATCCGCCTCAATTGTTGCACCATTAGGAATTCGTCCCCCGCTGGGAACATTTACAGTAACACTTGTACCATCACTACCTGCGGCACTAACACCAGAAACAATCACATTTCCCTGAGCTACTGCATAAACTCGTCCATCGGCCCCTTTTAATGGGGTCATTAACAAAGTTCCACCTAATAAACTTTTCGAGTCACCAATCGACGAAATATTGACATCCATAGCTTGTCCCTTTTTCATAAAAGAAGACAAGCTCGCGGTCACCATGACTGCTGCCATATTTTTTGAGTTAAGTTTGGTTCCTGCTTGTATGTTGACACCTAATTGGGTAAGCATGTTGGCAAACGTATCTTCAGTATATCGAGTCCCGGTTTTATCTCCTGTACCATTTAAGCCAACAACCAAACCATAACCGATCAACTGGTTTGTGCGAACACCGGCAAGGGTTGCAATATCTTTAATACGTTCTGCATAAACGTGATTTGATATCAGATTTATTATCAACATCCATGTAATTATCAGCAATCGCCGCATTACAATTCCTTAAATTAAGCACTCTTATAAATGCAAATCCTATCTTCTTTTTTAATCTAACCGGGTAAAACAAGGTTGATCATCTGAAGATTTTCATTCTGAACTTCAACTCATTCAGATGACCAACTAGATTAGGTTGGGAACAATGGTCCCCACATAATTCGTGCCAGCCATCCTTGGGCATTAGTATTATTTACTTGTCCTGTACCTCCGTACGCAATACGAGCATTGGCCAAACGATCTGAAGTGATGGAATTGTCAGCACGGACATCCTGAGGTCGAATAATTCCGGATACACGTACATATTCTTCACCTTGATCGATTTTAACCCATTTTTCACCTTGAACTACCATATTACCATTTGCCAACACTTCTGATACGGTAACAGAAATGCTTCCAGCCAACTTATTATTCTGTACAGCTTGCGCAGAACCATTGAATTGTCGCTGATTGTTTAGATCAAAGTCCATACTGTAGCCATTACCAAAAGAGATTGGCTTTCCTAAAAAGAGTTTATTTTTAATTACGTTTGTATCAGTTTTCATTTGTTGCAATGTCGCATTTTTTGATGCATTAGTACTTTCAACCAAGAATACTGTAATGATATCGCCAGGATGTCTCGCTCTTGGTGTTTCAAAAAGAGGTAAAGCTGTTTCAGCACTATAAATGGCACCCGATTCTTTCCTCAACTCCTTTGGATCAGGAGTTGTAGGATATGTAGGTGCATACTCAGGGTCTTTCCCTCGTTGGGGTGGATTTAAAAGTTCGCACCCACTCAAAAGAATGGCAACTGAGCTTACAACAAGCAAATTAAATAATTTCATCAATGAAATCTTCTTAAACAGTTTGATTTAAGTATTGCAGCATGTTATCCACTGTCTGAATACCCTTTGCTGTAATTTCATAGCTTCTTTGAGCTTGAATCATATTGACTAGCTCTTCAACTACATTCACATTAGATGCTTCCAGAGAACCTTGCAATAAGGTACCAACCCCTGATGTTCCAGGATTATTCAGTGTTGCTGCGCCACTTGAGGCTGTTTCGATAAAAAGGTTTTGTCCTATAGGTTGAAGTCCAGTCGGGTTGGTAAAATTAGCTAATTGGATGTTTCCAAGTACTGTTGGCGTGTTGCTTCCAACCACTGTAGCGCTCACCACGCCGTCAGCACTAATGGTAACTCCTAATGTTTGGTTAGGAATATTTATCGCAGGTTGCAGCGGATATCCATTCATATCAACAAGTTGACCCGTGCTATCCACTGTAAAAGTGCCATCACGAGTGTACGCTTGTGTACCATCTGGCATTAAAATCGTAAAAAATCCTTGCCCTTGAATCATCAAATCATAAGGGTTATGCGTATTTTGCACACTTCCTTGCTCGAATATTTTTTCTGTGGCTGCTAAATGAACCCCGGAACCTGAATTTATTCCTGTAGGAATTAAAGAGTTCTCCGAAGATTGAGCCCCAGCTTGACTTGAGTTTTGATAAAGTAAATCTTGAAATATTGCCCTATCTTTCTTAAATCCAGTAGTGTTGACGTTTGCTAAATTGTTAGCAATCGTAGCAATATTTTTTTCTTGTGCTTCCAAGCCTGATTTACTGACCCATAATGCTGGTTCCATGGAGATCCCTCCGCAATTATTCTTATTTATCGACTAAAATGGTAATCATACCTGCAATACTTGTGCCAATTTCTGGAGATTATCTTCAACTGTAGATATCACTTTCATATGAGAATCATACTCACGCCCAGAAGAAATCATTTCTACCATTTGGTCAATGGCATTAACATTTGAGCCTTCAATAGCCCCGCTTTTAACTTTTACACTCCCATTAGCAGCTGTTGGAGCACCACCATTTTTTAATTGGAATAAGCCTTCTGAGTTTTTAATAATATTATTTTTATCCAGTGTTACTAACTTAATCCTATCTAATATGACGGCACTTCTAGGATCGCCACCAAGCGGCACAACGGTAATCGTCCCATCCGTTCCAATATTGATTGATTGGGCTGGAGGAATAGAAATGGGACCGCCATTACCCAAAACAGGATGCCCAGATGCCGTAGTCAATAAACCATTAACATCCAAGCGTAAGTTTCCTGCTTTAGTATATGCCTCTTTACCTTGACCATTGCCAACTGCAAACCAGCCATTGCCTTCAATCGCTACATCTAAATTACGCCCTGTTGTCATAATCTCACCAGGGCTTAAATCAACTGCACTCGGATTTTGTATTGCAAAGGCTGGTCCATCATTAGATCCATTCATATTTGCATACAAAGTTTGTGCTTGATACATATCGGCTTTAAAACCAGGAGTATTCACATTCGCCAAATTATTGGCGATTATCTCCTGACGTTTGAAACCGATTCGTCCACCACCTGCAGCATTATATAAGATAGGATCCATGAGTTATCTCCTAACGTATATTAATAATTGTTTGGGTTATTGTATCACCCGCACGAATTGACTGTGCATTAGCCTGGAAATCACGTTGAGCACTTATTAAATCAACCAGTTCACTGGTTAAATCCACATTAGATTGCTCCAACATGCCTGATCTAATCTGCCCTAGTCCTCCAGTTGTAGCAACACCAATTAAAGGCTGACCTGAAGTTGAAGTTTCACCCCAACATACATTTCCCATATTTTGCAGACCCGTAGGATCAGCAAAATTAGCTAATTGAATTTGTCCCATCGCCATGGACTGACCGTTGGTATAAATTCCTAAAATAAGTCCTGTATCGTCAATACTTAGGCTAGCCAAACTTCCTGTTGTATAACCATTTGGGGCGCTTGATTGAACCGAAAATGGGCTGCCGAACTGTGTGCTGTCTGATAAATCAATATTTAAACTTAAAGGATTGGCACCATTATTCAAGTTCAGTGATAACGGAATCAGGTTGTTACCAATAGGCACACCCCCTGGGCTAGCGACTCCAGCAAAAGATCCATCTGAATTAAAATTCACCTCGTACAAGTTCGTTGTATTATCTGTTCCTGCATTAGTTGGAACATTTTGGTTATCAATTTGAAAAGCAACATACCATTGATTCTCTGTACCCGCAGGAGTTGAAGCATTAGGTTGCCCCGCTGCTGCTGCCGAATCTGCTTTGATAAAAAACATACTGAGCACATGAGAATTCCCCAAACTATCATATATAGTCATTGCGGTGGGGTTATTATAAGAACTGCTAAGCGGTGAAGCGCCACCAACCCAATCAATAGCAGGAGGAGTACTTTGTGAGTTTAAATTAACACCAGTCGTCACCATAGTTGTGGCCTGTGGAGTTATATTCTCTGTACTTATTTGTAAATTCCCTGATGTTCCAGTAATATTTCCTTGGCCATCAGCAAGTAGCCCGGTAAGATATTGTCCATTGGCATTGGTAATATAATTTTGGTTATCCAATTTAAACTGACCGGCACGGGTATATAGAGCTCCGCCGCCAGGATTGTTTAAAATAAAAAATCCGGAGCCATTTACTGCAAGATCTAAACTATTTGTGCTATTCGTTAAATTTCCTGATGCAAATGATTGCTGAACTTCAGTCAACATTACGCCACCACCGATGGAAGTGCTACCGGAACCAAAGCTCCCATAACCACCAAAAGCATAAATATCACCAAAATTAGCACGAGAACCTTTAAATCCTATAGTTGAAGAGTTTGCAATATTATTACCTATAACATCCAAGTTACTGGTTGCTGCCTGAAGTCCACTTAGTGCTGCGTCAAAAGTCATTTTAGCCTCCTGCTTTTAAACTGAAATTTGTCTTACTTGATCCAATGATATTGGTCCAATTCCTGCTACATTTAATTTTAATCCTTCTCCATTTTGACCAAGGCTTACACTATCAACATTTGCAGAGGTCATGGTTTTTAATGATACTTCTTGCCCTCCATAAACTGCATGTACCTCAATTTTATATTTACCTTCTTTGACTCGATTATTGTCGCTTCCTGTACCATCCCAATTGAACTGAAAAAATCCTGGTGCAGGTTGGCCTAAAGGAATCGTTTTTATAAGCTCACCCGACTCTGAATAAATAGATGCATTCAAATTACTGAGACCCGGTGGAATATCAACTGCAGCCTTTGAATCTCCTTCCGCCCCCAGTTGGAGCGCGTTACTATTTACCAAAACTTTACGACCAACTAAAGCGGAAGCTTGTAAAGCCTGATTTGATTGTAAAGAAGTTGCCATTTGTTGCAGCGATTCTTGCATTTTAGCAACTCCATCATTCGTACTAAACTGAGCTAATTGTGAGAGAAACTCACCATTTACCTGCGGTTGCATGGGATCCTGATTTTGAATTTGAGCCACCATTAAACGCAAGAAATCCTGTTGTCCCAGGCTTTGTTTTGCTGTCGCATCAATTTGATTAAATGATGCATTAGATGCGTTAGTTCCATTAACTGAATTTGTTGACATTCCCTTTCCTCCCTTACTCACCTAGCCTTAAGGTCCTTTGTAATAGTTGTTTTGTTGTATTGAGCAATTCAATATCCATTTGATATGACCTTGATGCAGAAATCACGTTCGCCATTTCTTCAACATAATTCACATTCGGTGTATAAACAAATCCATTTTGATCTGCTTGAGGGTTATCAGGTGCATAATGCTTTATAGGATCTAAATTGCTTTCATAAGTTCCTTTAAGTTGAACTCCCCCAGATATTTGTTCTCCCATCCATTGATTTGCATGTTCTTGTACTGCTTTGAATATAGGATATTTCGCTTTATACACTTCGTCAGCACTACCCGTTTCTACGTTAGCATTACTCATATTCTCAGCACTCGTTGTCAAACGAGCTGTTTCAGCTGTCAACGCCGAACCTGCAATATTAAAAATTGCACTTAATGTCATTGCTATTCTCCTTTCAGCGCAAGCATCATGGATTTGATTTTACTATCAAGAAAACTCAAACTGGCTTGATAATTAAGCGAATTCCGTGCAAATTCGGTGGTTTCCAAATCTTTATCCACGGTATTTCCATCTAGAGACATTTGAGAAGTAACCCGATATTTCAAACTCGCTGAAAAATCCGCATTTGTATCGATATGATTCGGAGAAGTAACCTCCATCTTTTGCGCACCGCCAGCCATACTGGCTGCCAAAAATTCATTGAAATCGACATCTTGAGCTTTATAATTGGGTGTATTAACGTTGGCTAAGTTATTCGCCAACTGCGAGGCTCTATGATCGCGTGCGACTAAAGCTTTAGCATGTATTCCAAAATATGAATCCAAATCTAACGCCATATGTCCTCCTTTTAAAGTCAGTACAACAAGAAATGCAAACATTGTGCCAATTTCAAATAAGTGAGAAAATAAGCGAGTTATAACTTGGTAAGGCTTAACCATGTCAAAAAACCATTCTCTTCCTGAAAACGCTATAGAACAAGTAAAACATTATCTGTTACAGTTACAAAATACAATTTGTTCACGACTTGAAAATCTTGATGGTCAAGCCCAATTTATCGAAGACTCCTGGAATCGTCCCTCAGGTGGTGGCGGAATTACTCGTGTTTTAACAAAAGGTTTGGTTTTTGCGAAAGCAGGTGTCAATTTCTCACATGTATCGGGAGCCCATCTCCCTGCTTCAGCCAGCGCACATCGCCCCGAATTAGCAGGCAGAAATTTTAATGCCCTCGGCGTATCATTAGTCATTCATCCAGATAACCCCTACGTACCTACATCGCATGCGAATGTCCGCTTTTTTCTTGCAGAGAAAGATGGGGCGGAGCCAGTTTGGTGGTTTGGTGGTGGATTTGATTTAACACCCTATTACGGATTTGAAGAAGATTGCATACATTGGCATCAAACTGCCTTGCGTGCCTGCGAGCCCTTTGGTCAAACGGTTTACCCTAAATTCAAACAATGGTGTGATGAGTATTTTTTTATTAAACATCGAAACGAAGCGCGTGGAATTGGCGGCTTATTTTTTGATGATTATAACGAAATAAGTTTTGATCATAGTTTTGCCCTGATGCAAAGCATAGGCGATCACTATATTGAGGCTTATGCTCCAATCGTATCACGTCGCAAATCCCATCCTTTTGGTGAACGAGAAAAAGCCTTTCAGAATTACCGAAGAGGACGATATGTAGAATTCAATCTAGTCTATGACCGTGGTACTTTATTCGGATTGCAGTCGAATGGCAGAACGGAATCAATTTTAATGTCATTACCGCCCGAAGTTACTTGGGAATATAATTGGCAACCTGATACAAATAGCGCAGAAGCAAAACTTTACACTGATTTTCTGCCTCCGCGTGATTGGTTAACATCAGAATTAGTTTGTAGCTAGATACTAAGTAGCTTAGGGTGCAGCGCAGCAGAACCTTGGGAGCCAAATCTGAATGAATAGTTCCAACCCCTGTTCCGCTGAGCCGCCCCACGGCTTCACTTTAACTTATTACTTTGCTGGCAGAACCACTCTCTTTAAATAAATCCGGGCTAACAACGCAACCACAGCATTTAATAAACTCAAAATTAAAAAAATTTGGGGAATTTCAGCACTAAAATGCAACAAACCAATGACCATAAGTGTCCCTGCAACCATAAACAAAGAATTATATATATTATTGGTGGCAATAACTCGAGCTCTGCCATGAGGCGGGCTCGCAACCTGTAAATAGGTATATAGGGGAACTAAAAATAAGCCGGAACTAAAAGCCAACATAAATAAATCAAAAGCAATACGCCAATGGGCAAAGCATGTAAAAAAATTACTTAATGAAAAGAGTAAGCCTTGTTCTGTTTCAGGAGTAGCCCAATACAAATCCATTGAAAAACAAGTAAAGGCGAACATGGCCCAGGGGACCATAGTCAGGTTAATTCTCCCTTGAAAAATAAAGTTCACCGTCACTGAACCACATGCAATTCCTACTGAAAATAAAGCAAGAAATAATGCGAAAACAGCATTATTTGCCCCTAAAACATAATTCGTATAATCAGGTAGCTTGGTTAGGATTACTGTTCCTAATAACCAAAACCAAGATAAAATCAAAATAGATAATAAAATACCGAAATGCTCTGTCACCTGCTTCAGCATCTTATAAGTCACTCGCCAAATCTGAGCATCAATTTTTATCTTTTCAGATGGAGATGGGGCTCTAGGTATAAACATACTTGAAGTTAATCCAGCAAGTGCAATAAGTACCGTCAAAAAAATAGCCAGGTATGGTTTTGGGCTGTTCATTCCTATGGATAAAGAACCCATAGTAGTTCCTAATAAAATGGCGATAAAAGTACTTGCATCAACTAATCCGGTCGCCCCTAATAAATCCTTTTGGGGTAAATGATCCGGTAAAATGGCATATTTTATAGGCCCAAAAAATGTTGAATGTACTCCTAGACCAGTCAAAGTGAACATCATCAGAAAAATATTGCCCCAATATAAAGCAAAGCTACCGATAATCATTAAAAATACTTCTAATATTTTGATTACCCGAGTCACTAAAGCTTTATCATATTTATCTGCCAATTGCCCGGAAGTAGCTGAAAGAAGAAAGAAAGGTGCTATGAATAAAGTACCTGCTATTGCCTGGTAGAATTCGGATTGAGCTTGGTCATGTGTTAAATGATAACTAATCAAAGTAAGCATTGCCAACTTGAAGGCATTATCGTTGAACGCACCAAAAAATTGAGTCAGAAAGAAAGGCAAAAATCTACGTTCTCTTAAAAGGTAAAAAGCACCAGTGCCCATGGGCAAAACTCCATTGATAAATATACATAACCGTTCATGTATCACAGAAAGTGAATACTACACTGAACGGTTAGATAATTCTGCATATAATATCAATAAAAAACGTGTAAATCTGATCGGTTTGGTTTTAACATTGAAGGAAGAAGATGATTATACTTTAATATCAACTCTTCAAGGTTATCATGAGTCTCTGCCTCACGAACGAGCTGAGACAAGCCTGTCCCTGAAATCTTATTATCTGATAAATCTACATATTTTAAATTATTATTTGATTTTAATGCTTGTGAAATATACTCAGCCCCGACATCACCAATTTTGTTGCTTCTTATAATAAGGTGAGTCAAAGATTGTGATTTAGTAATCATGGCGGCAATTTCTTTGGCGCATTCTTCATTCAAGTTATTGTATGATATGTCCAAAATTTTTAATGAGGGATGTTTCAACACAAAATGATGCACAGCATTCATTCCTGCCAAGCTAAAATCATTACAGCTTAATACCAACTCGTATAAATCTGTATTCGTTTCCAATGCTGCTAATAAACACTGCACTCCAGTATCACGTAACCAGTTTAATGATAAATCCAAAACGTTCAGCTTTTTCTTTTTTAGAAAGGAGAAAAAGTGAGCAGGAACTTTCTCCCCTATCCAATTATCTACAAATCTGATTGTATTCAGTTTTTTATTGGGTAATGAATCAAATAAATAAGCGAGGTGCTCCGTATCAATATGGTTCGCATAAAAGGAAACCTCACTTACTTTAGAGGATAATTTCAGGATGTCATGGAGTGCACTATAATCTTTATCATCCAAAGTGGAATGCCCAATACTAATTTTTTTTATTGATTTGCATTGTCTTGAGCCTTTGGATTGCAAATAGTTTTTAAGGCGAGGAAGCGCTAAATGGTGTTGTAGCTGAAAAAGTTCTATCGCTTCTAATGTTCCATGCTCATGTTTTAGTCGAATCGTCATATCACATCCCCTGTAAATTGATTTCTCATTAAGTGTAGATGATATTTTTCTACTGGATATAACGACGTATAAGATTTTAATTATTTAATTCGATACTCCCATAAAACGTGGTTCATTTTTATGGGAATATCTGCTCTTTTGGAATAATTAAATTTGCGCTACCAAACGGGTCAATACATTTCCAGGACCCACCTCAATAAAAACCGTTTCACCTTGATTTTTGAGATAACGGATCGTTTCAGTCCACCGAACAGGATGAGAAATTTGCCTTACCAAATTGTCTTTAATCATAGTGTCGCTATAGGGCTCTGCTGTGACATTAGCAATCACTTGAGTCTGAAGTGGAGAGAACTCAAACGGTGCAATAAATTTTGCAAATTCATTAGCAGCTGCTTGCATATAACGAGAATGGAATGCGCCACTGACTTTTAATGGGACACACATCAATGCTTCCTTGGCAAGCAATTCATTAGCCTTGGCAATGTCCTCAGCAAGTCCGGAAAGAACAATTTGTTTGGGTGAATTAAAATTGGCAAAATCTATAGAATCCAATCCATTGGCTCTCAGTAAAAATTTAATTCGCTCTTCTGGTAAATTAATTACAGCCAACATTCCCCCACCACTTGCTTGGGCCATCAATTCACCACGTTTTTGCACCAGTTTTAATCCTGTAACAAAATCAAAAGCACCTGCAGCAAATAAAGCAGCATACTCGCCTAAACTATGTCCTATAAAATATTGTGGTGCAGGCTCTTCAGCAGTTCTGGCCAAAAAAGATAGTGCTTCAATAACATATAATGCGGGTTGAGTATATTCGGTCTTACTCAGTTGTTGTTTGGGGTCATCCAAGCATAATTCCTTAATGGAATACCCCAAAATCTCATCAGCCTGTTTTATTTGCTCAGGGAAATGAGAAAATAATTCGATCCCCATCCCTTTCGCTTGAGATCCTTGCCCAGGAAACATATAGATTGTCATAGATACTCCTTTTCCAATACGAACACTCTAAATAAATCACTCATGATAAATAGAACTGCAAATAATGTCATTAAGTAAATTAAATAAAGGAAATAATGTAATCATTCCATTAAGTGATGGACATTAATCTGGATTATTTTTTATCCTAAATAGATAGTGTTTCGCCAAAGAATTGACTGGATCAATTTTAGGGTGAAGAAAATCCCCATACCTATCCCGAATCATTCCGAGTTTTTCCATAACGCGTTGTGAACGTAAATTTTCAGGCACAGTAAAAGCAACTACTTCCTTTAATTTTAGTGTATTAAATGCATAATTCAGAACAGCTTGAGCCCCCTCAGTTGCATAGCCCTTACCCCAAAATGAGAATGCCAAACGCCAACCGATTTCCACACATGGTGTAAAATGTGCTTCCCAGGCGGGACTGTTTAAGCCAATAAAACCCATAAATTCCTGCGTACTTTTTTCTTCTACAGCCCATAAGGTATAATTTTTTTCAGCGAGCTGTGCATTCATTCGCTCGATAAATGAAGCAACCATATCCATCGTCCAAAAATTAGCAATGTACTCCATTACCTTGGGATCTTGGTTCATAGAAAAAAATGGAGCAATATCATCATCGCTCCATGCTCTTAATAAAAGTCTTGGTGTCTCAATAGTGTTCATGGCAAGTAAATTGTCCCTTCCAAGTAAAGATGGCTTGTTCCATAAAGAAAGACTCGTCCTTCTTTTACTTCACACTCCAATTTGCCCTGACGGTTACCCCCTTGCAGGGCATTAATATGTGATTTGCTCAATTGTTGACACCAATACGGGGCAATAACGCAATGTGCAGAGCCAGTTACAGGATCTTCTGGAACATTACATCCTGGATAAAAACATCGTGAATAAACATCTGTATTATTTCCTGGTGCAGTTAAAATGAGGCCTCTGTAATCCAAACGAGCTACTGCATCCAAATCGGGTTCAGCCATTTTTACGTCATTTTCATTCTCATAAACAAACATTAAATCAAACTGACTTTTCAAGACTTTGTGCGGTTTTTTTAAATTTAATTGCTGTAACTCTGGTGACAGTTCAATTGGATGATATGGCAACGCTGGGAAGTCCATCATCATGCCATTTTCATTTTTACGAACAATAAGTACCCCACTTTTGCAATTAAATTTTATTTCCGATCCTTTAAAATTTAATTGCTCAAAAATAACATGAGCACTGGCAAGGGTTGCATGGCCACATAAAGCAACCTCTTCATTTGGCGTGAACCATCTTATGTAATATCCATCGCCTTCAGGAACAAAAAAAGCTGTTTCTGATAAATTATTTTCTGAAGCAATACTTTGCATTTCTTTATCAGTTAACCAACTATCTAAAGGGCAAACTGCTGCAGGATTACCTTCAAAAAGAGAGGATGCAAATGCATCTACCTGATACATGGACAAACGTTTCATACAAATCCCTTAAAGTAAAAAATAAACAAACGATAGGGATATATGAAGATGTTTTTGAAGAATTCAAGATCTATATTATTGTTTTTATAATATTTAGCCAAAAGATATCATTGACTAACTGCCACATCCCTAAATTTTCGGGCTCAAGCTCAATAAAAAGCCATTACCAGAACAAAAATTTCCGGATTGTAGCCATAATCAAAAAGTTCATTGCATGAGAAGTAAACCCAGGTTACGGCAAATCCTTAGCCTAGGTTAAACTTAACACGCAGCGATAGCTGAGAATATATTATGCGTTACTTTACTGTTCGGAAATCAGTGTAACGTCTTGTGCTTTTAACCCTTTAGGTCCTTTATCAAGCACAAAGGATACTGGATCATTTTCATGGAGGGTTTTAAATCCTACACCTTGGATATCTTTATAATGAACAAAAATATCGTCACCACTTTCATTAATGATAAATCCAAATCCTTTTTTCTCATTGAACCATTTTACATGGCCCGTTTCTCTTTGCGACATTAGCTATCCCCTTTGTCTTAAGCTTTACTATCCAACTATTTCAGATGTTTATTTTTAGCGCAAAAATATTTACTATTAAAACGCTGAGTTATAATAAACATTCACTATACGTAAGAATTGTTTCCTTACATATAGATTAGCATAGCAGTTTTTTATTGATTGTTAAGAATTTTTTTAAAAAAAACAACATCTTTATCTTACTTTTTTCTATTGGAAATACACAATGAATCAGATGAAATCAGCTTTTATAAAATTAGCACTTGATTGCCAAGTATTAAAATTTGGTGAGTTTACTTTAAAATCTGGCCGTATTAGTCCTTATTTTTTTAATGCAGGCTTATTTTATCAAGGAGACGCTTTAAGGAAATTAGGACATTTTTATGCAAAGACTTTACTTGAGCATAAAGTCCAATTTGAACATTTATTTGGGCCCGCTTATAAAGGCCTACCTCTTGCTACCGCAACAGCTATAGCTTTAGCTGAGTTAGGAAAAGAATCTACCGTTACTTTTAACCGTAAAGAAGTAAAAGATCATGGTGAAGGAGGCCAATTAATTGGTGCCCCCTTGTCCGGAAAAACAATTATTGTCGATGATGTTATTACTGCAGGTACCGCTTTTAGAGAATCACAGGCTTTGATTAAGCAACATGGTGGCCAATTAACTGGAGTCATTATCGCTCTGGATCGATGCGAACGTGGGCTAACCAAGGAATCAGCATTATCTGAAATTAAAGCACAGGGCATTGATGTGTATTCAATTATCACTTTATTTGATTTAATCGATTACTTAAAGAGTACAAATCAAAACGAACAAGTTAAAAAACTTGAGGCTTATCAATCTTTGTATGGTTGTTAAGCCAGATCCGCTCCATTCTAAACGCATAGCCGAAGCTTCATAGCCTGGATGCCTCACCTCTATCCTTCTCCCAATGCTGGGAGAGGGGATTTTTTTAACTTATAGACCCAGACTACTATTTTTTTAGATCAATATTAATCGTTTATCTACTTTTCTCCATTGACAGAATTAAAAATAGTCTTTACTATTGTATTAATGTTATAACGCGCTAATACATTAATATGAAAACACATACTACACTAAAACATTCTGCACTACCTGATTTAATGCATGCCATCAGCATGCTTGAGAACAAAGATGAAGCATTGCAATTTTTTACCGATTTATGCACTCCAGCAGAGCTCGAAGCAATGGCAGATCGTTGGCAAGTTGTTCCTTTATTGAGACAAGGTATTCCCTACCGCACGATTCATGAGCAAACGGGAGTTAGCGTGACCACAATAACTCGTGTAGCACGCTGTTTAAGTTTTGGTACTGGCGGTTATGAACTAATCGCCAAAAGATCGGAGTTATCGTGAAAAATCGTTTACGTTTGGCATTACAGAAAAAGGGTCGTTTATCAGAGGAGTCTTTGAATCTTTTACAACGATGTGGGTTAAAGTTTCGTATAAAGCCCAATAGTCTGCTTACACATGTTGATAACTTTCCCATTGATTTACTTTTTGTACGCGATGATGACATCCCGGTTTTAGTATTTGATGGTTTATGTGATGGAGGTATCGTTGGTGAAAACGTCTTATTAGAAGCCTCACTTGCCAACCCACACAAAGGATACAAAATAACAGCAACGTTGGGTACTTGCACGTGTCGCTTATCTATTGCTGTTCCTGAGTCTATGGACTATCAAGGCCCAGGAAGTCTGGATGGCAAACGTATTGCTACCAGCTATCCTAATTTACTGAATCAATATTTACGTGATAAAAAAATATGTGCTGAAAGTCTTGTATTATCGGGCTCAATTGAGGTTGCCCCGCGAATGGGTATGGCTGATGCAATTTGTGATCTGGTTTCAAGTGGCCAAACTTTGGAGGATAACAAACTCAATGAGGTCGATACAGTACTTTCAAGCCAGGCCGTATTGATCCAAAGCGCGCTACAGTCTTCCAACATGTTTCAAGACTTATTTGACATGCTTGCGCGAAGAATTCAGGCAGTACAACAAGCTCAGGAACGGAAATATATTGTTTTTCATGCCCCCAAATCTGCTCTCGAAGCAATTGCAGAAAAACTACCTGGAGCTGAATCGCCCACAATTCTACCTTTACCAGGAAATATGGATAAAGTAGCCGTTCACGTTGTTTCCAGTGAGCGAGTATTTTGGAACACCTTAGAAACCATTCAAACTCTAGGTGCCAGTTCTATATTGGTTTTACCCATAGAAAAAATGTTGGAGTAGTATGATGTTATCGATTAAAAATTGGCAAACCCTATCCCAAGCTGAAAAAAAACTCTATTTAACTCGACCCATGCAAACTTCATCAGTAAAAAGCAAGGTACACGAGATTATCAAACAAGTACGAACATTTGGAGATCAAGCCTTATTTGCATTTACAGAACAGTTCGATGGGGCTTGTTTGAAAAGCCTGGAAATCTCTAGGAACAAAATTGAAAACGCATACATTAGTAGACAATCACTTACTGCCATGAATGAGGCAATCAAAACCATTACCACTTACCATCAGGCGCTTTTACCGGAAAACAAAAATATATGTACCGCAAAAGGAGTGAATATTTATAGCACCTATAGACCAATACAACGCGTCGGTTTGTATGTACCTGGTGGCAACAAAACTCCTTTGGTTTCTTCATTGTTAATGCAAGCCATACCCGCGCAGGTTGCTGGATGTCCTACAAAAATATTATGTACTCCACCTGATGCATCAGGTTCCATTAATGAACATTTACTTGTAGCCGCACGATTATGTGGCATAGACACCATTTATGCACTCGGGGGAGCTCAAGCAATTGCGGCTATGGCTTATGGGACTGAAACGGTTACTAAAGTCGATAAGATTTTTGGACCAGGAAACAGTTATGTTACAGAAGCAAAAACTCTGGTTGCCTCAGATCCGTATGGTGCGGCTATCGATATGCCTGCAGGGCCTTCCGAAGTGATGATTCTTGCAGACAATCAAGCAAATCCAGCATTTGTTGCTGCGGATCTGCTCGCCCAAGCGGAACATGGAGTCGACTCTCAGGTAATTTTGATTTGCGACACAATTCAGTTTGCAGAAGAGGTAAATCAACACCTGCACGCTCAATTTACTCGCTTATCAAGAGCTCAAATAATCAAACAATCACTGGCAAACAGCTTGATTATTGCATGTGCAGATCAAACGGAACAATTAAATATGGTCAACATCTATGCGCCTGAACATTTAATTATAAATCGCGAGGATGCAAAAGATTTACTAGATAAAATATATAGTGTAGGCACTGTATTTCTTGGTTCCTGGGCTGCTGAAACTCTTGGTGATTATGTAACCGGATCAAATCATGTGCTACCGACAAATGGTTATGCCAAAAATCATAATGGCCTGAGTACACTCGATTTCCTAACTCGCTTTAATGTGCAATCGATTAGCGAAGAAGGAATTAAAAATTTAGGACCTGCGGCAATTGCATTAGCACAAATTGAAGGTTTGGATGCGCATGCACAGGCCGTAGCCATTAGGTTGAACTCATTGGAGAATTAAATGTCTGTACTTAATTTAATACGCCCTGAATTATTAAACAACCAATCTTATGTTCATAATGGAGCTCCTAAATATCGATTACATGCAAATGAGCTTCCTTGGTCTGCATTAAGCACGGATATTGATTTAAATTTTTATCCAGAAAAGCATCAGCAAGACCAGTTACAAGAACAATTAGCAAAACGTTATCAAGTGGATGCAAATCAAATTGTATTAACTCGAGGATCAGATGATGGAATTGATTTAATTACTCGTTTATTTTTAAGCGCAGGTCAGGATGCATGTATGCAATTCTCTCCTACCTTTTCCATGTATGCATTTTATGTATATTTACAACATGCGCAACTTATTGAATGTCCAATAGATTCTCGAAACAATTTCGAACTGTCATTAGCAGACATCAAAAATAGTTGGCAAAAAAATTGTAAACTCATTTTTTTGTGTAATCCTAATAATCCTACGGCGAACCTAATCGATCTGGATTTTATTGCAACTCTTTGCGATGAATATAAGAATCGTTCCATTATTGTTGTTGATGAGGCGTATATTGAATTTGCAGAAGCCCAAAGTGCAACTTCCCTAATTTCCCAATTCGATAATTTAATTGTTTTACGTACTCTTTCTAAGGCTTATGGCTTAGCTAATCTTCGTTTAGGAATAATTTTAGCGCAAGCAAATATAATCCAGGCCTTTAATAAAATTATGCCTCCCTTCCCTCTTTCCAGCGTAGTGATTGATTTAGCGCTACGCGCATTGGAAAAGCCTGAATGGTTTGCCCAGGCTATTAGCGCAATTAAAGAGTCTCGATCAAAGTTAGTGCAGGAGTTGCAAACTTGTCCTGCAATTGAAAAAGTTTATCCAACTGAAACAAACTTCATTCTTGTTCAAACCGAGTATGCGATTGAATTAACTTCTTGGCTCGCCAATCAAGGCATAGCAATTAAAAGCTTTTTACCTAATTCATTGCTACATAAGCATTTACGAATCACCGTTGGTGATGAGTCGCAAAATCAGCTTTTGCTGCGTACTTTATCTTCTTTTCAAAATAATGTTTCAGGATGTTAAAATGCAAAAAATCTTATTTATTGATCGTGATGGAACCTTAATTGAAGAACCTTTTGATTTTCAAGTAGATTCTTTGGATAAAATCAAACTCACACCCCATGTTATTCCTTCATTACTGCAATTACAAAAAGAAGGATACCGCTTTATTATGGTGAGCAATCAAAATGGAATTGGAACCCATTCCTTTCCTGAAGATGATTTTATAATCTGTCATGAATTTACTCTTGATCTTTTCTCTTCACAGGGAATATTTTTTGAGGAAATTTTTATTTGTCCTCACATGCCCGAAGATAATTGCTTGTGTCGAAAACCCAAAACAGGCTTGGTGGAACAATTCCTAAAAGAAAGAGCATTTAATAAAACATGTTCCTGGGTTATTGGAGACAGAGAAACTGATCGACAATTTGCAGATAGTCTGGGTATTAAATTTCTGCCAATTTCTCAAAAACATGGATGGGAGCAAGTTACCCAAACAATACTCAATCAAAAACGTAGTGCAGTGATTCAAAGAAAAACAAAAGAAACCGATATCAACCTGACGTTAATTTTGGATATGGACCAAAATAGTGAAATAAAAACACCTGTGCCATTTTTTAACCACATGCTGGAGCAAGTAGCCAAACATGGTGGATTTAATCTTGAATTATGTGCCAATGGAGATGTGGAAGTTGATGATCATCATCTGATTGAAGATACCGCAATTGCTTTAGGAGAAGGTCTGAAAAAAGCGCTTGGTGACAAATGGGGTATTAACCGTTATGGCTTCACCTTACCGATGGATGAAGCTTTAGCATCTATCGCAATTGATATCAGTGGAAGAGGTTTTTGCGAGTTCAAAGGCCAATTTACCCGGGAGTTTGTTGGCGGTATGGCAACCGAAATGGTACCCCATTTCTTTAATTCATTAGCCACCGCTCTTGGTGCAACGATTCACATCGAAGTTAAAGGTCAAAATCATCACCATATGATTGAAGCCTGTTTCAAATCATTAGGTAGAGCGTTAGGGCAAGCCTGCATGAAAACAAACAATACCCTACCATCGACCAAGGGGGTATTATGATTGCCATTATTGATGTTAGTGGCACAAATCTAACCTCCTTAGCAAATGCATTAAAAAGGTTGGGATTTGATTATCAATTAACACACGATGCAAAGGTAATTAATAAAGCAAGCCACGTGATACTACCAGGGGTAGGTACTGCCGCTTATGGAATGAATGCATTGCGCCAGTATGACTTGATTGATGTAATAACCTCACTAGAACAACCACTGTTGGGGATTTGTCTCGGTATGCAATTATTGTTTGAACACAGCGAAGAAAATAATGTTCGTTGTCTAGGAATAGTTCCCGGAACAATACAACGTCTGCCTCGCCAGGAAAATTACCCTGTGCCTCACATGGGTTGGAATCAGTTGCAATGGTGCACAGAGACATTTTTACAACAAGGGTTAATTGAACAAGATTATGTTTATTTTGTTCATAGTTATGCACTTGGTGAGAGCAAGTATGCTTTGGCTTATTGTGAATACAGTGAACCATTCACCGCAATAATTCAAAAAAATAATATTTGGGGAATGCAATTTCATCCGGAGAAATCTGCAGAAACCGGAATGCGTTTACTAAACAATTTTTGTAGCTATTCAGGTTAGCTTAGACGAATCGTCAACCAGATCTAACTAACTGACTTAAAATATATGGAGGCTGTATGATCCTTATCCCTGCAATTGATATCCAAGCAGGTCGTTGTGTGCGATTACGCCAAGGACAATTTGATCAAGTAACACAATTCGATACACTACCTATAGACCGTGCCACCTACTTCGCCCAATTGGGCGCGAAACGTTTGCATGTCGTTGATTTGGATGGTGCACAAACAGGAACGATGCAACACCTGCCTTTAATCAGTGCCATGCAAAACACAGGAATCCCGGTGCAAGCCGGTGGCGGGATTCGTTCTTTAGAGCAAGCAACATTATGTTTTTCAGCAGGAATATCAAATCTAGTCTTAGGCAGCGTTGCCATTACTAATCCTGAATTGACTGCACAAATTATTAAAGAGATAAATCCACAACACATTATCCTGGCTTTAGATATTCGAATGCAAAAAAAGATACCTATACCGGCTATTCATGGTTGGCAAACAACATCAAATAGTAATTTATGGGATGTCGTTTCTAATTATCTACAACTCAATGTGAAACAAATACTTTGTACTGATATTGCTTGTGATGGAATGATGCAAGGACCAAATTTTGAGTTATATAAAGAGGCTGTGGAACGTTTTCCACAAATTGAATGGCAAGCCTCAGGAGGTATCCGTAATGCAGATGATATTAATCGATTGGATGCATTAGGAGTTAACGCAGCGATTCTGGGATTAAGCCTCTATCAAGGCACTCTGGACCTGAGCGCAATGTTATCGTAAAAAGTTTTTGTGCCTGGGTTCAGCGTCCTCAAACCCTGGTTTTTAGTTAAATAGAAAAATTATGAACGCGAGTACAATATGTTAACCAAACGAATTATTCCATGTCTTGACGTACGCGATAATCAAGTCGTCAAAGGAGTTAAATTTCGCTACCATCGTGTTGTTGGAAATATCCTTGAACTTGCAGCTAAGTATTCTGCATCGGGCGCGGATGAGCTTGTATTCTATGACATTACTGCAAGTTCAGAGCAACGCTTGGTTTGCCCGGATTGGGTAAATCAAGTGGCAGGAACAATCAATATTCCTTTCACCGTAGCGGGTGGAATTCGTTCTCTTAATCAGGCAAAATCGGTATTAAATTCTGGTGCCGACAAAATATCCATTAATAGCCCAGCGTTAGAAAACCCTGACTTAATCAGTGAGTTAAGCCGTAATTTTGGAAGCCAATGCGTTGTAATAGGAATCGATAGCCAATGGATAGATAATGATTATTATGTCTATCAATATACTGGAGATGAGCAAAAAACGCTTAATTCGAGACGCAAAACAAAAGAATGGATCAAGGAGGTACAAGATCGAGGTGCAGGAGAAATTGTACTCAACTGCATGCAATCAGATGGGGTACGCGAAGGTTACGACTTACATCAGTTAAAATTGATGCGACCTCTATGTCAGGTACCATTAATTGCCTCAGGAGGCGCTGGAGCAATTAATCATTTTACTGAAGTGTTCCTGGAATCTCGAGTAGATGGAGCTTTAGCTGCCAGTATTTTTCATGACAAAATTTTGACGATACACGAAATAAAATTAGCACTTAAAAAACAAAAGATTGAGGTACGACTATGATTCATATGGAAATTAATTCTTTAGATTGGAAAAAAATGAATGGCTTATTACCAGCCATCATCCAAAATGCTGAAAATGGTAATGTCCTAATGTTAGGTTATATGAACCAGGAGGCTTTGATCGCTACCCTCACTACCGGCCAATTAAATCTGTATAGCCGCAGCCGAAAACGATTGTGGCGTAAGGGGGAAACCTCAGGTAACAGCATGTCGGTACAACACATCAGTGTTGATTGCGACAATGATAGCCTTTTAATTCAGGTTTTGCCTAAAGGTCCTGCATGTCATTTAGGGTACACAAGTTGCTTTCAACTCGCACATGACACCAATCTTGGATTTATCCATGAGTTAATTGAGCTGATTAATGAGCGGGCGGATGCAAAAAATGAAAACAGCTATACAGCAAAATTATTAGATTCTGGACTCTCTAGGTGTGCTCAAAAGGTAGGGGAAGAAGCCGTAGAAACAGTGATTGCGGCTGTAAATAACGACCGCGAAGAATTAGTTAATGAAAGTGCCGACTTAATTTTTCACTTATTGGTTTTATTAAAGGCATGTGAACTGAGTTTTTATGATGTGTTGCAATGCTTACGCGATAGAGACCGATCGATTCATACCTAAATTCCTTCTCCCCAACGGGGAGAAGGTGCCCGCTAGGGCGGATGAGGGGATTCACGCTACGCCGCACATCCCTACATCCCTACCCCTCCCATATTGCTGGGAGAGGCGATTTTATTTTTACATCAATTACACAACAGCCAACAAAACTGCAGTAAGATAATTTCCTTCAGGAAAAGATGCTAATGTAGGATGACAACCTGCTGGACCATAAACACCTAAAATTCGCGCTTGTTTCCCTACAGCTCCAGCTTGAGCACTTACCAAAGAGCAAAACTCCTGAGATGAAAGTGCTGAAGAACAATTACACGTCATTAATAAGGACCCCGTTTTCATGTACTTAAACACTTCACGATGTAAAAATCGATAATAGTTTTTAGCTCGCTCAACATGCTGCTTGGATGGAACCAATTTAGGAGGGTCAAGAACAACTGCATCATAGTCCCCTGCTTTTGTTAAATACTCTCGTGCATCCGCTTCAATCCATTCGATCTGGGACACTCCATTTAATACTGCATTCTTTTTAGCTTGAGCTATTGCTTGAGCAGAACTGTCCACTGCTGTAACCTTTAAAGCCCCTGCTTTAGCAGCATGTAAGGCAAAACCACCACTATAACAGTAGAGATCCAATACATTCTTTCCTTTAGATAGTTGAGCAATACGTTGATGGTTTTCTCGTTGATCAAGAAATAACCCGGTTTTTTGTGCTTGAGCGAACTCAACTTCATAAATAACTCCAGCTTCAAGAACTTGAGTATTATATTGTTTCTCTTGTACAGTAATTTGCTTCCAGCCATCTTGCCCCAAGGGTTTACTTTGAGGCAACCATATAATTTGATCTGCGGGAAACAAATTCTGTAATGCTTCAATAATAATTTCTCGATTGAGCTCAACCCAATAAGCGGAACTGGCAACAACACAAGTTTGATTAAATCGATCGATCGTTAAGCCAGAAAGACCATCTGCTTCGCTATTAAATAAACGATAGGCCGTAGTTTCTTCATTCGGTAGATTTAAACACTCCCTTACTTGCTTCGCTTGGTTTAAGCGATGGCTAATCAAAGTGCGCAAATTACTAATATCAATGGATTCGTTGGTAAGCGCCAAAACCCTGACTCTGTAGAGAGAATGCTCATTATAGACACCTACACCAATAAGTTTCTCATCTGAATTATAAATATCAATCAAATGGCCTGTAACTAATTTCCCATGAGTCCGCGCAATCGCCTTGGGGAATATCCATGGATGACCGCGTAATACAGTATTTTGTTTTGCTGCAAGCAAAATAACTTTTGCATTCATTTTTCTATTTCCCAAAGAACAAAAATCGGCTAATCTACACAAAGAACGCTACACCTGCAATAGTTCGTAAAATTTATAAAACCTAAGAAAGTCGTTCCCACTCCAATTAACTGGTGGAAAAATAAAAATTAGGGACAGTATAGCAAATATGAAAAAACTCTTTATCTCCCTTTTTGCTATTAATTTAGCAATGCATTCTGGTAATTGATATGGAAAATACAAACAAGTTCTCTTATGGTCTCACCCTTGGGGCATTAGGCGTTGTATTTGGTGATATAGGGACCAGTCCATTATATGCCTTAAAAGTAACTCTAAATAATATTGCTATTTCCCAATCACACATTTTAGGCGTGCTATCCCTTATTTTTTGGTGTTTGATACTTGTTATTTCATTCAAATACTTGATTTTGATTCTACGGGCAGATAATGATGGCGAGGGAGGAATTCTCGCCCTTTTGGCACTAATGAAGTATAAAAGTACAAAATATACACCTTTGTTTTACATCGTCGCAATTTTTGGAGCTGGTTTGCTTTTAGGTGATGGAATGCTAACACCAGCCATATCGGTAATAAGTGCTGTAGAAGGCCTTAGCACCCTTTCAGATACTTTTACTCCCTTTATTCTTCCTATCGCTATAATTATTTTGATTCTTCTTTTCACATTACAAGCAAGGGGAACGGGAAGTATTGGAAATCTGTTCGGACCAATTATTCTTGTCTGGTTCATAACTATCGCAATTCTAGGTATCATACAAATTGCTAAAGCCCCTATTGTGCTTACTGCAATTAATCCTTACTATGCCTTTGATTTGATACGTGATACAGGATTAAAAGGATATTTATTATTAGGCGGCATCTTCCTCGTTGTCACCGGAGGTGAAGCGCTTTATGCAGATATAGGACATTTTGGAAAAAATCCGATTCGAGCAGGTTGGTTTGCCGTTGTTCTTCCCTGTTTAATATTAAATTATTTTGGCCAAGGGGCTAACTTACTTTTAAATCCCCATGCCATTAGCAACCCTTTTTACATGATTGCACCGGAATGGTTTTATATCCCCTTGATTATTCTCGCTACCATTGCAACAATAATCGCTTCACAAGCTGTGATTTCAGCTACCTTTTCTTTGACAAAACAAGCGGTTTTGCTCAGTTTATGCCCTCGTATACCTATAGTACAAACGTCCAGGGAGTTTTCAGGGCAGATTTATGTGCCACAAATTAACTTTATTTTGTTTATTGGGACCTTAACTTTTTGTTTTGCTTTCCAAACATCAGATCGGCTTGCTCATGCATACGGCATTGCTGTGAATGCAGACATGCTTCTAATTGATGCGATGGTTGCTTATGCCGCATTATCAATTTGGAAATGGTCAAAATATAAGGTTATCCCTATATTTGGATTATTTCTTATTATAGATTTTGCATTTCTCGGTTCAAATTTACATAAATTTTTGACAGGTGGTTGGGTCCCTGTCACATTCGCGCTGATAATAGCAACCATTATGTATACCTGGAAATTTGGCTTAGAATACTTGCGTGAAAACTATTACATGAATAAGGATGATATTTCCAAGATTCTCAGGCAATTAGAGTATAAAAGCTTGAATCAACTTACTGATTTGACTGCAGTATTTATCACTGATGTTTATGATAGAAGCGGAGGAAGCTTTCTTCATTTTCTTAAGTTAAGCCGCGCCGTTCCCGAACGCGTACTTATTGTAAATTATGTAGTAGAAAACATCCCATATATACATTACAGTCAACGCTATGAAATTACCTGCTTGCACGAGAAAGTATTCAATCTTACTTTGCATTATGGATTTATGGAAACCATTTCGATACCCAGAGCTTTAGAACGTGCTTCGAACAAAAACCTTTTTCCCTTTAAGTTAAATGTTGACCGCGCTACTTATATGGTAGAAATTCCAAATATTACTGCATCAAAATCAAAAAAATCATTAACATTTTATTGGCAAGAAAAGTTGTTTGCTTTTCTAATACGCAATTATTCGGCTAATTTAAATATCGACTTTTATAAACTACCGTATAATAGGACGATGGCAATCGGTACCTATTTTATTATGTAATCTCAGGAGTTCTTTATGTGGTTTAACAATGCACTGATCTATCAATATGAGCTGGATGAAGCTAGCGATTTAACAGCCTCCCTAGCTGAAAATATTCTAAAACCTTGCCCGCCCCACGCCCGTTTTATTTATGGCTGGCTTCCTGCTTTTGCAGACGAAATGGTTCAGGAAGTTGCCGGAAGTTCACTGATTTGTATGGGGAAGGAGGAACGTTTACTGCCACGTGGGGTGATCAACAAAATGCTTGCTGAAAGAGTGCATGCGCTTGAAACCCAACAAGGCCGCACCGTTAAACGTGCAGAAAAGGCACAAATGGCCGAAGATATTGAGTTTGAATTATTGCCCAAATCGTTTTGCGTCCAAAAAAAAATGCTTGCCATCCTGGATAGTGCGAGCAACAGAATAATAGTTAATGCTTCCAGTGCTAATCAAGCATTACAGCTTACCTCTCTTTTACGTAAGTCAGTGGCAGGGATTACAATTGAACCACTAACTCATACAGAAAATCTGGCTTTACGATTCGCAGAATGGATTCATTCGCCAAGTACACTTCCTAATCATTTTCAATTAGCATCTGATTGCCTACTTTTTTCTCTTGATGATGAAAAAAAACGTGTGCATTGTAAAGGTTATGAGCTTCCAGCTGAGGAAATTATAACTTTATTATCACAAGGCATGGCAACTGCAGAAATTTCTTTAATCTGGAAGGAACGAATTCAATTTACCTTAACCCATGATTTTACATTCAAAAAGCTTAAAAGCCTCGATTACCTTCTTGATGATTTTAACGAAATTAAGCAACTTGATGAAGAATATCAACAACGTGATGCAGCACTTACTTTATTATCAGGTGAGTTACGTGAGTTGACTAATGATCTTTTAGCCGCACTCGCAGCGAAATCAAAAGAACCCGAGTTAGCAGAGATTCTATAAATTTAAAATAAAAGAGAGCCTAAAGCGGCTCTCTTTTTATTGCCCATTTTACTTACCATTGAACTTTGTAAAAAGACGGACTATCCATAAAAATTTCTCTCATCTTCATTTGCTATTCCATAGCCGTAATATAAAGAAACTCCCTTTCACACACCATAATAATTAAATATACAAGATGCTTTTATTTCATCATCAATAAATCAGGTGATTTTTTCCATTTTGTCTGTATGATAAGTTGCCTTATAAACAGTTAAGGCTTCTTCAGCAGCCTTATTAAAACCTAATGCCATATTTGCATCATGCATAACGACTAATGCTTGTTTTACACTTGGAGCCTGTGGGTAATTTTTAACGACATAACTTGCTCTATTAATTGCTGCAACATACATCTGACGCTTAAAGTAGAACGTTGCCACATTCGCCTCATGTTGTGCAAACATATTGCGTAAATAAATCATGCGTTGTAATGCATTAGCCTTATATTTACTATCTGGAAACTTTTGAATCAACGTACCAAAATCGGAATATGCTTGAGTTTGCGTTCCGGGATCTCTCCAGGACTCATCTAAAGGTAAGAATTTTGCAAAAACTCCTCGGCTTTGTTGGAAGTTAGCCATCCCACGCATGTAATAAGCATAATCTACATTTTTGGCTCGTGGATAAAGATGGATAAATCGCTCCGCCGTCGCAGCAGCAGAAGGATAATCTTCATTTTTATAATATGCATAGATTAATTCCTTCTGCGAACTTTCAGTGTAATCGCTAAAGGGATACATTGTTTCAATTGCTTCAAGATGCTTTATTGCTGTTGCATATTCTTTTTTTCGTAAGTCCTTCTGGGCCACTGTATAAAGCTGCTCAGCCGTCATTCCTTTGTAAGGATTATTATCTTCATCATCTTTACCCCACCATGTCTTACATGCAGATAAAGAGACAATAAGACCGATAAGGAACAACATTTGAATTTGTTTCATAAACTACACCTATCTAAATATATATCTGTTGCATCCACAACAACAGCCACAAAAATTTGAAACATTATACCTAGGACGATTGAATTTGCGAACATTCTTATGTTTTTTTTAAAAATTGAGAGAAATAAAAACAGCATCAACAAAAAATATTCAGCGATCACTTAAAATATAAAAAAATGTTTGCAAAACCAAGATCATTAGAGTAGTATCCTCGCTTGGAGAGATGGCAGAGCGGTCGAATGCGGCGGTCTTGAAAACCGTTGAAGGGCAACCTTCCCAGGGTTCGAATCCCTGTCTCTCCGCCAAATTTTAAATTCCTCTACTACTGATACCCAATTCATAAATCAAAACAAAGTGCTGGTTTTGGTATTGAATTTAATTTCAAAATATAAGTTCCCATAATAAAAATATGTTCAATATTATATAAGTCGTTGATATAGTAGAACCTTCTATCATCAGTGGAGAACCATATGTTAAGGAATAGCGCAAAGCGTTTTGGTAGTATGACAAAACTGTTGCATTGGTTAATTTTTATTTTAATTGCTGCCCAATATTATTTAGTCTGGTCCATTAGTGATAACTCACCGCTAGCCTCTCTTTATATCATGTTACATAAGTCTATAGGGATGACCATCTTAATATTGGGAATCCTGTTTTTCATTTGGCATATGATAAATGTGAAGCCTCTTCCACCAGAAACTCAACCCCGATGGCAATACATTACTTCTAAAGCGGTCCATCATACTCTTTTCATCCTTATCATCCTCATGCCTATTATTGGTTACCTGTTATCATGTGCTAATGGAAAGCCTATTAACTTTTTTGGTTGGTTTACCATACCCTGCCTTATCTCAGCGAATGATCATCTTGGTGGGATTATGTTTTCAACACATGAAATGCTTGCTTTTATTATTTTATTTTTAGTGGGAATTCATGTTCTGGCGGCTTTATACCATCATTTCATATGCAAAGATTTTGTATTGAAGCGCATGCTTCCATTTACATCTAAAGACTAGTTTTAGACAACCACGGGATTGTAAAACTGAGGATTTGATCAGGTAAAGACGAAAACTTTACCCGATCAACTATCCACTTAGAAATACTGAGGAGGAGCTGAAGGCTCTAAATCATAATATGAAGGTGGGGGTGTTTGTTGCGAATAAAAGGTTTGAGTATTGATATAGGTTAGTTGGGAGATTCTGCAATCAAAACACAAATCGCCTACTTCAACAATCTTCAACTCACCTTTACGCAAATGCCTTAACTTTGTAAGTAATTCATTGACTTCACTTCCATTTTCGTCAAAATAACGCTTGAAAAAAGAAGGTATTGGCTTCTCATTACCTAACGATTTCGCCATTTCTGCCCGCAGTGCAACCATAGCACATTTTACTGCAATAGGATCAATACCCTTTTTTTGTAAAGACTCTTCTTCTGCAGCAGTTAATTGAAATCGTAGGGGATCTTCTGGATCCATAGACTCTTTATTCGCTGATGCATTTATGGAGTCATACATCATACTCATTGCCCAACATCCGATACCAGCACCTATGATAGTAAGCAATACCGCTCCAAGAATTACTACGCCAACAGGATTAAATCCTGCCGCTACAGCAAGAGCGATGAGTGGTGCTGCTGCGAAATTAAGCGTTAAAAGAGTTGAACCAGCACCAAATGCGAGAGAAGTGGCTAACATTAATGCGCCTTTCAACCATCCTTCGCCATAACAAAATCGCTCAATACTGTTTGCAAACTCATCGAGCATGTAGGCTAAAGCAATAAATGCCAAGACAGCTGCAGCCGCTGCTATAACGATAATAACTAATGCGGCGATTAACTTACTTAAATCATCTTTTGATGATGAATCATGCTTATGATGGTTAGAAGGAAAGCAACAACTTGTATCATGATGAAAATGAGAATGACGATGAGAATCGAGTATTGAGCTCAAAATCAACCAATCAATGAGCCTTGAATCGTGGCAATTATAATTGTTATACTCATTTATCACATATTTTACCTCAGGGTTAAATTGAGGTATTTGAGGATTAAATTTGTGTTGTTTTTGGGAAACCTGTTCTCTAAAGAGAGGTAAAGCATAAAATATTTTATTAAAAGCCTTATAGGCTTTATCTTTTTCTTCTCGGTCTAGAAGAAATAGAGAGCTTGTACTCAACGGCGACTCTATAGAAAATTGCACCGCCAGAAACATCTCATTGTACATCTCATAAATATTTAGATAACGACCAACACAATTTTTATAATGACTTAGTATATGAGCATATAGTTGTTTCAATTTAAGATCGGTAAACTTCGTACTTAAATCAGACATAGAGACTCCTTTTATTGGGTTACATCGCCAAACTTTGCTACTCAGCCTACTTAAAGAGAACCTCTAAAGTAAGATACTACTTAGCACGTTTGTCTATAGATCTTAATGCTTCACAATTTGTGCGCGACTAATTAAACTCTTTTCATACAAGTCATAATCCATCATGCCATAGCTTGCTTCAATTTGTTGAATTAAGCTATCTTGCTGCTCCCTGTCTAATGTACTCAATTTCCCATCATGAATCTGCTTTAATCTCACTACTACATAATCACCATTTTGCATAACAAGACCATTGCGACTTTCTGGTCGCAATAAATTGAATGCCGTATCATTAATATCAGTATCAACCTTATCATTATCACGAGTTGACATAACTTCTGATTTCCATGATAAATTATTTGAGCTGATCAGTTCTTGCTGCTGTTTATCTTCAACTGGACTTAATAAATTCATTCCAATTTCTTTGGCTTTAGCTTCAGCACCTTTCTTAACTAATATTTTATTAATTTGATCACGAACAGATTCCAAAGGCTGTTGTGATTCATCCCAATGATGATTAACCCTTACAACTACAACCGAGTCATTATCAATTTGTATTGGTTCACTATTATTACTTAAGTCGAGAACATCATGACTGAATGCGGCATTTATTACCTGTTTATTTTTTGTAATAGTATCGGCACCACCCTCTCTTGAAAAAGGCTGAGTTGTTTCGATTTTCAAATCTAATGCCTCTGCTACTGGTTGAAGAGAATCTGGAGTTTGATAGCTTAAATCTGATAATTGCTCCAAAGCTTGGGTATATTTGTTTTGAGCTGCTTCAGCGATAAGTTGTTCTTTAATCGATTGATCTACTTCAGAAAAGGATTTTGTTGAAACAGGTTTATAAGCAATTACTTTAAAAATTTCATAACCATGTTTTGTTCTTTCAGGAGACGAAATCTGTCCCGGCTTGGTTAAATTAGATAAAATTCGATTATAATCATTCTGTCCAGCAGAGATCCAGGGAAGTACACCCTTATCTGCAATGGAAAGTTTGTCATCCGAAAGCGTTGAAACAAAATGTTCAAATTGCTCTGGATTTTTTTGCAATAGTTGATAAGTATCATTCGCTTTTTTCTGAATTTTTTCCAAATCAGCTTGGCTGGCATCATTTGGAACAGCAAATAAAATATGGGCCACTTGCCAACTAGCAGGTATTAAATAGCTATTTTGGTTTTCTTCATAATAACGTTTTGCATCATCATCTGAAATTTTAATTTTGCTCTTGATATCATGCATCGATAATGAAACATAATCCAGGCTGACTTTTTCTGGGGTCATGAATTCTTTTTTGTGTTTTTTATAATAACTAGATATTTCTTCTGGAGAAACCTGGATATCCTT
The DNA here is from genome assembly GCF_003990155.1 of Legionella qingyii. Taxonomy (NCBI): domain Bacteria; kingdom Pseudomonadati; phylum Pseudomonadota; class Gammaproteobacteria; order Legionellales; family Legionellaceae; genus Legionella; species Legionella qingyii. The sequence goes on from NZ_RZGX01000014.1 coordinate 79,863, forward strand.
TTCAAAAAGTGCCACTGGAACGGTTAGATAATCATAGTCTCTGCTTTGCATGTATAGACTTACAAACCGATCAATTTCATCAGGTAAAGCAAAAGAGCTTCCCATAAAAGCAAATCGTTGCTGGTTTAACAACATCCCCTGTTTTACTTCGTTTTGAAAACTTGATTGAGTAAATAAAGCAGCATTTAACGCTTGCTGATATTTTTGAGCTGAGAAATGACCGTCTTCCTGGAACTGCGGGATACCTAAAATTGCTGCATTTGCCTGATTCGAGCTGACATCAAATCCATTTTTGCGAGCAGCTTGCACCATAACTTCATTAGTAATCATTTGATTTAAAACTTGATTCTGCAGCTTTTTCTCATCAGCAGCAGTCATCTGTTCAATATCTTGCATGGAGCGAGCACGTCTGTAATTGGTCTCAAATGTTTGCATTGTTAAAGGCTGGCCATTGACGACAACCTTTGAATTTGTCGTTTGACGTGATTGTAGATAATAATCCACACCAAAAAGTGTAAACGTAATACCGATTAAAATAACTACTAACCAAGCTACAACACCCTGTATACGTTCATTTAACTTTTGTAACATGTCCCGAGATCCATATATTAATTAAGGCTTTATATAATTCAGCGCGGGTCGATTATACCCCAGACTGAAAAAAATCAAAACAAAAACAACAGTACACTTATTTTGCAAAATTCCTCTTTCCTGAATCAGCCATAGAATTATGGTGAAGTGGGTATGGTATTTCTTTTTATAACTTCACCCAATCTTTCTCTAAATATAAAGAATCTGAAATAAAGGAAATAATTTTGAAAAAACAAACATTCCAGATAAAAAAAACGCGCCTTTCGGCGCGTTAATCTGGCGGAGTGGACGGGGCTCGAACCCGCGACCCCCGGCGTGACAGGCCGGTATTCTGACCAACTGAACTACCACTCCATTTCTTGGTGGGTGCTGTAGGGATCGAACCTACGACCCTCGCCTTGTAAGGGCGATGCTCTCCCAGCTGAGCTAAGCACCCAGAAACCTTATGCTTCTTGAACTGCCTCTTTCAAGTTTTTACCCGCTTTAAACTTGGCTACTCGTGACGCTTTAATTTGAATAACTTTGCCAGTCTGTGGGTTTCTACCTGTACGTGCTGAACGATTGCCTGTTGAAAAAGAACCGAAACCAGGTATTACTACTTGATCACCACTTCTTAAAGCATCAGTAATAGTACTAGTAAAAGTCTCGAGAACTCTGCTTGCGTCAGCTTTTGTCAAACCCGAACCACTTGCTATAGCATCAACTAATTCGCTCTTATTCATTGCTTCCCCTATACAGTTAATCTTCCATACTTCTAAGTTAATTTATTTGAACTCACCAAATTAACCGGTCAAGTAGTTACTTCCTTGCAATGCCCGCTAGTGGCGGGCTACGAAACGAAATATACATCTAATTAATGGGTATGTAAATCATTATTTTTAATTTTTTTTGATTTTTTACCTACTAAAGCCTCAGGCTGTACATTTTTTGGCTTTTCTACCCAAGGAGTGCGTTGTAAAGCCAGCTCTAACACCTGTTCTATGGTCTTAACAGGATGAATTGATAGCTTACGTAAAACATTATCTGGAATCTCTTCCAGGTCTTTTACATTTTCCTCAGGAATAATGACATGTTTAATTCCGCCTCGATGAGCAGCCAATAACTTCTCTTTAAGACCTCCAATTGGCAATACCTGCCCTCTCAGCGTTATTTCTCCCGTCATTGCTACATCCGCTTTAACAGGAATCTGTGTTACTACAGAAACTAACACCGTACACATACCTATACCCGCACTAGGACCATCTTTGGGTGTAGCACCTTCAGGGACATGGACATGGAAGTCATTCTTATCATAAAAATCATCAGCTAAGCCAAATTTTTTAGCTCGACTCCGTACAACAGTCATCGCTGCATGGATGGATTCCTGCATGACCTCACCTAATTGACCGGTATGCGTCACTTTTCCTTTGCCAGGCATCATTGAAGCTTCTATCGTTAGCAACTCACCTCCGACACTCGTCCATGCCAAACCTGTAACCTGTCCAACTTGATCAAACTCTTCGGCTAAACCATATCTGAATTTTTTCACACCTAAATATTTTTCAATATTACTGGTGGTTACAGTCATTTTTTTAACTTTTTTATTAGATAAAATTTCTTTCACGACCTTTCTACAAACACTAGCAATATCTCGTTCTAAATTACGAACGCCTGCCTCACGTGTATAGTGACGAATAACCTCGCGAATCGCTCCTTCACTAATATGTATTTCCTGGTTACTTAAACCATTCAAGGCGACTTGTTTCGGAACAAGATATTTTTCGGCAATACTTACTTTTTCATCTTCTGTGTATCCTGCAAGTCGAATCACTTCCATTCTATCTAATAATGGAGCAGGAATTTCAAGCGAGTTTGCTGTTGCAATGAACATGACGTCGCTTAAATCATAATCTACTTCGAGATAATGATCGTTAAACGTATGGTTTTGCTCTGGATCTAATACCTCAAGCAAAGCTGCAGCTGGATCACCACGGAAATCCATCGCCATCTTATCCACCTCATCCAACATAATGAGTGGATTCTTTACTCCAGCCTTACACAATTTCTGAATAATTTTTCCTGGCATTGATCCAATATAAGTTCTTCGATGACCACGAATCTCTGCTTCATCTCTAACACCACCCAAAGCGATGCGAATAAACGTACGACCTGTAGCATTCGCAATAGATTGTCCTAATGACGTTTTACCTACTCCTGGAGGTCCAACAAGACAAAGTATAGGACCTTTTAAACGTTTCACACGTTGCTGAACAGCCAAGTATTCAATGATGCGTTCTTTAACTAGCTCTAGGCCATAATGTTCTTTATCTAATAATTTTTCTGCCTTAGGCAAATCAAATTGAATTTTAGTTCTCTTCTTCCAGGGTACTGAAAGCATCCAATCAAGATAATTGCGGATAACAGTCGCTTCAGCAGACATTGGCGACATCATTTTCAACTTATGAAGTTCTGCTAGCGATTTTTCTTTTGCTTCCTTGGGCATACCGGCTTTATTAATAGAATTTTCTAATTGTTCAATTTCATTCCCTTCTTCGCCCAATTCACCTAATTCTTTTTGAATCGCTTTCATTTGTTCATTGAGATAATATTCTCGCTGACTTTTCTCCATTTGTCGCTTAACCCGCCCTCTCACGCGCTTTTCGACGTGCAGCAAGTCAATTTCGTTTTCTATAGCCGACATTAAACGCTCAAGACGAGTACCAACATCCATTGTTTCCAATAATTCTTGTTTATCGTCAACTTTCAAGGTTAAATGAGCAGCAATGGTGTCTGCTAACCGTCCAGGTTCTTCTATACCAGCAAGAGGAGATAAAACCTCAGGTGGAATTTTTTTGTTTAGTTTAATGTATTGCTCAAATTGCGACATCAAGGAGCGCATTAAAATACCAATATCCGGTTCCTGAACTGCGGCATTTTTATCCTCCAGCAATTCAAGATCAGCTTCTAGATATCCTTTAGTCTGATTATATTCTTTCGCTTTGGCACGTTTCTCACCTTCAACCAATACTTTCACTGTTCCATCAGGTAGTTTTAACAACTGAAGAACACTGGATAATGTGCCTACATGAAAAATATCTTCAGCGCCAGGATCATCATTTGATGATTTTTTCTGTGCTACTAAAAAGATTTGCTTACTATCAACCATAGCCGCTTCCAGGGCTTTAATTGATTTTCCTCGACCAACAAATAGAGGAATAACCATATGAGGGTAGACCACTACGTCTCTTAATGGTAATACAGGTATGCTAGACAGTTTTTCTGTCTCATTCGAAGTCTCTTTAATTTCAGTGGACATAATGAACCCTTATTCAATCGGAAAACTTTAATATTTATTTGACAGCTAATTATAATTTAAAAGGAAGGGAGAGTTATTGCAAGAAATCAAAGCGTTATAATTAAGAAAGTTCTTTAAAGAACTTCTCTCCCCTATTAAGTATAGGAGAGAGATAGAGGAAAATCCTACTCTTGGCCACCTGCCGCACTCTTCATCCCATCTTGTTCATAAATAAGGATGGGTTTAGATGAGCTAGTCACCGCACTTTCATCAACCACAACCTTAATTACTCCTTCAAGAGAAGGTAATTCATACATGGTGTCTAAAAGAATATTTTCAAGTATGGCACGTAAACCTCGTGCACCCATTTTTCTTTCCAGGGCTTTTTTAGCAATAGCGTTCAATGCTTCTTCTCTAAATTCAAGTTCCACTTCTTCCATTTTGAATAAAGACTGGAATTGCTTAGTTAAAGCATTCTTAGGATTAGTTAAAATATCAATAAGAGCTGACTCATCCAACTCCTGTAACGTGGCAACTACAGGCAATCGGCCAACGAACTCTGGTATCAATCCATATTTAATCAAATCATCAGATTCCAATTGGTTCAATACCTTTGATAGTTCATCTTTGTTTTCCTTTTTGTTTTTTAGCTGAGCAGAAAATCCAATACCTGACTTATCACTACGTTCTCGTATCACCTTTTCCAATCCAGCAAACGCACCACCGCAAATAAATAAAATATTAGAAGTATCTACTTGTAAGAATTCTTGTTGTGGGTGCTTACGGCCACCTTGTGGTGGGACTGAAGCAATTGTGCCTTCAATCAATTTTAAAAGTGCTTGCTGAACTCCCTCACCAGAAACATCACGGGTAATTGAAGGATTATCCGATTTGCGTGATATCTTATCAATTTCATCAATGTACACGATACCATGTTGTGCTTTATCTACATCATAATCACACTTTTGTAGAAGCTTCTGGATAATATTCTCTACGTCTTCGCCTACATAACCTGCTTCAGTAAGTGTAGTTGCATCAGCCATTGCAAACGGAACATTCAAAATACGAGCTAATGTTTGCGCTAAAAGTGTTTTTCCACTGCCAGTTGGACCGATAAGTAAAATATTACTTTTGCCAAGTTCAACCCCGTCTTCACTTTTATGTTGTAATCGCTTGTAATGATTATATACAGCTACGGATAAGACTTTTTTTGCATGTGATTGCCCAATAACGTACTCATCTAAGAAGTTTGAAATTTCTTTAGGTGATGGCAAGCGTACTTCTGCTTCTTCATGAGATTCATGTGTTTCTTCACGAATAATATCGTTGCATAATTCAACACATTCATCACATACAAACACAGAAGGACCAGCAATCAATTTTTTTACTTCATGTTGGCTCTTTCCACAAAAAGAACAATACAAAACTTTATCGCCACTTCCGTTACCGGATTTACTCATAACCAAACCCCTTCTTACAACGATTATCGGAAAAATAGATAATATATGTAAAATATTAGTCAATCAGAAAAAGATATGCCACTGTTATTCACTGTAACTATTTTTTAAAAACAAAACGAAATACGAAGAAGTAATAATGAATCAATCTAAAAGGACCCCTAATCGCATTCCTAGCCTGGGTGCAGCGAAGCGGAACCCGCTAAATCTGAACCCTAACCCAGGTTCCGCTTCGCTACATCCGGGCCATGACACATTATAGTTCAGTATTTAAATTTAATGTAAATAATTACTCTGCTTTAGTTACTGACTCACGATCATAAAGTACTTGATCTACCAAACCATATTCAACAGCTTGTGTCGCACTCATAAAATTATCACGCTCTGTATCACGCATAATTTGGTCAGGAGTCTTTTTAGTGTGCTTTGCCATAATGGTATTTAATCGTTCTCTTACAGCTAAAGTTTCACGAGCGTGAATTTCAATGTCAGTTGCCTGGCCTCGATAACCACCTAAAGGTTGATGAATCATTACTCGTGAGTTTGGTAAACAGAATCTCTTACCATCAGCGCCAGCACAAAGTAACAAGGCAGCAGCACTTGCTGCTTGCCCTATACACAAAGTACTTACATCAGGTTTAATAAACTGGATAGTATCGTAAATTGCTAAACCAGCAGTTACTACCCCTCCAGGTGAATTAATGTAGAGAGAAATATCTTTTTCAGGATTTTCAGACTCAAGAAACAACAATTGAGCAACCACTAAATTAGCCATATGATCTTCAACTTCACCCAATAGAAAGATAATACGTTCTTTCAATAATCTTGAGTAAATATCATATGAACGCTCACCACGTGAAGTTTGTTCAATAACCATTGGGACTAATCCACTGGCATTGCGAATTATGTTATCTGAATAGCCCGACATATAATTACTCTCCTTTTTTCTCAGTCGCTTCAGTTGCTTCGGTTTCTGGTTTAGGATTCATCACTGAATCATAATCCTTATTCTTATATTTAACTTTTGCATCCTCAGCAATTTTATCTGCAACCATCTCTTCCATAACAAGTGCTTCGATCTCAGCCATATGCTCTTTACTGCTTTGATACCAAGCACGTAACTCATCAGGATTTTCATAAGCACTGGCAAAGCGTTCAATCACTGCATTAACTTTATCTTTATCGGCTACGATTTGGTGTTTCTTAACATATTCTGAAAAGAGTAAACCAAGATGAACTCGACGTTTTGCTTGCTCGACAAACAGTTCACGAGGAAAATCAGGAATCTGTTCATTATCATGATGCTCATGTCCAAAAAGACGATGATACATATCATGTTTCAAATGTTCGATTTCTTTGTCAATTAAAGCCTTTGGTAATTCAATAGTATTAACTTCCATTAATTTATCAAACAATTTTTCCCTATTCATCATACTAACACGACGCTCTAATTCACGAGCCATATTTTCTTTAATATCTTTTTTCAGTGCATCTATGCCGCCTTCTTTGATATTAAATTTCTCTGCGAATTCATCATTGAGCTCAGGAAGTTTTCCTTCCATTACATTATGAATAGTAATTTTGAATACAGCCTCTTTACCAGCTAATTCTTTATGACCATAGTCTTCGGGGAACGTTACTTTGATATCAAATGGTTTTTCTTTCTTATTACCTACAATTCCATCTTCAAAGCCAGGAATCATTGAACCAGAACCAATAACTAATTCGTGGCCTTTGGCACTGCCACCATCAAAAAGTTTATCATCGAGAAAACCTTCGAAATCAATAAGCACTTTATCGCCTTTCTTGACAGCCCGAGATACATCATGCCATTCTTTATTTTGCTCACGAAGCTTTTCCAACATGCTTTCAACATCTTTATCGGTTACTTCAGAACGCGCTAATTCAACTACGGCTTGATTTAATTCAATGATCTCAAATACAGGCATTACTTCAAATATCGCAGAATATTTGAAGTCTTTACCTTTCTCAAGCTGCTCAGGCTCAACAGATGGATAGCCAGCTGGAACCAATTCATTTTTTTGTAATGCTTCAAATAGTGTGGATTGCACCATATCACGAGCGACTTCTTCACGAACACTGTGAGAATAACGACTGACTACAAAATGCATAGGTACTTTGCCAGGACGAAAGCCATCAACTTTAACTTTACGAGCAAGATTCTTGAGACGTAAGCTCACTTCTTCCTCAACTTTCTCCGCAGGTACAGAAACTGTTACCTTACGCTCCAAACCTTCTAGGGTCTCAACAGAAACTTGCATTAACTTCACCTCATTGGAATTTATAATGATAATGGTGCGAAAGGAGAGACTCGAACTCTCACGGGTCGCCCCGCTGGAACCTAAATCCAGTGCGTCTACCAATTCCGCCACTTTCGCAAATCAGGTTGGATTATCAATCAGTAATTCGGTCTTGTAAAGACTCAGATAAAATCTTTAGCGATAAACCATTTGTTTCTTTCTCAAATGGGGTGAACGATGGGACTCGAACCCACGACAACCGGGATCACAACCCGGGGCTCTACCAACTGAGCTACGCTCACCATATAAAATTTTTTTACCAGAAATTCTTATATGATAAATAAAATCTGGGCTGGCACGCCCGGCAGGATTCGAACCTGCTACCCTCGGCTTAGAAGGCCGATGCTCTATCCAGATGAGCTACGGGCGCAAATTTGGTCGGGGTGGAGGGATTCGAACCCCCGACATCCTGCTCCCAAAGCAGGCGCGCTACCAGACTGCGCTACACCCCGTATAACCCGTCCCAAGGACAGAGCGCAGATATTACTAGGTGCTTTCACAAAGGTCAATATCTTAAATCATTTATTTTTAATTAATTTTACTTTTTGACAATACACATTTATTTTGTTTGCACATCTAGATTATTTTTCAGCCATGTAGGCCGGCATGAATACAACCACTTAAGTTTACCCTACTCGTATCTTCATCACTTTTCAGCTAGCATTGATAATTATAATTAATCTTCCAATGTACTTATGAAATTTAAACTTCTTCCTATCTTCGACAATATAAACTATCTCCATAAAAATCATGAACACGTCGTATTGCCTGATCGGCGTTTCCAAAATGATTTTAATTACGCGTTGAATTTTTTAAAAAGCTACACTGGCAGCCAAGGAACATTTAATAGTTATCGCAGGGAAACCGAACGTTTGTTGCAATGGTCCTGGTTAATTAAAAACGCGACCTTAAATGAATTGAAACGTGACGATATAGAGCAATACATTCATTTTTGCCAAAACCCAGTCAAATCGTGGATAAGCTTAAAAAAGGTTCCTCGTTTTATTGAAAAAGACGGGCATCGCATTCCAAATGAAGAGTGGAGACCCTTCGTAGTGACACTAAGTAAATCCGCAATTAAAAATGGCCATAAACCTGAAATTGAGCAATTCAATTTATCTCAAGGCGCTATTCAGGAAATATTTGCTATTTTAAGTACATTATTTAATTTCTTAATTGCCGAGGAATACCTAGTTTCTAATCCTGTTGCCCTTATTCGCCAAAAAAGCAAATTTATTCGTAAGAGACAACATAATGCTCCCATACGCCGTCTTAGTTTGGTGCAATGGAGTGCCGTTTTGGACGCAGCTGAATCTCTCGCTGAAGAATCACCTATGAAACATGAACGTACTCGTTTCATGCTCAGCATGTTATTTGGTATGTATCTTCGTATCTCTGAACTAGCAGCAAGTGAGCGCTGGATCCCCAGCATGAATGATTTCTCAAAAGACAGCAACGGCCACTGGTGGTTTACAACTGTGGGCAAAGGAAATAAAGAACGACAAATCGCAGTGAGTGATGCGATGTTAGATAGCTTAATGCGATGGCGTTGTTTTCTGGGACTACCCCCTCTTCCTTCTCCAGCGGATAATAGCCCGCTTATTCCTAAAATTCGCGGCAATGGCCCCATGAGTGATACAGCACCGATACGTCGAATTATTCAACGCTGCTTTGACTTAGCTGGTGAGCAACTTCGAATAAAAGGTCATATAGAAGATGCAGACAATTTGACTGCTGCCACTGTCCACTGGCTCAGGCATACGGGAATTTCAGAAGATGTTAAAATTCGCCCGCGCGAGCATGTACGTGATGATGCCGGTCACAGCTCCAGTGCAACAACAGATCGCTATATTGACATTGAAAAACAAGCACGTCATCAATCCGCCAGGAAAAAAACTATAGAGCCCGAACCAAGTTAAATGGATTTATGTTAGAATTGAGTTAATATCGTAGTCTGGGCACCCATGCTACGTTTTTTTAATTTTTCTGCAACCAACTCTATTTATGGCTAAAGATTTATCATGCTTACTCTTCGTCAAATTACTCTAAGTCGCGGCAATAAAGTTTTACTGGACAAAGTCAATGTCACTTTATATGAAAAACAAAAAATAGGCCTTATTGGTCATAATGGGTGTGGAAAATCCACATTATTTGACTTTTTATTAGGAAAATTGACTCCCGATACAGGTGAGTTTTTAATTAATCCCCAACTTAGTATCAGCCATTTATCTCAGCAATTACCCGACAGCGATGAAAAAGCATTAGATTTTGTCTTAGGTGGCGATGATGGTTATATGAAATTGATCCAACGTTTACGAGAGGCAGAAATAACAGGTAACGATGCGGAAGTATTAGCTTGTCATGAAGAATTAAGCCATAGTGGTGGCTACAGTAAACCCGCTCAAGCCGCAACGATTATGTCTGGGCTTGGTTTTAGTGGTACGCAGCAACAGGCAGCAGTAAATAGCTTCTCTGGAGGCTGGCGAATGCGTTTAAGCCTTGCACGTTGCTTAATGAAACCGGCTGATTTGCTTTTACTGGATGAACCTACAAACCATCTAGATATGGAAGCAATTTTTTGGCTAGAGCGTTTTTTAAAACAAAGCCCCAGTACCATTATTCTTATTTCCCATGACCGAGAATTTCTTGATGCCTTTGTTACTCATATTTTACATATTGAAAAACAAAGTCTATCGCTTTATAGCGACAATTACAGCTGTTTTGAAAAAACACATGCACAACAACTGGCATTACAACAAGCCATGTATGAGAAACAACAAACTAAAATCAATCATATGATGTCATTTGTAAATCGCTTTAGAGCAAAAGCAACTAAGGCAAAACAAGCTCAAGGCCGTCTTAAAGCTATAGAAAGAATGGAAATTATCGCAGCAGCCCAAGTAGATTCTCCTTTTTCTTTCGAATTCTTTCCATGTCCTCGCGCAGGAAATCCATTGATACAATGCAATATGGTTGACGCAGGATATCAATCGGAAAAAGCGATATTAAAGAGAATCAATCTTTCACTCAATCCAGGTGACAGAATCGCTTTACTTGGCCCAAATGGCGAAGGAAAATCTACATTAATCAAGACGTTAACCGGTTCTTTAACTCCTTTGAATGGCACAATTCATCGTTCAGCTCATTTAAAGATTGGCTATTATGCACAACACCAACTAGAACAGCTTGATTGTAATTTAAGTCCAATAGAAACAATCCAAGCTCTATCACCAGAAGCACGGGAGCAGAGCATTCGTGATTTTTTAGGCGGCTTCAATTTTATTGGTGATATGGCTGTTCAACCTATCACTCATTTTTCCGGCGGTGAAAAAGCACGCTTGGCTTTAGCCAAACTTGTTTGGCTCAAACCCAATCTACTTCTGCTTGATGAGCCGACAAACCATTTGGATCTTGGGATGCGCTCTGCAATCGAGCTTGCATTGCAAAGCTATGAAGGTGCAATAATTTTGATTTCCCATGATCGTCATATGCTCAAAACCAGTGTTGATAATTTCTATCTTGTCTATCAACAAAAAGTTCAACCTTTTGAAGGTGACTTAGACGATTATTATTCTTGGCTGCAAACTAAAGATTCAATTAAGGAAAATACAATAACTGCTTCTACAAATGATTATAAAGAAAAGAAAACCCTACAAAATCGTCTGAAAAAATTGGAGCAATTGATTGAACAATATCAGAGTGAAATTACCAAGTTGGATAACCAACTTGGTAATGCCAGTCTTTATGAAGACAATACACAACAAAATACACTCAATCAATTGTTACAAAAACGTACCACTGCTCACTCTTCATTAAATCAGGCTGAAGAAGAATGGCTAGAAATTAGTAGTAGCCTGGATGATTTAGTGTAGCGTTAGAAGCAGTTAGTAGTATCAAGGAATTAGTTTAGAGCATTCTGAATAATACGTCATCCCGAACGTCAGTGAGTGATCTCGAATGTGTGGTTTGCTCATTTACAAAATGGGAGGGCTAACGTTGTTGCTTATGAGGCTCAATAAATCTGTTTTTCATATATTTGTTCTATTTCGAGGTCACTCCCTGCTTAAAGTCTACTATTCACAGGAATCAGACTTTTTAAATGCTATTTGCTGAGTAAGCCCCCTCTCCTAATACACTTTGTCTGATTTTATTAACTCTAAAGATCATTGCTTTTTATGAAAACTCATTTTAAATAAATTCAACCTAATGATTGTTTCTGAACACTATATTCAATTAAGAGTCATTATGCGTTATTATTAGCGCATATTGATTATAGATAAACCAATCAAAGAGAGTTGTATGAACAAAATCTTAAATTTAAAACAATCTTCACAAACTTTGATAGGTGATTGTTATGGCTATAGCTTATTTTGGGCTAAAGGAAAATTAGTGCTCCCTAAAGATGCTGAGAAAAGCAAAAGGGAAATTCCACTAACTTTGGATATTGATAATGCTCAATGGTCCCAATTTATACCAAATAAAAAAAGTGCATGGACCATTGATATTTATATGGATTGGAGAAAAGAACAAATACAAAAAGATATACAGGAAATGCTTATTCAAGATAATGATACGGTTATCTTGAAATATTTTGGTCTTATTGGGGGGCATGCACTTGCAATTAAAAAAATTGCTGATGATCGCTATCAATATTTCGATTGTAATGATGGTATTTACGAATTTAGTACTGATGAATTTTCGAAAATTATCAATAAAATTACTAGTGGGCTTTACGGCAAAACATTTTACGCATTCGGAATGGAAAAAATTTCAACTTCGGTTGATTTTGATCCGAACATTATAAAAAATATTTTTGCAGCTACCGTACTTATTTGTGCAAAAATTCTTACCTCTCCAATCGGAATAGGCAGATTGGCTTTTACATTATTTGAAATCATCTCTGAGCAATGTAATCAACTAATCAAAAACTTGTCAGATTTTCTTTTAATTAATCCTATTAACGATAGTCAAAATACTCTTTGTCAATAGATTTCGAAAGCACCGTCAACTTAATTACTCTGTAAACGTTCAAAAACAATAAACAGGTAATTTTTTATAATGAATTAAATTATCACAGTAATTTACTTGTACTAAATAAATGAAGACAGCGTACACAAGCTAAGTTAAAAGTGTTTCGATATCCAAAATTCTTTGTAATAAAACACGGATCTGAGTCTACCTTTCTTTAGTAAGATAGGATAAGACGTGCAAATCACGCTAACTGATGGTAATTCTGTATAGAATTTACTTGTTAAGAACAGGATGGCTAATTTAACAGTCAATATAATTTAAGAATGAACCAAAATAAGTGAATTCTTATTAACTGATCGCATAATTAGTCATTGATTATAACAACTTTTAAAGTTGTCGTGACCTTCAATAATCAAATCAATTAGACCACATCAAAGTTTGATGAGTGTACCGATGCAATGATTTGCTTAATCTCATCTTGTGATTTTTCAATGACCTTTGGTAATTCATTTGCAGGTGACATTTAGTAACCATGCTCCACTTGGGAGCAGTAAGGTTAACTAGCAGTCGTAATAAGGGTGCGACAAGCAACGGAATTAAAAGATACTATAAGCATACAACCTATTAAAAATTAATATTTTCATTTTTCCATCTTATTATTCGCAAGTGTTTTCAAAGAGCATTTTATTGATTTAAATTTGCATTTAATGGATTAATAGAGAACTAAATTTAACGTTAGAGTATCTTTTAATTCCGTTGCTTGTCGCACCCCTAATAAAACCAATAGGTTAATTGAGAAAAATAATCATCCACTCTTGTTTACTGTAAAGCCACTGTAATTGAACTGATCAGTTAGAAAATCTTGTTAGGCGAACCTTGAGTTGGTTCTTGTTCAACATATTCTGAATTTATATGACCTTTATGAGTATCCATTAATTCTTCTTTTTTTTTGAGTTCACCTTCAGGCTTTTTTGCAGGAAAAAATTTAAATTTTTCTTCTGGTGAAGAGAGTGTCGCGATGAGATTATGGGAGGATTCTGACGGTTTTAGATCAGAGGAATGATTTTCAACCTCTTCCATATCTGTAAAATCTGTAGTGATACCTTGTACATGAAGACTCTTATGAATTCCCATTAGTCCTCCATCTTTTGGGCGTTCACTTTTAGGTTTTTCTGCGCGAAGGAGTTTAAATTTTTCTGCTTCAGGAGATGGAGTTATGGAAGTAGCCGAATTGAATCCTGAAGGCGTTGGTTCCGAGAAATGTTTTTTTTCTAGAATTAGCTTATCAAGTTTTTCAATACTGCTATGTTTAGATACATATAGTTTTCTCATCTCGCTAAAAAGTTTTTCTTTTTTAGCAGATGGCACATCTGGCGGATTCATCGGCATCATACCGGGCTCGTAATGGTTAATGCATTTTATAGCAGATATGTCAAAACCATATTTTTTAGCTTCGGTATAGCTGGTAATCCCTTTTGAGGCTCCAGTGGCGCTTATATCCATTCCTTTTTCAGTCATTTTTTCTATCGTCACTGCCACCATAGTTTTGACAGTTTGCCTGTAGTGTTTATCTGCCCCAGGCCTTATTCCGCCAATAGAGGGATAGTCTACCACTAACGGATCAATCTCTTGACTATTTCTATCTATAGGGCCTCTATACTGCTTCAAATTTAAGGTGACGTTGCTTGGAATCAAATCTTGATGTTTTAAAAAATAGGCGTGTAATTGAGTTAAAATATCTTCTCTATCGTCGAAAAAATTAAAATTAATCGGTTCATCAGGATGTTCTAAAGATACTTTATGCATTTGAGCATAAAGGACGGTCAGCTTACTTTCATCATGAACCCAGTTATAAAGAGATTTAAATTTCTTAGGACTGAGTTCTTTGTAATCTTTATTATTTTTAGCCAGATATTTTAATGTCTGATTAAAACAAGTTCCGTCAGGCAGATTGTTATAGATATCACCTAGTAGAAAATTATCAAGAACTCCTCCTAACGCCACAGCAATCTGTTCTAATGCTGGATAACAAGAACCTCTCTCATCTGCTAAAGAGTTAGCAAGATCATCTCGTGGAGCTTGACGATTAGAGCCTATGTAAATAATTTTTTGATTACTTGTGGACTTAATATTATCGAAGAGGATTTTATTGGCGACAATAATATCTTTGACTTTACTTGATAAAAAAAGATAATTGGCTGTACATCCATCAAAATCAAAAGAATACACATCATAAGACACAGCATTTACCTCAAAAAGCGGAACGATAGTTAACAGCTCAAGCAATTATTTCTGCTACAGCATCTAATCATATTATTAAATACATTAAAAGTTGATTTTTGAAATAAATTTGAAACTGTTGATTTTCGATTGCATTGCTTCTTCTGACTGATAGCATAAAAATATTGATTTTTGATTTTCCCCAGTACCAATTCGTTCTATCAATCGCTAGATAAACAGGCTGGGTTTCGGAAAAAATAGATGCTTGCCCTGAATTCAATACTCTATTCCTGCATAGGTTGGTAGGTATATTGCAACTTTTACTCTGTTTGCTTAATCATACCTTAATAAAACAAATGATATTCTCTAGCATACACCGCACCAACTCCAGTCTGGCGCACAGCTCTAATGTTTATTCGCAGGAGAATACCATGCAAAGCAATTTAGAAATTAATACCCGTTATTCTGCTTGGAAAGAAAAATATGTCAAATATCTTGAAGAAAATAATTCAGGACGACATGGCTATCAACATAATTTTTATGCAAACTTACTTATTGAAAATTTTGAGAACATTTTTCCCGATTACTTATCCATTAAAGTAAATGAACAATTTACAGATCTTGTTAATAAATATTCTTTTGAGCTGAGAGTAGCTTATGGTTATGAATGGGACAAGTCAAAAGTAGAAGCCTCAAATCATCCCAAGTTTTTGGAGTTTTTAGATGAGCTTAAAAAAAATGGATTTTTATTTCAACCAGAAATAAAAAAACTGGCTCCTCATCTTGCTCAAGTAAGCAGAACGTCTCGTGATAGTTTTTTTGGAAAACTACCTCAAGACTATCTCGATACTTTGGCAAATTTTCTTGAACCGCAACTTTCTTTTCATGACTCAGCTACGAAAATGAAGGAGGAATTGCACATAGCGCATGCTTTTTATGATACGATTCGCCTTTTTTCATATGAAGAAGATGATATAGCCTTTTCGCAAAGCACCGGTACACACGTCGTCCTAACCACTTATGATTCTTTTAAGAATTGGTTTTCCGAACTTCCCCTGAGAGAAAACATTCCGCTTAATCCTGACTATGGAATGTATAAAGTCAATGAAAACACCCTGGCTATAAATAGTGGGCCAAAAACTCCTGGAATCCAAATTCAAAAAATGGGAGATACTTTTATAGTCTGTAATAACTTAACTGCAGATAATGCAACCAGCAAGATGCCACCTGACGAGTTAAAGTTAGCAAGAAAAAGCCATCTTGTAACGCTATTAACCGCGCTAAAACAGACCTTACAAGCAGAGCCTAAGAAGGTTCAAACAGAAATTAAACAACAAGAACAAGAGTCAGTACCAAAAACCGAAGAAATTTGTTCAATACAATAAACTCTGCTAAAAAAGCCCTCATTTGAGACGCAAAAATTTGTTGTGCATCCTGGCATAAAATCAAATTTTTTGCGTCTATGGCTTCGAAAGTTGCCAGGCAACTGTTACTCTTTTTATAGAAGACTTTGCACAAATATGATTCACTTTAAAAGACCACTTCTTATTGTAAAAAGAAAAATCATCTTATAATCTTTATACATAATTTAGAACTCTTATCTATCTCAAATAATTTATTTGGTAAATTAAAGTTAAACCTTTAACACTCCTCAGCTGAATTAAAATGTGCAGCCCATTTTAGGGCCTCAAACTCAAATTAAGAGATTTCTTACATGATTATGCGCCATTTTGAGTATAACTCATTAAAATTATTCGCTATGCTTAAATCAGTACGAGGAAGGACAGCGGATGTCTTAACAAGGATTATTTGAACGCATCAAGGACGATGCACTACCACAAGGATGTGGTCTGCCTCCTCGGAACACAATTCACCATTGCTATTATAAGTAATCAGAATTTATTGTGCTTTTTATCACATCTCAATCTCAAGCCAACGAAACCACTAGGTAAAACCCTCCATTAATTCAATTTTTTTTGGTATTAATTTGAACCTTGATTAATAGATAAAGCGCGTAGGCTGGGCTTTTCAGCCCGGCCTACGCTTGCTAACTTTGTGGACCTCTTCAGATCAGTGAGTGGCCTTTTTATAATCAAACTCTATACCATTTTCGGGTGTCACAGTACAAAGCTTTATAAGCATGCTCTATATTTAGATAAGGTGCTTAGTTTTTATGGTGCAAATATGTCTATGGTTAAAAGGGAAGGTTATAACGACAAGCCACAAGCTTATATTAATGCTTTAAGAAAAGGAGAGTACTCAGTAGCAGCAGGTTTAGGTCCGTTATTAAATCAAAGATATTTACCATTAAACAAGGACGAGGATAATAAGGATCAGTCTTTAGGTGCTGACGATGTAACTCCTTTAATGGCAAGTCTACTTGCAGAAACGGACATTAATTTTACCGACATAGTAAAAATTCAGCATGGAATTTTATCTACTGACTGGGAAGAACGATATTGTTTGACTCAAGTGATGTCTGGTGCCGCAGTGCTATTAAGCCATGAGGCGTCGCTACAGTTGAAAGAAGAAAATAAAGGCAAACAAGCAAAAGATATTCGCGCAATAGTAACGAACGCAATTCAGCAAGCAATTAAAGGGCCGGAATATACAGAAGGAAATGCAGCCCAACAAGTTGCAAAAACAACGATGATGGAACTGAGTAAAGAAATGCTGGCTTCGATTGATGAAGAAAAAACTCACCAGCGGTTACTTGATTATACAATTAGTAATTTAAAAGAAGATAAGGCCTCACAATTGCGTGAAGCTGGAACACGACTTCTTGCTTTCATCGATAAGATAGACATTCATATAGGAAAAATGAATAAAGAATTCATAAGATTATCTGATGAGATAGATGCTCTAGATAAGATAGAAGGTGGGTACGACCCTGCTCAAAGGAAGCATATGGTTGCGTTAAAGTTAACACGCCTCAGTGAGAAGGCAGAGGCTTTTATCCTTAGACAGGCGGTGGAGGCGCAACTTGTGAGTTTGATTGCTCAACCAGAGCAATTTGAAGAAAACAACATCCTATATTTTTTAAAAGCAAAAGCTACGTATGCGCAAATTTCTGTAAAACAAGCTTTATCAGGGTATCCAGTTGAGGAGCCTTTACAAGAGATAAAGCAACAAATAGAATCCTATTTAGAATTTTTAGAGCAAAACCCTGCTGCAAATCAATTTTATAGAGCTCGCAAACATGCTGCAGAAAATATGCTTATATTGGTTAAAACTGCTGATTTAAGGTCCCCCCAAGACACTCTAAAAAATTTAGAATGTTTTGCCAAAACTATTGAAAATAACCGTCCTGGCTTTGATGGGAAAAACCAGGAATCTCTTCGCAGTCGCCATTGGGCGCTATACCAACTCCGCACTACAACAACGAATCCAATTTCATAGGGCTAAAGACATTTGGCAATCAGCTGCATCACAGATTCTTTGCGCCTAAAACTTACCAACCATTCTTTCTTGCCTTCACAAAAGTTAACTTGACGATGCCGCAAAAATTAATCGCTGCAGCACATCCTGAAAATACCTCTTCCCAAACCATATTAATACAATAAAGAGGTTATAAAATTTGAAATTACAAATATATCCTAATTATTAGATAGATTAATGATTTTTAAAGAACTGTATCCAGGATAGATGGCGTAGCTAAAATTCAATGTCCAAATAATTGATCCATTTATTTGATATGGTTTCTATCGTTATCAGGGCGTTTTGGGGAGCACTCTCTAAACGACAAGAGCAGGAAGTAATGCAGGGCGGTGAAGTCATGAATAAAATGACTTCGTTAGGAATGCCCGCAAGCTATAGAGCTGCCTAAACTCCAGTAAACACTTCAGTTCATGGAGCTCAGCAACAAAGCCCTCGTTAGCCTATCCAATAGTCCAATTTATTTCACCAGGAAGCGAACTCCACCAACTGCCAATCTTTGCAATGTAATCGGCATGGACATTGTTTGAACTAGAGTAGTCTCCAGAAACGGATCCTGCATACATAACACATAAATCTTGTCGAGAAACAATACTAATTGTTTTATTATCACATTCATATTCCAAACGAATACTGGGACCAGCTGTGTAAGTTTGTTGAAGAGTGAAAGCAAGGGCTTTCTCTCCATTTTCAATTATCCCAGGTACTTGCCCAAATATAATCTGGCCATTCGTTAAATTAGTTGAACGTAAAGTACATGTGTGCCCACTCTTGTTAAATACGGAGACATTTAAATTACCACAATTATTTGCATGAGCAGAATATATACTAGTAACCAACGGTATAGCGAGTAAAATTTTATTTTTCATTTATTATATTGGTTAAAATACGAAGGCATGGAGTATACACTCCGGAAATTTTGAGATCAACCTGCTGCTTTAAGAGTCATATAAAGATAGTTTCATCCAAAGAGAAAGGTTCAATAAGATCGGTGTATTCTTCAAATAAGTCTCTAATGGATTGGCTTTCGTTTCGACAAGCTTCCATGCGCACAGGTCGCAAGATGAATTAACGGCATAATTTCAGTGCCTATGCTGTTGACATGGCTGAGCGTACACCAAATGCACGCGCCGCATAATTGCATGTTGCAATACCCCCTTCGGTCAACCGAACCTCTTACTGCAATGAGTTCATTGTCAAGTTCAGGAAAATCACGACATAAAAAAAATCCATATCAATCCGAGTGGCTTTTCTTATTGGATTTCTATCCTTTAGTGCATTCATGATGTGCCCTTTAATACACCCAAACCAAAGGAACCTCAGACCATCGTGTGGTATAAGCAGGTGATTTAAGCTCTGCTCGCATAGCCCAAGGTTTTGAATATCCTTCAGCTGCGAGTCGAATCGTGCTTCGTCTATACTTTTGATTGATTTGCTCAAAAGCACTCATCAATTGCTCCGTATGATCTAAGTGCTCGTCACTTGGTTGATGAAATATGTCCAATTGTCGTGGATTCTTAGGAATTAAATCAAGAAGACATACACCTGCTTTTTTATAGTAATAGCCTGGCTTAAAAATACGCTGCAGACATCGCTTGGCGATTTTGGTAACTAATCGCAAATCGTCCGTAGGATTAATGAACTTAAATTCTATGGATTGAAAGTGTTGTGCTAAATCCTCTCTAAACCGATTGGTATGGACAAAAACCACCTTGCGTTGGCAATTCAATTGTTGGTTACGCATTTTCTCGACGGCTCTTGCGCAATGGCTACTCACCGACTCTGCAATAGAGGAGTATTGGGTTTGCATCTGGCCAAAACTTTTTGATGACATGATACTTTGTTTTGGTTCAGCTTCTTCTAATCCATTACAAGAGATTCCTTGAAGCTCGAGCGCGGTACGCATCAGCACCACATTAAAACTCATTCAAAAGATGGGGATTGGTCGTTGCCAAATCATAAGCCGTATGAATACCTCGGGGCAATTAGTTTATTTTCCCATTGCCGCCCTACTCCCCATATGCCCCCTACTGAAATTTGTTGCAATAACTGGTCACGATTCGAGGTGATATTGAACACTGGAATTTTAAACACCTTCTTGCACAGATGATTCACTATTTTGGCCAGGGTTTTAGTTGGCCCTATTCCAATAGAAGTAGGTATTCCCGTGTCCTTTAGGATCTTTTTCTGTAATTGTTCATAAAAAGAGTCATGACAATCAATCGGTAAGCTACTTAAATCAAGAAATGCTTCATCAATGGAATAAATTTCAACGTGCGGCCAGCTTTCTTCAATGGTACACATCACACAACTACTGCTGTTGCCATAGAGCGTGGAATTAATGAGAATTGTAATGGACTTGTACTGCAATATTTAAAAAAAGTTCCAGTTTTAATTCAATAACAGATCAACATTTAATGACTATTATGAAAAAACTTAATGAAAAACCTCGCGATCCAGAATTTTTGCCCTAACGCAAAATCTTTAATCACTACTTAAATGGTTTAATCTCTACCAATGGGATTGTAACAACAGGTAAATTCAAACGGCTTAGGCTCGGCCTGCCTATTTAAACTTAAATAATAACCTTCATTTTTAATTAATGAATTAATATTAAGTAAATTATCGACTTCATATAAATAATCACGATGTGGGGATTCCCAGTCAGAAATTTGAATTAGTGCTTTTTGTTTCGCTTCAAATTCATTAGCAGCAACAACAAAAATATTTTTATGTAACTCTGTAAATTGCTTTTTATCGTAACCACCCAAGTTTACGAAAAATAATTTATTACCACTATCTTCTGATTGTTTCTGTGAAATTTGAATACTATGTCCATCTGCATACTTTAAAATGCCCCAGGCGTCTATATGTAAACTTTTTGGTATACCCCACCAGCTTTTTCTAAGAGCATCATAGGTATCTTCAATGGAGTTAGCGACTATAAAGCGTAGATCATGAAGTTCGATTAAAGAATTAGGGTGGCAACCACCAATATATACTACAAATAAATTCATTATTTAGTTATCCTAATGAAACAAAGCATTTTGAACCTTGTCTGTAATTATTTCGGCATTAAGAATTGTCTCACTGCTGATGAGGTAATTTAAATACTTTTTTATTAATAATAAAATAATATTTTTTAACAATTATTATCTTCTAATGACATCTCAGGTAACTTTTCTTGTAACAACTTTTTATCTGGGAGTTGAATTTGATACTCAACAATTAATGCTGGGGATAAAGTTCTATTTAAGGAAAACGCTACAACCTTTTCCTTACTTGCGCATAATAATAATCCTTTGGATGGATTTTCATAAGCTTTTTTTACCGTCCGATCCAAACCCTCCAGGTAAAATAAGATTTTTCCAAGACCGCCCAAGTTTTAATTCTACTGCAATAAGGCAATTTAGCCCTCTATGAAAAAATAATAAGCTAAAGATCGGTTATCTTATGTAAAAGATAATGCAATGATAGCATTTTATTTTAAATTGGAACTTATGATGGTCACGTTAGTTGCCAAATTGCAAGAAAATGAATGGCTTTCATCTGAGGAATCAATTGATTTGATGAAAAGAACGGAAAGCTTAATTGAAAATCCTACAGAATATAAGACATTTCTTACTGCAGCGAAAAATTATCGTATGGTTTCTGGCGGAAAATGATCAGCATATATGATGCTGATTGCTGGTTGGGCTGCCAAGATTATGACAATATATCATATGGGTGTTTCTGGCTATTAAATTATGAACCGTATTAACGAGAATGCAAATCACGACCCAACCGGTCGAGCGTCCAGGCCACCAGAGTATCATTCTTGCTCAATGCTTTTAAAAAAGTTAGCCCGTTCTGGGCAATCATCTTTTTTACCAGAAGCAAAATCTTCATAAATTTGAGTTCGATGATGAATGACAACATAACCCAAATTCTTAATACTCCAGAACAAGTAACCAACATCATCGTTTTATGGCTTCATTTCGGATAGGCAAACCTCCAAACTTCTCCAGTATAAATTCTTTCGACAATTTCTGTCGGGCCAAAGGCCCGACCTTGGGATATTCCTATTGATTTTTATAATAATTAATAAGAAAGCAAGCTTGAGCTTTCATCTATCGTATTCTGATGCTTTAACACCTCCGCACCATGATTCGCCTCCTGAGACTTCTCATATTGCTTATGTTTTATGTAGTGAATTCTGCGTGCCAAGGAGCCTGTGTGATTGAAATCTTTTTGCTCTTCTATCTGTCGAAAGTTATCCAATAAATCATTGATGTTGGTACTTTTTTTCACTATTTCATTTACCTTGTCTACATGATGCCGATTCCAGTGAAAAGTAAAAAAAAGTGAAAACCCAGGGCTGCAACTGGTATTTTTGGTGTAATCATTTAAAAGATTTTGTGCATTCTCAAATAAATCATCTGAGCAGAACAGATCATCATAACTCGCTGGGAAGTACTCTCTTTTTCTGTATTCATCCAGATCTAATGTTCTTTTTGGTATATTAATGGAAACATTCATATCGTTAGGGACCGTAAGCGTTTTTACTGAAACAGGTAATCTAATAATCAAATCGCGTAACACCTTATCATCAATAACGAGGTTATTTTGTGGGTTTCCTTCTAAAAGAGAAATTTCTGTTAAATGCTTTGGAAAATTGCTAAAAAATCGAATCAGTTCTTCATGAGTGCAATTTGCAATGACATCAAGATTAATCTTAAAATGAGTCACATGTTTTGGAATAGCCTTTATTACGTCTTCTGGATTGTTCCATTTATGTTTGACATCAAAATGAACCTGAGTAATAAATTCAGGGAGTTCTTTTAAATACTTGATGCAATCCGCTTTGGACTGGTCAGCAGAAGAGTTAAACACAGAAGATAAAAACATAATCGATGAAAATCTAGAGGGAAACTGAGCTAATTTTTTTGCCATGTCCGAGCTTGTTATAATGATATCCGGATTTTCGTTCTGAAATCTATTAACCAAGGCAAATGCTTCTGCCAAAAGCTCTTCTGTTATTAACATTTTGTCTTCTATAAGAAAATTAACCCAACCTCTACCCAATCCATCAGGTTTTATAATTAGATTTTTTTCTTTTATTTCAGTAGTAATATTAGGTACTTTAACTTTAAATAATATGACGCCCATGTTAACTCCAATTGCTCAGATGTAGTTAAAAGGAGGCAAGTGAGAAATTCGTTGAAAAGTTCTTTACACGAGTTGCTTCGCCGAATTAAAGTCTCAAGAAAAAGTAATTTACTTTTTCATATTCTTTGCCGCAGCGACAAACCCGTTTAATGATTAAAACTAAGTGATGCACTAGTTCTCTAGCTGTCCATAACGAGAAGATAGGTCGTTTAGACCATTATACTATCAAATATATTAAATAAATATTAAGTTCATTAATGATAAATTGATAATTTTGCCTAATTTGGCTTGGGCTAATCCCTAAATGAGTATCCATTTTGAAGGAGTATAATCATCTAACAGTTCTTTGACTTGCTTCCATAATTCATCACGGATTTGCCCTCACTTTGTTCGTGTCGCTCGCCTATGTCTAAATACTCGTTTGACAGAGTCAAACAGGACTTGCCGAAAGTTCAGGGGGGAGGGATCACATGAACCTTTAAGGTGAATTTTTTCCTCGATTTTAAAATAGGGACAATCAGGTTTCACTCATGCGAGCTTGACGCTCGATAGGAGATGAAACCTATGAATTAAACAACGTAATGTACTAAAGAGATTTTGGTGAACGTAATAGCTCTAACATCGACTTCGCAGCTAATTGTTCTGCTTTTCTACGGTTAGATCCTTGGCCAAAAGTTTGTTGTTTTGCTCCAATTACCATACATGTTATATAGAATATCTGATTGTGCTCATCCCCTTCCACCTTAGTCAAAGTATACTCTGGAAGAGCCATTTTTTCAGCTTGTAAATATTCTTGTAATTGAGTTTTAGCATCTTTTAGGCAATCATTTAAATTAGAATCTGCAAGTCTGGATCGATATAACTTTAAAATAACTTCTTTCGCTGTCTCGATCCCCCCATCAAGAAAAATTGCTGCAAAAACAGCTTCCATAGCATCAGCAAGAATAGAGGCACGACGAAAACCTCCGCTTTTCAACTCACCTTGTCCTAAAAACAGGAAATCCCCCAGATCAATTTCTTTAGCCAATTCAACCAACATCTCGCCCCGAACTAAAAATGAACGTAAACGACTTAATTGGCCTTCGCTTTGTAAGGGAAAACGATGAAACAATTCATTAGCAATTACAAAACTCAAAATTGAATCTCCAAGAAACTCGAAACGCTCATAGTTTTCACTACCAACACTACAATGCGTTAAAGCTTGCTTGAGATAGGCAATATTATTGAATTTATAATTTAATCGCCTGCATAGTCTTTCTAAATCAACTTTCACTGCCTGCTACAACCTCTTCTGTATGATCAAAATCAAATAATAAGCTTATATTATATACTAAGGGCTTAATAACTTGATATTTCACTTTCACTCTAAATTTATTGGAACCTATAGGTTCAATCATTAACTGATTTTCCTTTAAACTTTCCACCCCATTAATATCTAAGCGTTTATCCATGGTGCTCTTTAGAAGATTAACATCTGCCACGGGATCACCACTTAATGTGGATAAAGGCACTGAATTTAATCCTTTTACCGATTTAATAATGGAGTAATACTGCAAATAAACTGGAATAACACGCATTACAACGATTGCAGCCATAACAATCACAACGACTGTAAATATCATCCCTATAAAAGTCATTCCCTTTTGTTTATGCATTTGCTATTCCTTTTCTGCTTTAACTTAAAGTACGTTTTTTGATCAGAGAATCATAAACGATATTGCATCCTTATGGGATTAATTTTCCTATTCTAGACCAACGAACGTTATCCTTTTTGCCATTCCAACTCATCCAAACTAAAAATGCTCTGCCTCGCAAATAGGATTCGGGTACGAATCCCCAGAACCGGCTGTCCGCGCTGTCATCACGATTATCACCCATCATGAAATAATTCCCCTCAGGCACCACAATATCAAAATCTACAGCTGGAACATCAGTTCGTACAAAAATATTATGTACTGTACCATTTAAATCTTCTTGATATTTAGCTACTGCTTTTCCCGAACTTTCATCAATAGTGTACTCAACAAAAGTCTGTTTTGCTTTCCTTCCATTAATTGTTAACACCTTATTGTGATAACTAATTTTATCACCTGGTACTCCTATTACCCTTTTGATGTAATCATAGGAAGGATCTGGCGGCCAGCGAAATACTGCAACCTGTCCTGTTTTAGGGTCAGAAATCGAAACAACTTTTTTTTCCCAAACAGGAAGTCTTAATCCATAAATAAACTTATTTACAGCAACAAAATCACCAACAAGCAATGTTGGCTCCAATGAACCAGAAGGAATACGGAACGGTTCAATTAGAAACGAGCGTAAAATTAATACAATGAAAAATACTGGAAAAAAAGATCGTGAATATTCAATAATACGATTTGGTTTTTGATCCTCAGCGCGTTTTCTTGCCCAAAAAAGAACATCTAATAAATAAATAAAACCACTGATGAACGATAGTACAACCAATATTAAAGCAAAATTCATAAATTTATATCCTAATCAAACTTAGTTTCGAATAATACATCCAACGTATCATTAATGCCTTGTACTATTTCTTTTTATCAGTTTGGAAAACAGCCATGAATGCTTCTTGCGGTATTTCCACATGCCCTACTTGCTTCATGCGTTTTTTACCTGCTTTTTGTTTTTCCAATAATTTTCGTTTTCGAGTCACATCACCACCATAACATTTTGCAGTAACGTTCTTACGTAATGCTTTTACTGTTTGTCTGGCAATAATATGACTACCTAAAGCAGCTTGAATTGCAACATCAAACATTTGTCGTGGAATTAAATCACGCATTTTTTCAGCGATTAATTTTCCACGAGTTTGAGCTGAAGACCGATGAACGATAACTGAAAGCGCATCCACACGTTCACTATTAATTAAAATGTCCATTTTAACTAAGTCAGCTTCTTGGAAGCGTAAAAAATTATAATCAAGTGATGCATAACCACGGCTTACTGACTTTAATCGATCAAAAAAGTCAGAAACCACTTCACTCATAGGAATATCATAAGTTACAGAAACTTGGCGACCACTGTAAGTCATATTGACCTGGATACCCCGTCGCTCAACACACAAATTAATGATTGAACCGAGGAAGTCTTGAGGCACAAGTATATTTGCCCTCACAATAGGCTCATACATTTCTTTAATTTGAGGAAGAGGCGGCAAAAGAGATGGATTATCAATCAGCATCGTCTCGTCTTTTTGTGTTAAAATTTGATATACAACTGTAGGCGCAGTAGATATTAAATCGAGATTGTACTCTCGTTCCAGGCGCTCTTGGACGATTTCCATATGAAGCATACCTAAGAATCCGCATCGGAAACCAAAACCCAACGCTTCAGAAGACTCAGGTTCATAAAATAATGAAGCATCATTTAAGCTTAATTTAGCAAGGGCTTCACGGAATGCCTCAAAATCATCAGAACTGATAGGAAATAAACCAGCATAAACTTGAGGTTTTACACGTTGGAACCCAGGAAGTGGTTTCTCGGCTGGATTTTTTTCCAAAGTAAGCGTATCCCCTACTGGGGCACCTTGAATTTCTTTAATTCCTGCTACCAAATAACCTACCTCACCGGCATTTAGTACATCCAGTTTTGTACGTTTAGGGGTAAATATACCAACTTGGTCGACTTCATAAGAGCGTCCTGTGGACATAACTCTCATCTTATCCCCTTTACGTATTGAACCATTGACAATGCGTACTAATGAAACAACACCGAGATAGCTATCAAACCAAGAATCAATAATCAAAGCTTGTAACGGTTGGTTAATATCCCCTTCTGGTGGAGGAATACGAGTCACTAACGCTTCAAGTACATCTTCCACTCCAAAGCCACTTTTAGCACTGACCCGTATTGCATCATGAGCATCAACACCAATAATGTCTTCAATTTCTGAAATAACACGCTCGGGTTCGGCTTGTGGTAAATCAATTTTGTTAAGTACTGGCAAAACAGATAATGATTGGTCAATGGCTGTGTAACAAACAGCAACTGTTTGTGCTTCTACGCCTTGTGCTGCATCAACAACAAGAATTGCCCCTTCACATGCAGCCAGTGAGCGCGATACCTCGTAGCTGAAATCGACATGTCCTGGTGTATCGATGAAATTCAAGAGATAGGTTTTACCGTCCTTTGCAGTGTAATTTAAAGAAACACACTGTGCTTTAATCGTGATGCCTCGCTCTCGTTCTATATCCATAGAGTCTAGCACTTGAGCACTCATTTCACGTTCAGTTAAACCACCACAAATTTGGATAAATCGATCCGCCAAGGTAGATTTACCATGGTCAATATGGGCAATAATTGAAAAATTACGAATTCGCTTTAAATCACTCAACTGAAGTACCTATTTTGCAAATAGCGCATTCTAGCTTAAATACGCGCGACCTTAAAGTATTTGCTAATATAGTGCAATTTTAATAAGATTTATCATTTGATTTTTATTAGGATGCGCTATGCGACGAATACCAGGTTTGGGGCTTATTGCAATAATGTTGCTACTTTTTTCATTCTCAACTTATTCAGATACCGCATTTACGAAAAGAAAAGATGTGCAGCTTTTTATCAAAAGTATGGTCAAAGAGTACCACTTTAATGCCAAAGAACTTACAGCAATAATGAATCAAGTAGTTATTCAGCCTGGTATTATTGAATCAATGGAAAAACCCTATGAAAAGAAAAATTGGGATGTTTACAGAGATTTATTTCTCACTCCTGCACGTTTAAAAGGTGGATTGGATTATTGGGTTGCTAACAGAGAAGCCTTAGACAGGGCACAGAAAAAATATGGTGTTCCACCAGAGATTATTATTGCAATTTTAGGCGTAGAAACGTTATACGGAGAACGACAAGGAGATCATCGAGTTCTTGATGCATTGGCAACATTGGCATTTAACTATCCAAAACGCTCACCCTACTTCACTAAAGAGCTAAAAGAGTATCTACTACTTTGTCGTGAACATGGTGTTCCTGCAACTCAATACAAAGGCTCTTACGCTGGCGCTATAGGTCAACCACAATTTATGCCCAGCAGTTACCGTAATTTTGCTGTTGATTTTAATAATACCGGTAAACGCGACCTGGTCACTAATAATGCTGATTCTATAGGAAGTATCGCGAATTACTTCTACCAGCATGGCTGGAAACCCAATGATGGAGTTGCTCAAAATGCCAAATTGGTAGGTACGTTACATAAACGTATTCAAATGAATCCTAAAAGACCTAATTATTACTATACTCAGCTCATTGCGCATGGCGTTAAGCCAATAACCGCCTCACATAATCATCCTTCACGCGCCGCTTTGATTGAACTAGTGACTGGTAAAGGAAATGAATATTGGATAGCTTATCCTAATTTCTTTGTTATAACCCGATACAACTCAAGTCCTCAATATGCACTTGTAGTTTATCTATTGGCGCAACAACTGAAACAACAGTGGACTGCAATGAATGCAAAAAAACTTAGAGCATATGCTTAGGAATGGATATTCTTTTTCTCTTTACAAAACATCTTGATGAAGCAGGATGCTTTTGCCTTAAATTAAATGAAGGTGGGACATTAATTGTTCCACCTGCTCAACGC
Organism: Legionella qingyii; assembly: GCF_003990155.1. Classification (NCBI taxonomy): domain Bacteria; kingdom Pseudomonadati; phylum Pseudomonadota; class Gammaproteobacteria; order Legionellales; family Legionellaceae; genus Legionella; species Legionella qingyii. The sequence continues at coordinate 108,876 of NZ_RZGX01000014.1, forward strand.
AGTTTTGCAGAAATTAAATCATTGCAAACTGAGTGTAAAACTTTAGTAATTGAAACGTGTGAGCATGTTAGTCTTCTTAATCTGGAGTTTTCATGGCTTCCTGAAAGAAAAGCGCGAATTGCAATTCCTTATGCTTTGGAAGAAAAGTTAGCTCAACCCGTAGATGAGCTTCATTTCGCTTTTGATAAAGCACGATATCAAAACAATCAATATCTAGTTACTGTAATAAGCAAACAGCGAATTCGATATCTAATGCAATTATTCAATGACCAAAACATTGAATTTTTTGCTATTACTGTAGATTGGTTTGCCCTGGAACCACAAGAGCTATGTATCTGTGAAACAACTTTGCTCATCAATACTGAGGATTTCCAAGGTGCTCTTTCAGGGGAACTAGCTGATATCTATCTAAAAAATCACCCACAATACCATCCATTACTTTTTACAGACAGCGCAATTCAAATTGATGCTTCATCTCCTAAAAATCAGGAAACATCATATACTTGGATTGCTCAAAGAATGTTAAAAGCAAAGATAATGAATCTCTGCCAAGGAGAAATGCAGCATGGAAATAAAAGTGATTTGATTAAAAAGGGATATCAACTAGTCGGTCTCCTTTTTTGTCTCTGGTTAATCTCCTTACTCGTAGTAAATGGGATGAAATTGCATTTCTTAAATAAGCAGACCGAGAAAATAGATGAACAAATCGCCGTTATCTATCATGAGTTTTTCCCTGATGCCAAACAAGTTATCAGTCCTAAGTTTCGCATTGCGCAACTTTTAAAAAGTAATAATACAGAAGAGCAAAATCGTTTTTGGTTTTTACTCAATCAATTGGCTAAAGTAATTAAGAACGATCGTAATACTGTAGAACAGTTGCGATATCAAAACAAAACGTTATCTGTAACGATAATAAGCATGGATTTCGCCAGTTTAGAAGAGCTCGAGAACGAATTAAAAAAGCTGCAACTCAAAGTAAAACAAACTCAAGCATCAACTCGCGAACAACAAGTCGCAGCCACTTTGGAGTTAATGTGAAAGCTTATTTAAGTAGTCTTAATGAGAGAGAAAAATGGATGCTGATTGGAGGAACACTGTGCCTTTTGCTCTATGTTTATTATTTATTTTTATATAGTCCATTGAGCCAAAAGGTAACTCAAAAATCAACTCAGCTCGTAGAAAAAACTACTACATTGACGTGGATGCAGAACATAAGACAACAAAGTCATATAAAGCAAACAAAGAAACAATCAGTAGATAACAGCCAACTCCTAACCACGCTCGCGACAAAACTAAAAAATGATCCGACCCTGAAATTTCCTTATCAATTACAACAAACTGGACTGGGCGATATTCAACTTACATTTGACGCCGTAGCTTTTGACTTATTTATTGCATGGCTGGAAAAATTAAATCAACATTATGCAATTACCGTGAAGCAGTTTGAAGCAGACCGCTCAAAAACACCTGGCGTAACTCGTTTAATGATCCTAATCAGTTCAGATTCTAAAGCAACATAGCCCCAATTAGCCCTAATCAAATATTTTACAAAAATAAGGAAATTTTATGTCAAATTCATCGGTTAAAATTGTGCGCTTTCATGAAACTGGAGGCCCGGAAGTATTAAAACTTGAAGAGTCGTCACTACCAGAACCAGGAAAAGGTGAAGTTCGCTTGCGTGTTCATGCAATTGGTCTAAATCGCGCTGAGATTATGTTTCGTACTGGAGCCTATCTGATAGAACCACATTTTCCATCAAAAATTGGCTATGAAGCTTCTGGGATAGTTGAAGCAGTCGGCCCGGATGTAGATAAAAAAATGATCGGCAAGACATACAGCACAGTGCCTTGCTTTGATCTCGGTAAGTATGGTGTATATGGAGAAGTTGCTATAGTTCCTGCATACGCACTCGCAGCATACCCAGAGAAACTTTCTTATGAGGAAGGAACTTCTATTTGGATGCAATACCTAACCGCCTATGGTGCCCTAATTCATTATGGAAATCTTACTAAAAATGACTTTGTTTTAATTACTGCTGCCAGTAGCAGTGTAGGACTTGCTGCTATTCAAATAGCACGTGCTCAAGGAGCTATTAGCATCGTCACAACGCGAACTGCTAAGAAAAAAGCAGAATTACTCGCCTTAGGAGCAGATCATGTGATTGTAACAAACGATGAAAACCTCCCTACCCGTGTCAATGAAATAACTCATGGCAAAGGTGTAACAATTGTATTCGATCCAATTGCAGGAAAAGGTGTCGAAATGCTTGCAGAAACACTGAGCCAAGGTGGAATACTTTTTATTTATGGAAATTTATCGTTGGAGTCAATCACTCCATTCCCTCTTTTTACCGCTTTAAGTAAAGGAATTTCCGTACGCGGTTATACGCTTTTTGAAATTGTAGCTCAAGCAGAGGTACGCGCAAAAGCTGAAAAATATGTTTTTGATCACTTGCAAGATGGTTCATTTCAACCCCAAATTGCTCGAACTTTCTCCTTAGGACATATAGTAGATGCCCATAAATACATGGAGTCCAATGAGCAAGTCGGCAAGATTATCGTGACTCCTTAATCAACATAATAACTCATCCCCGAATTAAGATATCGCTTAATTCGGGGTAAATTATTTAGGGTCTATTGTTGCACATTACTCCAGTTAATCACTGAAGCACTGCTTTTGATTTCGGGTGGTAATGAATTTAATGCCTTTTGTGCTTCTTCTGCAGTGCCATATGTTCCGTATACTCCCTTATAACGTGTTTTGCCATCACGCTCATATTTGATTTGAGCCATCCGATCTTTTTTAGGTGCTTTGTAAAGAACTTGTGCCACTTGAGATGCCTTATCACCTTCTGTCAACTCAATAGTGTAACCTTGTGGATTTTGACTATTTACCCAAGTCTGATCTCTATCCTTAAAAGAAACGGGAGAATGTAATTCACCAACATGGTACGAATCAGGAACATTAACTTCCTGTTTTTGTTGATATCTATAGTCATAATTAACCATACGGTTACTATTCATAGAATATGGTTCTGTAATATCAGTGTATGAGTAAGCGGGATATGTGAGGTATTCACTGTCCTTAGTACAAGAAGACATAATGAAAGCACAAATTACCATGAGTGCTAAGTTTATTTTCTTATCCATTGTCATTCCCCTATTTATAGTTCTTATTATTCACTTCTTGACTACTATATCTACATAATAAGAAAAAACTTTAGAAAATTGAGTTGTGAAAGGACAAATTTTGTCTTACAGTAATTATTTTTTTATTCCTACGGCAAAAACTTATGTGGACACATCGACGTTCGGGACAAACAAATCAAAGAGGAAACCTGGATCATCGGGATCCTTATGAACGAGATCGAACTCGAGTAATTCACTGCCCAGCGTTCAGACGACTACAAAGAAAAACACAAATTTTAGGAACTGATGAAGGTGATTTTCATCGAACTCGCCTGACTCATTCTCTGGAGGTCGATTCAATAGGACGCAGCATTGTACACAATCTCTTGATGAACCAAGAAAAGCACATTGCGCTAGCAGGTTTATTACCTAATGATGATCTGATCTCTGTTATTTGTTTACTTCACGATATTGGTCATCCACCTTTTGGTCATGGTGGTGAAGTAGCGCTAAATTATATGATGCGTGATTATGGAGGATTTGAAGCAAATGGCCAAACGCTACGATTACTAACCAAAGTAGAGAGCAGTTATGGCGTCTATGGTCTTGATTTAACCCGACGTGCGCTGCTTGGTATTTTAAAATATCCAGTGAAACGCTCTACTGTTGTTGCCCCTAAACAAGCACCCGTTCATGAATCCATCCATAAAACCATCAAAATTAATGATTGGTTACCGCCCAAAGCTTATTTTGATTGCGAACAACCCGAAATCGATTGGTTGTTATCTCCTTTTTCCAATAGTGATAAAGAATTATTTCAATCCCTATCACAAATTCCTCGTGGTACAAAAACAGGAAAATCTGCTTATCATAGTTTTGACTGTTCGATTATGGATATTGCAGATGATATTGCTTATGGGGTTCATGATCTTGAAGATGCGATTCATTTACGTTTAATAAATCCCTCTCATCTGGATACACCCGAATTTCGACAGTTATTAAATAATACATCGTTAACCGATCGTCAAAATTTATTAATCGACTCACTATTTTCTTCAGATCTTTACTCAAGAAAACAAACTATTGGAGAAATGGTTAATTATTTTATTACTTCAACCCAAATCATAATAACCAATGAACAATTCGAAAATAATTTACTTAAATACAATCTAGCACTCACTCCCGAAGCTAATGCACTTCTGAATTATTTAAAACAATGCATCTATACTAATGTCATTGATTCTCAAGAGGCTCGAACTTTTGAGTATGGGGGTCAAACAGTTGTTCTGAGGCTCTTCGATGCCATCAGTTCAAACCCCGGTAGTTTATTAGATAATAAAAACCGAGTCTTGTTTAAACAAGCGGAGGATGAAACGACTGCTTATCGAATCGTATGCGATTACTTAGCCAATATGACAGATGAGTATGCATACAGAATGCACGAGCGATTATTTGGGTTTAATACAAGAACAATTTTTGAGCGACTTTAAGAATTACTATTAAAAATGAATAGATATCAGGCTCTGTTGACAATTGCTTCATTAGCCTACGTTCGCACTTTATGCAAATCCAGTAAAGGCTGCACTTTAGTTTGTCTCTGTATAGATCCCGCACATAAAGCGGGGAAGTAGGCGGAATGAAATGAAATGTCAAAGACTCTAGTAATTCCTGTCATCAGATGAACAGCTTTTATCCAGGTTATGGATAATGGTTGATAAATACCTGCGTTAATCTTTAATACAAAATATAGATCCGATTTAGAGAGCACCAAATTAGACCCGAAAGAGCGCTCGAAAAGATCTAAAAAGTAATACCAAGCACTTTAAAATTTTAAAGTATAGGTATGTTCTTTAACGATACGCTTGGATACAGTTTCATCATCGGTAGTAATATGCGGTACTGTAATACTTATGCTGGAATTATCATAACATCCACCGTAATTTATATTAATGGTACCTGTATTGATTTTTGGTGTTTTAACACAGGAAGCATTTTTTTTATTAAAAAATGCCGTCAAATTTTAATTTCATTTTTATTACCTCGTGACATCATAAATCTTCGCAGAAGAACCATGCTTCATATCGATTAATAAAATATTAAAATGAAAATATTTTATACTTTTTGGGAGGCTCTAATTATAAGATTAGATAAAAGGATAAATGATTGGCTCTACCCCAAAAAAGGGGGCATTTTAATCAAGTTAGTCTAGACTAACCCATTGATTTGACGGTCAAAAGGAAGATTAAAATGCCCAAGAAAGATTGTATCCTAAATTTACCGGGAT
>NZ_RZGX01000015.1:0-111641 GCF_003990155.1 Legionella qingyii
ATTGCTGGAAGAGGACAAATCCTCTCAGGATGGTATTGCTTTAAAAAGAATGAAAGCTGCTCTTTCTACTCAATACTTAAGAAAAGTGATTGGTTTTTAAACTTTGATGAAATCGCCCTGGATAAATCAGTTCAAAAATAATTTCTTAATTCTTCCTTAAGGTTTGATCTTTATACTTAACTATGAACTAATAGGGAGCCCGGATGCTATGCGTGTATTAATTATAGAAGACAGCGTTTTTAATGCATTTTGCTTATCTCGACTCTTGGAGTCAGCTATTACTCCAGTATCAATAGATGTAGTAAGTAATAGCCAAGATGCTTTGTCTTTTATAGATACTCATGCACCGGATTTGGTTATCATTGATGGTGAGTTGAATTTGATTGATGAGTTATCTACTCATGGTCCGCAACTTGCAGCGGTGATACTACAAAAATATCCTCATCTTCCTCTCATAGCATGGTCAGACTCTGAATTTATGCGCGGAGCTTTTGCTAAGGTTTTTATTCAATATAATCGCTTGGTTAATGAGTATAACACCTGGACTAAAACTGTAAGTCCAGAATGTATCCAAAAAACTTGGGCTTATTATTTTGATGAGTCAGTCGGAAAAAAACAGCAAGCATTTTCACATGTATCTCATGCTAAAAGACAGGCTGCTATTATCTAGATTTACATATCGTAGATCTGAATTATTTCTGGGCAGCGATCAGCAAAGGCCTGAAATAAACGCTATAATTATAGTTATATAATACTGTTTCTGTGACAAATAGATAAATCTATTTTTTAAGGATATCGCAAATGATGGATTATGAGCGAATACAGGACCCTTCAGATCACAAACCACATAAAACACATAAAGCAACAAGAATTAGCGAAAAAGAAATGGACGATGATCTTGGTTCCTTAAGCCGAATGTTAAAAAAGACTAAAAATCATCAAAAACATAAGAATGCTCCTATAAAAGAGAGCATGCTTGATTTGGAGGTACAACCTATTAAGACAGAAGAAGCATTTTATGCAAAAAGTATTCTGCAAAATATTCTGGAAAGTACGATTGAGTATTCAATTGTAGCAACAGATTTGGATGGAAAAATAATTGTATGGAATCAAGGAGCTTACCGCAATTACGGGTACCATGCTACGGAGATGGAAAATAAGAAGAATATTTTAGACCTCCATAAGCCTGAGGACATTCAATCTGGAGCGGCTCAGAACTTCATGCAAAAAACATTGCGGGAGGGAAAAGCAGAAGAGGAATTTGAACGCCTTCGCAAAGATGGGTCGAATTTTATTGCCTCGGTCACTTTAGCATTACGCAGGGATAATGAGGGTAATCCTATCGGCTATGTTATGATTTCTAAAGACATTACTAAAGCAAAGCAAATTGAAAATCAACTGATTAAGACGAACGAAGAGTTAGAACAGTTTGCTTATATTGCATCACATGATTTAAAAGCTCCTTTGCGTGCAATTGAACGATTAGCTACCTGGATTGAAGAAGATAATATCGATAAGTTAGATGAAAAATCAAAGGAACATTTGGCATTATTACGTCAACGTACTTTGCGTCTGGCAAATTTAATTGATGGAATATTACAATATTCACGAGCTGGTCGTTTGGATTTAAATCTTGAGCTGGTAAATACCAAAGAAATTTTAAAAGAAATTATTGAAAATCTTAATCCAGATGGTCGATTTGAAGTACATTATCCGCAAAATATGCCGATTTTTAAAACAGCCAAGATTCCATTGATGCAGGTATTATCCAACTTGTTGGGTAATAGCATAAAGCATCACCATCGAAAAAAAGGCACGATTAAAATTGAGATTGAATCATTAGGTGCCTTTTATTTATTTACGATTAAGGATGATGGTCCAGGAATTCCCTCCGAGTTTTTTGATAAAATTTTTGTCGTTTTTCAAACTCTTAAATCTAGAGATGAGTTTGAATCTACAGGTGTTGGCCTGAGCATAGTGAAAAAAATTGTTGAATCTCAGGGAGGGCGAGTTATGGTTCAATCACAGGTGGAGCGAGGAACTACAATGTCATTTACTTGGCCTAAGCAGATCCGAAAATAAGATTTGCGCTCTTCATTAAACATCGATTAGAAATAGCAACAGGCGCTATTTCGCTTTTTTGTTAGGAAATTCAAGCAGATTCCAATAACGATGTAATGATGAAATTACTTCCATAAAGTCTGAGATTTGAAATGGTTTTACAATATAGCCAGCAGCGTTCAAGTTATATGCATCTATTTTATCCTGTTCACTATTTGAGGTAGTAAGAATAAAAACCAGCAGTGATTTTAATTTTTTATGGGTTCGAAGATTTTTCATAAATTCTATGCCATTCATTTTAGGCATATTGATATCAAGAATAATTATTTTGGGCGTGGGTTTTAATTTTTTTTCTCCATTTACGCCTAATAATTTGTTTAAGGCGTCTATCCCGTTGGTCGCCACATGCAATGGATTATCGATGTTATTTTTTTTAAAAGTTCGTTGCATGTCTTTGATATCAATTTCATCGTCATCCACAAGCATAAAATTAATGGATTTATCTAATTGATACATAATTTTTATTCCCTATCTCTGCGTAATATAGATTATAGGCAATAAAGTTTGTATTTACACATAATGATCTTTTATTGGTACTATAATTAATGTATGAATCGATACAAATAGGATAAGTCTTCTTAGAAACTATTTCCTGGTAACCGTGATTTATGGGCTATTTAAAGCACAGGAACGCGGTAGGAGAATGATTATGGAATCCCAAGGAAACACCGTTGATATTTTATATATCGAGGATGATATTGTTGATGTTGAGGGTGTAAAACGAGTATTTAAAAAACTAAAAGAGTCGTGTGCTATTGAAGTTGCTTTAAATGGTGAAGAAGCATTAAACAAATTATATGGACGTCAGGGTCAAGAGAAAATTCATCCTAAAGTAATTCTTCTTGACATCAATGTACCTATAGTGAATGGGATTGATTTGCTGAAAATTATCCGTAAGGATCCTTCATTAGCGTTCACAGAAGTATTTATTTTGACAAATGCTTATACAAAAGAGGATAAGCTTGCGATCAAAGACTTAAATGTAAGAGGACAAATTATTAAACCTCTTGAATACGGCGATGCATTGAATATTTATTGGGCAACCCATCATGTATAAAATGAAGTGCCAATGCTTCATACCTCGCAACACCGCTACTTGTTCAGCACCTTACAAAAAAAATTTGATTGCTAGTATATGTTTAATGAGCCGCATCCCAATTAGCACCTGTACCAATAGAGACTACAAGTGGGACGGAAAGTTCCACCGTATGCTCCATTAATTCACGAATTATCTTTTTGCTTGATTCGATTTCTTTGGCATTTACTTCAAAAACCAACTCGTCATGAACTTGCATAATCATTTTTGTTGATGGATTTTTTTGCGCATTTTGCCATTTAGCTATGGATATCATCGCCTTTTTAATGATGTCTGCTGCAGTACCCTGCATCGGCGCATTGATTGCTGTTCGTTCTGCTGCCTTTTGGCGTATCATATTGCGTGCATTGATTTCAGGTAAATACAAACGTCTACCGAATAAGGTTTCTACATAACCGAGATGATGAGCTTGTTGTCGGGTGCGATTCATATATTCCAAAACTTTAGGATAACGTTGGAAATAGGTATCGATGTAATATTGTGCATCCTGACGTTCCACACCAATTTGTTTTGCCAGACCAAAAGCAGACATTCCATAAATCAAACCAAAATTGACTGCTTTAGCACGACGGCGTTGCTCGCTGCTGACTTCATCCAAGGGTGTTTCAAAAATTTCGCTGGCTGTTGCCGCATGAATATCCCAACCGTGCGCAAAGGCTTTTAACAGATTCTCATCTTGTGATAAATGCGCCATGATTCGTAATTCGATTTGCGAGTAATCTGCTGCAAGAATGAGGTTGTTTTCTGGAGCTATAAATGCAGTACGTATTAGCCGGCCTTCTTCACTTCGAATGGGTATATTTTGCAAATTGGGTTCACTAGAAGAGAGTCGACCTGTGGCAGTGACTGCCTGGTTGTACGATGTATGTACTCGGTGCGTCTGCGGATTAATTTTTCTAGGTAGGGCGTCAATATACGTAGAGACCAGTTTCGTTAGACTACGGTACTCAAGAATTACTGCAGCCAGACGGTAATCATAAGCGAGCTCTTGCAATACTGACTCTGCTGTAGAAGGTTGTCCTGTTGGTGTTTTTGCGATCACTGGCAGTTTGTGTGAATCGAAGAGGATTTCTTGTAATTGTTTTGGCGAGTTCAGGTTGAAGGGTCTGCCTGCTAATTGTAATGCTTCTTGCTCTAAGGCATTAATGCGCTCTTTTAAGCGGTTTCCATGCTTCTCTAATGTTACGGAGTCAATAAGCACTCCAAGTCGTTCCATATCAGCAAGCACCGTAACCAATGGCATTTCTATCTCATTGAATACATTTTGCACCGATTCAGGGATTAAAGGGAACAGTTTATTGTGAAGTTGCAGCGTAATCTCTGCATCTTCTGCGGCATAAGCGGCTGCTTTACCCACTGGAATTTGATCAAAACGCAGTTGTTTTGCTCCTTTTCCAGCAACATCTTCATAACTAATTGTTTTATGACCTAGATATTTTAAGGCCATTGAATCCATATCATGACGCCCAGAACTACTATTGAGCACATAGGATTCCAACATGGTATCATAGCAGATCCCTTTAAGATTGATGCCATGATTTTTCAATACTGAATAATCGTATTTGAGATTTTGACCGATTTTTTTTATTTTGGGGTTTTCTAAGATAGGTTTTAACGCGGTTAATACTTCTTCACGAATTAATTGTGTCGTTCCATCTGTATGTGTAAATGGAATATATACGGCTTTTCCTTCTTCGATCGCTAAAGAAATTCCGACGATTTCTGCAAGCATAATCTCAATGCTGGTTGTTTCTGTATCAATGCAAAATGCTTGGCATTGTTCCAGTTGATTGAGTAAATGATTTAATTGGTGGTTGGTTGTAATTAATTCAAAGGGAATGCTGGAAATACCAGGTTTGTTTGAGGATGTACTTCCTTTTTCTCCTAAAAGATCTTTAAGCCAGTTTTTGAATTCAAAGTGACGGGTTAACTCGATGAGTTGTTCTTTATTCATTGGTTTCGGCTTTAACTCACCCCAGCTTAGGGGTAAATCAACATCCGTTTTGATCGTCACCAATTTTTTGGATAATGGCAGTTGTGGAATGCCTGCACGCAAGTACTCGCCAATCTTACCATTAATTTCAGCTGCATGTTGGATGAGATTATCAAGCGTTTGATATTCTGTAAGCCATTTGGCAGCTGTTTTAGGTCCGCATTTCGTTATCCCGGGGATGTTATCTACACTGTCACCAACAAGTGTAAGGTAATCAATTATTTGCTCAGGTTTTATTCCAAATTTTTCTTTGACTCCGTCAATACCCATGATGGTATTACTCATGGTATTGATTAATGTGATGTGCTCGTTGACAAGCTGAGCCATATCTTTATCGCCGGTCGAAATGACTACCGAAACTCCTTGTTCGGTCGCCTGCCTTGCCAACGTCCCTATTACATCATCTGCTTCAACCCCATCGATAATCAATATGGGAAGTCCCATCGCTTCGAGTAGCTGGATCAAAGGCTCAAATTGAGAGCTTAACTCTTGGGGCATAGGTGGTCTATGCGCTTTATATTCTGGATACCATTCATCCCGAAATGTTTTCCCCTTGGCATCAAAGACTACTGCCAATTCTTCAGGTTGGTAGTCTTTAATGAGCTTTTTAATCATATTGGCTACCCCATAGATGGCACCTGTGGGTTGGCCTTTTGAATTAGTCAAAGGCGGTAGCGCGTGGAAGGCACGAAAGAAATAGGATGAGCCATCGATGAGAATCAAGGGGGATGTCATGGTTACTCTGCCTCTGCTTTGGCAAGTTGTTTCTTCAATGATTCAACTTGCTCCGAAAGTGCTTTAATGTTTTTGCGAATTAAAGGGATTCGATTGACACCTAGCTCATGTTGAATGGCAAGATCTTTAGGACGAGCGGGATTTCCTAAATAAACATTCCCTTCTTTTAAATGCTTGTTCGGAGGCACTCCTGTGCGAGCACCTAATACTACGCCGTCATCAATGCGTACATGGTCACTGACCCCAACATTGGCGGCAAAAATGACATGATTACCGGAAGTTGTACTTCCTGCTATGCCGGTAAAGCCGCATAAAATATTATGTTTACCTAATTTAACAGAATGGGCTACCTGGACCAGGTTATCAATTTTAGTCCCCTCACCAATAACAGTCGCTCCCATTGTGGCGCGATCTATAGCGGTATTTGCACCTATTTCTACATCATCTTCAATAATGACTCGCCCAATATGAGGGACTTTGAGGTGTTTTCCATCAACAAAGGTATAACCAAACCCATCAGAACCAATAACAGTAGAGGCATGAATTGTTACTCGGGAGCCAATTTGACAGGTATCATACACAGTGACATGAGAATGAATGGTGGTATGAGCGCCTAAAGTTACTTCACGACCAATATGAATATGGCTTTTTAAAATACAGTGATCACCAATAACACTACCTGCTTCAATCACTACATAAGGCCCTATAAATACATCGTTTCCTAATTGCACTCCTTCGCCAATGACTGCAGTAGGATGAATGCCAGGAATGATTTTTTGTGGGGGATTGAAATGATGCATCAGAGTTATAAAGGCTTTGAATGGATGCTTTACCTGTATTAATGGTTTTTGAGAAACAGTGATTTGTTCATTGACTAATATAGCAGCTGCTTGAGATGCTTCCGCCAATTTTACATTTTCATTACTGTCAGCAAACACTATGCTTCCGGGTATAATCTCATCAATAGGAGATAGCAAAGAAATTTTTATTGTGTCATCACCTATGACTACCCCTTGTACCTTATTTGCTATATCACGCAGTGAATAACTCATTTGTTGGCCTTTTTTTGTAAAATAGCTGATTATATACCCAAGAAACCTCCATTGCTATGTTTTAAACGACTTGATTGATTTGTTCGGAGTCTTCGAAAACGCGCATCATTATTAAGTGCTATTCAACTTGGAACAGTATGGCGAAACTTAACCCCGGCTATAATTTTGGACCTAATAGCTGAGTGATTCTTAAATGTTTTCTTACTCTGAATAAAATTTGGCAGAACCGATTAAACGGTAACGACATGAAGTATAGAAAAGTAGGTTTAAATCCTGTATAAAATTAGCCTGAATGCTCTGGAATTCATGATTAAAAATCAAAAGGATATGTATGTTGAAAAAAATAATAGCCTCAGGGTTTTGCGCGCTGTTTAGCGTAAATGTGTTTGCTGTAGTAGATCCTTATGCCCCAGTTTTACCCCAGGTTTGGTCATCAATTATTATTGTAAGTGGAGGACCCGCATGGTCTGATCCAGGGAAGGATCAATATCTTTACCCGTTTCCACCTCCACAAAATAACTTATATCATGCTGATTCAAAGTCCGATTGGTTAGGCTCGGGTGAATTATTTTTTGGGCTACAGCATTTTATTGGTGCAAGCAATGTGATTGCCCAATTCGGACTCGGTGTGGCTGCTGCGAGTGATGCGAGTCTTTCAGGAACCGTTTCTGTTGATGGTGTTCCCGATGTTTATACCTATAGCTATAAGGTGAGTCATGTGCGTGCAGAGTTTAAAGGAAAACTCATTGCCTGCGGTTTTCAAGCCATTCAGCCTTATTTAAGTGGAAGTTTTGGTGTAGGTTGGAACCATGCTCATGATTGGCTTCCTACTACAGTTGATCCAGTTCTGTATCCAACCTACTGGTTTACTACCGCCAGTACGGTAGCTTTTTCATATACAGTTGGGCTAGGGGTGCAAAAAATGTTAACTCCCAACTGGCAAGTAGGCGTGGGGGCTGAATTTGCAGATTGGGGTAAAAATTATTTGGGCGGTGATAGCGCTACGCTGGATAAAGGCCCCGGTATGCCCCATTTGTATACCACGGAATTATTGTTTAGTGTGGGTTATATGTTTTAGGTAGCTGGGAGGCACAAATGCAAAAGCCTGGAACTGCCCGGCTGCTTGCCAGCAACTTACTCTTGTGCGTCTCTCACTGAAAAGCCATATTTGACTTCCCCCCAAAGATTTGCAGCTTGCGATTAAGAAGTAATCGCAAGCAACCAGGCTCGTTCTTTATTTGACATATCTACGTAGTATCAAGGCGACGTTGGCGCCTCCAAAGGCAAAATGATTGGATAATACGATATCAATAGTTTTTTTACGTGCTTCATTAGGCACATAATCTAAGTCACAGTCAGGATCTGGAGTTTCTAAGTTAATCGTGGGTAATAACAAATCATGTTGTAGACTTAGTGATGTGGAAATGACCTCCATGACCCCAGATGCTCCTATTGCATGGCCAATCATTGATTTTTGTGCAGTAACCGGGATCTCATAGGCCCTTTCACCAAATATTGATTTAATCGTTTGTGTCTCAATTTTGTCATTTAAGGGTGTTCCGGTACCATGGGCTTTGAGGTATTGAACATCGCGCGGTGATAATTTTGCATCATCTAATGCCCCCTGAATCGCACGTTGCTGTCCTTCTGAAGAAGGCGCGGTAATATGAAATGCATCACAGCTGGAACCAAAACCAATAATTTCTGCGAAAATAGTCGCTCCTCGCGCTCTGGCGTGATTTAATTCTTCAAGAATTAAAATTCCAGCCCCTTCTGCCATTACCATCCCCTCACGATTCAGATCAAATGGACGGCAGGCTTTTGTAGGCGTTTCATTATTGGTAGACATCACCTTTAATTTACACCAAGCGGACATCATCGATTCCCAAAGAGGCGATTCTGTCCCGCCACAGACAGCAGTGGAGAGTCTGCCATTAGCGATTTGTTGGTAAGCAGAGCCTATGGCCTCAGCTGAGGAAACACAAGCATTAGATATAGTTGAATTAGGTCCACCCAGGCCAAATGCGATGGCAATAAAATTGGCAATGGAGTTTGACATTCCTCGGATTACCGTCAGCGGTTGCATTTTTTTCCAATTGTCATTGAAGAAAAATTTATAACTGGCCTCTGATTCAGGATATCCGCCCATACCAGTCCCTATAAAAGTTCCTGCTTTACTGAGTTCATGAGGAGTCAGCCCGGATTGTTCTATAGCGTTATGTGTACAATAGAGTGCGAATTGAGCGGCCCGTGGATAACGTTTATTTTTGTTAAGCTCTGGAAGATGTTCCAGTGAGAAATCCGTAATTTCACCTGCTATTTGTGTTGGATACAAAGAAGGATCATAACTCTGAATCCGTTTTATTCCGCATTGCCCTTGTTTTGCCGCTTCCCAGAATTTGTTTAAGCCTGTTCCTATGGAAGAGGTTATTTCCATGCCGGTTATAACAACCCTTTTTTTCATCAATGATCCCTTTTATTTTTAATATGAGAAACGCTCTTTATGCAAGCTGAACGAACGATTTTGAGATAAATAGTTGTTCCGTCTTTTTTAGCTCAATACTAAAGGCGGGGTTTAAATTCTGTCAAGCTCTATATGAAGAGGTCCACTTTAAGGAATGGTTATCCACACGGTCATTAATTTAATGATTTTTGTTATTCTCGCGCAGGCGGTAATTCATTTTTATAGTGGTAGTGTGCTTCTCTAGAAATGGGTTCCCGCCTTCGCGGGAACGATTGTTCTTTTTCTAGGATGTCAGCATTTCGGTTCAGCTCACTACTTAGATACCAACGGTGTTCAAGGGTTTTGTTTTGGTTTAATTAGTTTTTGCAAATCGTAGAGGCTAATCTCCCAATAATCACATGAATTTTGAGTTAGAAAACCGAGGCGTGTATATAGATTAAGGGCTTTTTGATTGTGCGTTTCTACATCAAGATTGAGATCAGGTTTGCCTTCGCTTAAAGCATAATTAATGCAATGAGAAATTAAGGCCGTCCCCAAACCTTTACCTTGGCGAATTGGTAACACGGCGATATCAGAGAGTGTTGCGCCATGGTTTTCCCAACGTATGTGTGCTTTTCCTACGAGATGATTGTCTTCAAATGCGAGTATTATTTGATAGGCTCTATCACTAAGAATGTGTTCAAAACGAGGAACTAATTCTGCTTGCGTTTTGAAGAAACATGCTTCATCTAAAACGCAAAGCAATGGAATATCCTTTTCTGTAGCAGTACGGTACACTAGATTTTTTTTGTAATCTAGTAATGGCTTTAAATCATGTCGTTCCATATAGTATTCACTATGCAGATACGAAAAACCAAGTTCAGGTAACCATGGGCTATTGATATGAGCAGGACTAGAAAAAATTAATTTTAGAAAGCCTTGTTCTTGTACGAGAGGCAATATATTGCGTAGCAATTTTTTGGCAATGCCTTTCCTGCGATAATTCGGGTGAACAAGCAGTGAAACTTCAACTGCATCCTCGTAAAAGAAAAAAACACTTAGGAAGCCGATTAATTTTTTTTTGTCATAATTCAGCACGAGCGTAGGTAAATTTCTTTTTTGTATGAGTAAGTGGGTATATAAATTAGGCACGCTGCCGTCTTTTTTTTTGCAGACGGTTTTTAATTGTTCCAGATCTTTGAGCTGATCTTTATTAAGTTGATTTGTTTTACTAAGCATAATTGATAATAAATTATTATTCGTTTTTTTAAAGGATAGCCTGTTTTAGATTAATTTGCTCTTATTTATGTCTAATTTATTAAAAATGTAAATTTAAGACTGCAACTATAATTTCCAAAATGATTAAGACGATAATGATAATCTCCAAATTATGGCCATGTCGATTGTCTAAATACCCATTAAACATGTCAAAGATTTCATTTAGAGTATCCAGACGATGATTGATCGCGTTGACGCGTCTTTGAATGTGTAAGTAACGTTCCAACATAGTAAAGTGCTCTTCTAAGGTTGGATGCTGCCAAAAATATTTGGGATGATAAAGGAAATTACTAATTAAATTCATTTCACTTTTAGCGCCGAGGATTTCTCCAATAATTTGTTGTATTTGAGTACGGCTAATTTCCATTTCACCTGTATGCGAAAGCATTTGGATCATAGGATTGTATTTATCAATTAGCGCATCAATAATTGTTTCAAAATATTGTAATTTGACTGATTGGGAAAAACCATAAGATAGACTGAGTTTGAGCTCATCACTCTCATCTTCTATAGTCAGGCAATCCACATCGAAAAAATCATGTGGTTCTATAGTTGTTTTGTCACTGAGTTGATAATGGAATTCATCATGCACCAAAAGGGTTACTGGTTTATCAACCAGCTGCTTGATGGTACTTAGATAATCATTAATTTGATAACGTTTGATTCCCCAGGAAACCACAGTGCCATTTTTAAAAACGAAAATTGTATGGTCTTTGTTGTGGTTCGCACTTAACTTGAGAACATCTCGAGTCTTTAATGAGGTAAAGTCAGTTGAAGCATTTTTAAAATGACTGTCGACACGTGTTAAATCAATTGATTTGGCAATACAAAAACTTAAGCATTCCATGATGGTAATAATCCGCGAATAAAAGCTATTTTCTATGATGGTAATAGATACATATGCTGTATCTTATTAATCAATATTTAAGATCAGATACAGCATTTTACAAATTTATAATAATTATCTCAACTTTAACTATTATACATCATTCTATAGTTTCACGCGCTTGATAAGTTTTTTTTCGGTCGGTTGCCCCACATAACCATTTCGGACAAACTTCTAAAATCTCGGCGATCCGGTTAAGTTGTTCGGCTGCAGGAAGTATGTGCCCAAAGATTAACGAGTTTGCTAAGTGACGTGAAATACCAAATACTTTAGCTACGGCTTTGACTTTTTCAGTTAAATCCTCTGGAAAGTCCAACGAAGCCAACTCGCGATTGAAGCGTTGCGAAAATACTTTACTGTTCATTTTCTCACTCCATGAAAAAATAATATTCAGCATCATGCTGACCCATCCTAGATACCCGTCAATCCTTGAATCAGGTAAAAGAGAGTTATAACTCATTTTTTTTTAATAGCAAAGACTTTTTTAGCGTGGAATCAATTAGTTATTATTTACTCGCCATAATGATAACTAGTTGACCAATTGCTGCTTAGAATCAGCAACAATTCCTAAGGAAAATGGGAGCGTATTTGAAATGAGGGCGCGATCAGATCATGAGATGTCAATAGAAAAAGGTGATACATCTTCTTCTTCTTCCTCAAACGTATCTTTAACTTCAATAAAAGGTACTCTAAAATTTGATAATGTATTTTTTGGAATCAAAGAAATTTCTTGGAAAAACTTGTTCTTTCTTTGGTATTCATTAGCAAGAGAAAACCCAAACACATTGAAAATACTTAAAAATGCTGCGAGAAAACTGTAAAAAGCAGATTTAATTTGCACATCACTTGCGATGGCGGTTTGATGTTCAGAGCAAATAAATTGTAGTTTTTTTTCAAATTTTGAATGTTCTTGCAGTTGTTTTATAGGCGATAACTTAAAATACTGGTTAACTAATAAGGATAGTTTGGCTAGCGCATTTTCTAATTCTGTAGCATAAGGATTATTATTAACTTTTAATTGTTCTACTGTGGTCTCGATCATTTCTAATTTTTTCCGAACGACTTCCTTGGTATCAATAACATTTTCTTTCAAATACCAATTATAGGTGACTGTGAGTACATGAAATGCGAGCGCTTTATGTCTCAGATCCGACCAGGATAATTCACGGGAAAACGAATCCAGTACTTCTGCAAGGTAAGGATGTACTTTAATTCCACGAACTGCAACGCGTACTGTGTCATCGATAGATGTCATGAATTTATCGGGTTCAAGGCTATTTTTTCTTTTAGTGGCATGATCATATATTGCAAAAGCCGATGCAGTTAGATTTCTTTTATTCTTCACATCAAAAGGGCTTTGTAAATAATGTATTAATGCAGTTCTGAAATTTTGGATTAAAGTTTGAGACATTAATAAATGAACACTTAGGTTTTATTTGGGCAAGTGTAGCAAATAATTTTTACTTGGTTAACAAAAAATACAAAAAGAGTAAAAAAATATCTGCTCAAATCTAAGAGAGAAAAGATTACGTTTAATTCATTGATAGTTCATGCATTCTGACCCCATTTATAGAGGCTATTTCCGATCAAAATGAGAATTAATTTATAAATTTTTACACTATTCGTATGAAATAGGGTATAATGGCGGACTGAAATTAATCAGAACAGTTGTTTTATTTTTAGACAATCTCTTGTTTTTTGTTCTTTGCAGTGATTTAAGGATAATAAAATCATTACAGAGAATATTTATTTCAAATTAGGAGTTAAAACAGAATGATGAAAGTAGCCTCGGTAATATTGGGTTTGGTTTTAACTGGTTATGCTTTTGCAGACAATCCTAAAGAAATAGCAACTCATAAAGTGACTCTAGCTGGTTTGCAACCGGGAGAAGGACGCTTTATTCGTAGTGATGTATTTGAGAATGACAAGTTTCAATCCGGTTCTTATTTTTGTGCTGGCGCTGATAGTGTCTTGTACGATATGCAGTATGTATTTTCAAAAAGCCATGAGCCATTTCATGCTGAACATTTAATTAAATTTTCAATATGCCAAGACGAAACGATGGCTCAATGCCAAGAGTTTGCTACAGATAAATATTTTACCTTTAGAAACCTCGATGGATATTTGCAAAATGATAGCACCAAATCAACTGTGGATGTTTCTCCATTAAAAGTTGTTTATCAATCTTGCGAACCTAGTGCTGATATGGATGAATTGGTTAAAAAATCAATTTATGAAAATGATCGCCGTTTTTCACATGTAGGGTAATAATCCTTCTTTAGTTTCAAGTGTACTCCGGGAATTTTCAATGGATTACGATTCTCGGGTTGCGCTTCATTCAGGCTTTTTGTTTTTTTGCATCAATTGAATTCCAAATCTAATTGGTTAATTTTTTGCAAAACTCATCCCTTTTTTGCCTGCAATTCATGTATTAGTGGTTAAATAACGCCCAATTTAAAAGTATCCATGTAATAATTTGGAGGAACAGTGAATGAAAAAAATGAAAGTATTAGGATGTTGTTTATTATTAATGCTTGCATTGGATGCATACTCCTACCAAACTCGGGAAAGTAAAATATACAATGATAAAGGTCAGCTTGTTCATATAGACGGTCTATCATGGTCTGGATTTCAGGACACCAATGTGTTTCAAGGCTTACAAAGTAATCCCTTTTATGCAATTCCCTCATTGAGTTCTAGCCCACGCGCTTATGGAATGATGAATTTGATCAGCAAGCCATGGGAGTTCCCAAGTTCAGGCGTAGATAAAAATTCAGCAGTGAGTTTTAAAACATTACGATTACCCATCCAGCCTGAAGTCCTTTATGATGATCAGCGTGAAGTTGATTTGAATAAGTGGCTTTCAGATAAAGCCGCTCCGAGTGCAGGAAATGGTTTATTTTGTAAAACATGGCAAAGTAATGGAAGTGCTTGTGAAAAAGCTGTGAGTCCGAAACAAGCATTCTGGACTGTTTTACAGGAGTTAAAAAAGAACAATATTAGAGTGATGATTGACATCCACCATCGCCATGGCTACGGTGATGCGATGCGAGATGGTACTGTGTACGATATGAATCGATATGAACAGGATATTTCTCTTTTAGCTACAGAAATAAAAAAACGCAACTTAGACAATGTACTGGGCATTGATATTTTTAACGAACCTTATCGTTTAAATTGGTTTAAAATGCATGACGCTCAAGTACCTTGGACAAAAGTCATAGCAACAGCCGCTAATGCAGTACAAAAAAATAACCCTAATTTGTTGCTCTTTGTGGAAGGCCCTGATTCAGGAAATGATGACGCAAACAATCCTGTAATTTGTGTCCCTAAATCACAGATCGTGAATGATAATGGATACAGTCACGCTCCGGATCCGGCTTTATGTGGCACTTTAGATCGGGTGTTCTTTAAAGGGAATTGGGGAGAGGATTTCAAGCCCTTACTCAATGAACAACAGGCTAAAAATGGAATTGCTGTATTTGATAAGGATAAATTTAAAAAAGAATTAGTCAACCAGGGAATAAATCAGACTGCATTGCAATGGTTGTTGGGTGATGCACAAGCGCAAAACGGTCATATCGTTTTTTCACCGCATGTATATCCTGCTGAGGTCGCCGGTTGGGAGACAGCGCCCGGAAATCCAAGCCAATTACGTTTCGATTGGTCATGGGGATTTTTATACAAAGCAGGTTATCCGATCGTGCTTGGTGAGGCATCATGGAACACTGCAAAAGGTAAGGCATTCTTTACCAATGCGCTTATGCCTTATTTGCAAGCGAACATGGAAACTAACAACATCTTCTTCTGGGCGATTGGCTATCTTGGAGATACGGTAAGCGCGATTGATCCTAATTCTGGTGAGCTCAATTTAGATGTGCAGCAAACATTAAAAAATTATTTTGATGATATTTAAAAAATGGAGCCTGGGTTAAGCTGCGCTTTACCCAGGTTACTTTAATTCAGAGGCTTACTCGCTACCCACACAATGATGACAGGTAAAAATGTTTTGAGGGTCGTATTTGTGTTTTATTTGCAGCAATTTAGGATAATTGCTACCCCATAAAGCCGATTGCCAATTTTTAATAAAATAATCTGCTTCATTTGGATAAGTACCGGAGTGGGGACTTAAGGTTTGCAGGAGAGCCATTGCCTTATTGGCTTGCTTAATTTCTTCTTTAGCTTTAATTAAATCCGGTTTATGTCCAGCAACATTGGCGTAAGTATTTTCTTGGCCTCCAGAAATAATGGCTAGGGCTGCCGCATTAAGCACCTCTGGGTGCATCGCAGTATTTTTTTGCCGTGCAAGAGCGTCTTGTGTTGCACCCGATAATCCTTTATTGAAATGAAGTGTAATTTCCGCAAAACGTGATGCATCAAAAAGTGTTTTGGCAAATGATGTTGAATGTTCATTAGTGAATAATGTAAACGGAAGATACATGGATAAATAATAGTTAATGTACATGGATACTTCAGATTGATTTGCGGCCCACCAAAACTCATCAGGAGACGCCTTTTTTCCTTTGTTAATCACAATCGCATCAGGGGTATTGGCAAGCAAATAATCAAAATCCCAATAGTGCCTTGCAGGGCGTGTTGCGCTATTGAGACTAAATTGATATTGCTCAGGTTTTCTTGCTAACCAATTAAGAAATGGTTGCCAAAGTTTGTCTACTTCGGATTTGCTTAAACCAGAAAAAGCCAGGGAGAAATTCATTTTATTATCAGGAGTTAAAGTAACTTGCTCTCCCCAATGCTCATTATTGAGATTGAGTTGATAAAAATGGATGAAATAATGAATAAGTTGTTGGTAAGCTGCATTGGATTTCGCAGTAATTGTTCCTTTAACTTTGCCAAATAATGTGGGAAGGTCATGGGTTTGCAATGTAATTTTACTGACAATGCCATACGTACCCCCGCCTCCGCCTTTTAATGCCCAAAATAGGTCTTGATTCTGGCAGGCATTAACCGTCCGAATTTCTCCATCTGCAGTAATAATCTCTGCCTCCAATACTCCAGCAGCACCGGTGCCAAATTTTTTGGAAAAACTACCGAATCCGCCTCCCTGAATAAATCCGCCTGCCGCACCGACTGTTGCACAACCGCCTCCCTGTACGTAGCGGCCATTATTGGTAGTGACTTCCTTATAAACTTCTATCCATCGTGTGCCTGCCGCAACAGTGACTGCGGTTGTTGGTGCTTGGGTTTCAGGACATCCTTGAGGGATAAACTGATCTTGAAGCATCACCTTACGCAAGTGATGAGTCCAGATTAAGAGTGAATTCGGTGCGTTGGAACGGCCAAGATAATCATGCCCAGTTCCTTTTACTACCAGTTTAATTCGATGTTTACGTGCAAAATTAACTGCAGCAGCTATTTCTTGAGCATTTTCAACTGCAACCACATAAGAGCTCACCGCAGTTTGCCAGGCATCGACCCAACCATTGGATTGAGTCGCCCCAGCTTGTGATTCAATAAAATAAGGGTTTCTTAGCTCATGAAGAACCTTTTGGCAGGAAGTGCTCTTGGCGTTTTTAACACAAGGAGATAAAGGGGATTGTCCGCGCAGTAAATGCCCATTGACTTGTTTGTTTAACTCGTCCCATTGCGCTTGAGTTGGCCAACAGGGTTGATTTGGGAAACAATATTCAGAAGCCCCATTGCACATGGAACTCATGAATAGAAAACATACCATCATCCATAATTTCATGAATCATCTTCCAGACTATTATCAATTTTGAATTCTTAATCCCGGGTTACACTCCGTTTCACCCAGGCTACCAAGGTGAGGTAGTGTTACATTGGTTTCACATTCCATGCAAGACAATTCCATGTCTCAGAGGGCTCTTTATTTTCAAAGACACACAATGCACCGGTCGCGACTTTGATCCCAAATTGCGTACTGAATGTTGCAAAATCACCAGTTAAATAAGGTGCAAAGCGGGCAATTCCATTGCTTGTAACGACCAGACATGTTTTTCCAGGGTATTCTTTACGAATACGCGTGGAAAAATCCATCCAATTTTGAATCAGCAAAGCAGGATCTACGTTCCAACCTGCAGGCACTATGGCTTGTGATTCCCATGCATTCATAGCTTCTTTACCAAGGCGCGCCACAACATGTTCTTCGGGTTGATTTTCATCAGGCCCATAATCGATCTCATTAAAAATGGCCAGTGTTTCAATGGGTAAATTTGTTCCCATAGTACTTTGTGCTTGTTCTGCAGTTTGTATGGCTCGTTTTAGCTTCGAAGTGAAGATGACATCAGGAATAAGCTCATTATTTTTGAGATATGTGCCTAGTTTTTGTCCTTGGTTCAAGCCACTATCAACAAGCGGTAAATCAGTAGTACCGACTCTGCGAACAATATCACCTGGCGCAAAAGTATTTCCATGGCGGGCAACCAGTAATCGTGTCGTCATAGTTACATCCTTTTTAATAGTTCGCCGTGTTGGGCAATCAGCGCTTCCGCTCGTACTATATCTTCTGGGCTATCAATGCCTGACATACTGGCACGACCTTTATAGTCAACGGGAATGCAACGAAGAGTATAACCATTTTCCAAGATACGTAATTGTTCCAATCCTTCCATTTTTTCAAATTTACCCTCTGGCAAACTAATGTATTGTTTGAGCATATCTCGCGAATAACCATACAAACCAATATGACGAAATACAGGGCTTTTATCACTTTTTTGACGTAATTCCTTTTCGTTGCGTATGGCAGGAATAATGTTTTTGCTAAACCAAAAAGCGTTGCCAGTTTGTTCATCGAATACGGCTGTAGTACCGCTAAAGGGAGTAATCAACTTATTTTGGCGCAAATCATCCAGCTGGTTCCAGGATAATTGAGTTACGGGGGTGACGGCGTCACAAGGAGACGTAGCAAAAGCATCGATTAATGCACGTAAAAAATCTGGTGGTGTTAAGGGGGCATCGCCCTGCATGTTTAAAATGAAATCCGGTTCACTCGTCAAAGACTGGATTGCTTGGGCGACGCGATCAGTTCCACTCGGGGCCTCTGGTGAGGTCATTACTGATGCAACACCTAATTCATTACAATGTTGGACAATTCGCTCATCGTCGGTTGCAACGACTACAGACACATTTTCTAATCCTTCGGCAGCCGCACAGGATAAGCGGACCACACGTTGTAACATCGTTTGCCCTTGAATCATTGCCAGCGGTTTTCCTGGTAAACGAGTTGAAGCATAACGGGCAGGAATTACAATGGCAGTGTGCATGGCTAAAATTATTCCAACAAAAAGGCCAATAATAGCCTAAATATGAGAGGGTTACTATAGAAGAATAATGTCACAATAATGTGGGTAAAAAATACACTCAAGGTTCTAACCTGGGCGAAGTGGCACCTGGGGATTTCATTGCGCTTATCCTTGGATTTGCTTTAAGGGTTAGGCGTTCTCATCAATCATTTTTTCTTTGCATCGCTGCAAAAAATATTGTGCGGGTGAGTCATTTGGATTATTTAATACGATTTGCTCAAGAAGATTTGCTGCATCGGCAAATTGTTTGGCTTCATAATGCTTCAATGCAGTCGTAAAAAGAGAAGCAGAATCCTTTTTCAATTGTATTTCGGTTAATGGGTTATGGTTAAAAACTTCATAAATTCTTATAGGCAAGCTTTTGCCTTTCACTTGCGTTAAACCTAAGCACCGTAAATTGTATTTTTCTTTTTGTTTTAATTCTTCATAGGTTTGTTCACCAATGACAAGTTCAATATTAAAATTTCTAGTTAATGATTCAAGTCGAGAAGCAATATTGACTGCATCACTAATTACACTGCAATCCATCCGTTTTTCAAAACCAACGGTGCCTACAATCAAATTACCGGTGTTTATCCCAATTCCTACGTTAATGGGTTTCAGGTTATCGCCTACACGGGTGGCATTGAAATCATCCAGGGCATCTAACATGTCCAATGCCGCAGCGACAGCATCATCGGCATTATTGAATAATGCCATAACGGCATCACCAATATATTTATCAATAAGACCAGAATTTTTAAAAATGGCTGGATCTAAATAACTCATTAGTTCGTTAAAAACAGTGAAAATTTCAACAGGAGATAAACGTTCAGCTAGAGAAGTAAACGATTTTATATCTAAAAATAAAACGGTCATGACTTTTTCAACACAATCGCCGAGCTTGATATCCGAAATATTTTTACGATTCAGCACTTTAAGAAAATCTTGAGGGACAAAGCGTGCTACAGCAATCGCATTTTGCTGGATTTCGACTAACTTATTAATCAGCTCTTCATTCAGGACTTTGACCCTTTGTTCAGCAATCTGCAAGTCTTGAAAGTACGAGTTAGTACGCACCATATAACGGACACGATATCCCAGTAGCGTTGGATTAATTGGCTTAGTGGTAAAATCAGTAGCCCCGGCCTGAAAGGCTTTATTAATGGATTCATAGTCTTCTAAACCAGTAACCATCATGATTGGAAGGAAAAGACAATCAGGTAATTTTCGAATCGCTGCACATACTTCAAAACCATTCATACCTGGCATTTCTACATCCAGCAAAATTGCATCAGGTTTAGAGGTTTTAAGTAGCGATAATGCGGCATCACCATTTTCGGCTTGAATGACTTCAAAACCTACTTTGATTAATGCATTGCAGGTAATTAGACGCATTGTAGCGCTATCATCCACAACCAAAATCACTGGATTTTCTTTTTCCATAGAAGAGCTACTCATATTTTGTGGTACAAATTTTTGTTAAATAACTTGCAATTTGCTCTAAACCAATGACCTGATCTACAGCATCCAATGATTGAGCTACCGCGCCCATTCCAAAAACGATGGAACTTTCCTGGTTTTGAATCAAGGTATGTCCATGGGCTTTTTTTAATTCCAATAAGCCTTCTGCCCCATCATCACTCATTCCGGTTAATAGAATTCCAATCGCTTTGTTTCCAGAAACTTTAGCAATGGATTGCAGCAATC
Source organism: Legionella qingyii (assembly GCF_003990155.1). Taxonomy (NCBI): domain Bacteria; kingdom Pseudomonadati; phylum Pseudomonadota; class Gammaproteobacteria; order Legionellales; family Legionellaceae; genus Legionella; species Legionella qingyii. The sequence goes on from NZ_RZGX01000015.1 coordinate 20,577, forward strand.
GTGTAATCGAAGGACAAAAACCAGACACTGGAACCCCATCAACTAATTTACATATTAATTGTTCATGAAGACGTTCAATTTCCATATGCTGGTGTTCCGGAGCTACATATACTGTTCCTTTTTGCAATGGTTCATGATTTACTGCATTTTTTACTTTAAGACCCGTATTTTCTTCAAGCCATTGTGCAAATCCTCGAATAAAGCCAGGACTCATATGTTGAACCACCATAATAGGTAATGGAAAATCAGGAGTTAATTGCGAGAGAATCGTCTTTAATGCCATAGGACCGCCAACAGAAGCGCCTATCCCTACAATTTCGTAATTTATAATTTTAGCGTGTTCTGTTTTATTTTTTTTGCCTTCTTCAAGAGGCGAATTTTTCTTCAATGGTTTTTTGACAACGCGAATATCAGAGAGACTTCGCAGGGTATCTACGATGTGTTTCCTGCTTTCTTCAAAAGAAGGAGAAAATACATTAACGGGTTTTGCCAAAGCAGTTAACGCGCCTGCTTCAAGAATATGGAAGGTGGCATGGAGCGACTCATCATTCACCATGGAGCTGATTACCACAATGGGGGTCGGATTTTCAGCCATAATTATGCGAGTGGCTTCGAGTCCATCCATGATTGGCATTTGAATATCCATGGTAATGAGATCAGGTTTTAATTTTGCTGTTAAGTCAATTGCTTCTTTGCCATTTTTTGCAACACCAATGACTTGCATATCATTTTCAGATTGGATGATGTGTTGAATTAATGCGACTTCAGTTGGTGAGTCATCAACAATTAAAATTTTTATCATGGGTAATAGTTCACTATAGCAGCATTTTTTTAATGATCTCCGAGGAGTTTAATACGAAATTAATTTGATTGCTGCCCGTCAGAGTAGCTCCGATGACACAAGGGATATTTGTTAATGGTTCTTGCAACGGTTTGAGTACAATTTCCCTTTCACCAATAATTTCGTCGACAAGTAAGGCAATACTGTCCCCATTTTTTTTGATTACAACAACAGAGATATGTTCTTTATTATTCTGTTTCTTTTCATCAAGATGCAGTACCTTAGACAACGAGCATAACAAAACTGGTTGTTCTTTGACAAGAACACTCGGGCTTCCTTCCACGGTTATAACTTCATGCCGTTTTAATAACATCACTGTTTCTACAGAGTTGGTAAGAATCACAAAAATTTGACCGTCACAGGCAACAGTCAACCCACGTTCTGTAGCCAAGGTGAGCGGCACTTTCAGAAAGAAAATGGTTCCTTTTCCGGGTTGACTTTCAATACTGACCTGGCCTTTTAAGCGAAGCAAATTGGAACGTACGACATCCAAGCCCACGCCACGCCCAGAAATATCAGTTGCAATTTCCCGAGTGGAGAAACCCGGTCGAAAAATGAGCTCGTAAATATCTTCTTTTTTCATATTTTCAAGCTCAGCTTGGGTAATTATTTTTTTTTGTAACGCGATGCGAATCACATCATCTGCTTTAATGCCGGTACCATCATCAATGATTTTGAACACAATCTGGTTATCTTCCTGATTAACATTGATACGAATATTGCCTTGAGGGGATTTGCCGGCTGCTTTACGGGCTTCAGCGTTTTCTATACCGTGATCGATTGCATTGCGTAAAAGATGCACGATGGGATCTTTTAAGCCATCGAGGATCATTTTATCAATTTTTACATCATTACTATTTATTTCGAGTTCCACTTGTTTATTTAGTTCATGGCCTAAATCACGTACGATTCGCGGTAAATTCCGTAATTGGGTGGTTACTGGAATAAGGCGCAAAGTGCGAATTTCATCCTGGAGCGCATTTAATAAGATGGATAGTTCGTTAACGGGGGTTCGTAACTCCCTTTGTATTAAGTGAGTTGCATTATTGATTTGAGATAATTCAACAAAACTTGTGGAGAACAAGGAGAGCAAAGGTTCTTCTTCCTCTTGAGCAAGGATTTTTAAATTGGCTTTATTTTTTTTCCATAATTGGACCAGATTCTCGATTTCATAATTCAACTTGGTTAATTTGTTGTAATATTCTTCGATGGCAATTTTAATGGTTTGAATTTCTTCTGTATAAACTGAAACACGATCCAAATTTTGTAACGAAACGCGGATTGATTCAAATTCACTTGTTTTTGTTTGTACTTCTTGAGTTACGGGTGCTTTTTTAACCGCAGATAGCTCAGCACTTGATCCTGGAGATGGAATTTCTTCAGAGGACAATTCATTATAATGTTCTAGTTGCATTAAGTGATTTTTTAAGTCAAACGATAGTGGTTTTTGCTCACTGAAACATTGCATGGCTTCATTCATGTAATCGATCGATTGCAGACAAAGATTAATCAAGCCCGGAGAAATTTTTATGCTTTTTTTCTGGATGGCGGTAAATAAAGTCTCTATATGATGAGCAATCTCACCTACATCAAGAGCTCCTATACCACGCGAAGAGCCTTTGATGTTATGCGCAATACGAAAGATTTCCTCGAGTAAACTCTGGAACTCATGTTCTGATTGAGTTCCTTTTTCAAGCTGCAGCAAACCATCGGTAATGGTGATTAAATTTTCCTGAAGTTCTGCTTTGAATGTTTCAACAAGTTTTTTTACAAATTCATTGTCTAATGCTTTAGTCGCCGGTTTTTCTTCAGGGACAATAGGCTTAGGTGAAGGCGATTCTTCTATATTTGCGATTTCTTCAGTCTTTTCGGCATGAAGAGCCTGTTGTAACTGGTACAATAATGCATGAAGCTCCGCGGATGGTGGCTTTTTTTCTATAAAATCATGAAGAATTTCACGCATTCCATCCACGGCGTGAAACCCTAAATTAATTCGTTCAAGTGATACGTTTTGAGATGGCTCAAAAAGTTTTTCAATGTACTCAGCTATTTTCCCCAGATCATCGATACCAACAGAAAATGCAGATACTTTAATATTTCGTCCTGCTCGGGAAATTTCTTCCATCATAGGACTTATATTACTCGTTGATTCACTACGCTCAATCATTTTTAAATGATCCGTGATAATTATCAGTAATGATTCAAGTTCTGCACTAAAGGTTGCAAGTAATTGATCGTCTGGAGTCATATGGAGCTCCTAAACTTTGTAGATATCTATATCATCCTTTAGATGTTTGGCAATATCATCCAAATTATGAATAAATGTCATCATCTCTTTTATTCCGCTGGAAAAAGTTGAAGTAGTGCGATTAATTTCATTCATGCTTTCAACGATTTGTTCAATGCCAACTGCTTCTTGGCGAATAGCCACCTCGATGTGTTGACTTGAAATCGACGCTTCATTAATCATTTTACTTAAAGCCTGGATAATTTGGCCTGCTTTTTCAATGAGTTTTAGTCCTGAATCAAGAGTCTTGGTTCCTTCTTCGGTTACGGTAACGGCTCGTTCTGTAGTGCGTCGAATGTCTTCAAGAATTTTTTGGACCTGCACGGTGGATTGTTCTGATTGCTCTGCAAGATTTCGCACTTCCGTTGCTACGGCGGCAAAACCTTTTCCAGCTTCTCCGGCTTTGGAGGCTTCAATTGATGCATTCAATGCTAGCATTTTTGATTGTTGGGCAAGAGTATTGACCACCGAAGTAATGTCGCCAATTTGTTGCGTGTGATTACTTAAATCAAGAATGGTTTGCGCTATAAGCTTCATCTTTTCTTCAGAAGCTTTAATGCCATGAATACTCTGCTCGACTGATTCGGTGCCTAGTTTTCCTTGCTCGTAGGTATTTTTAGCAACTTCCCGTAGCATTTGTGCCTTAGCCATGGTTTGCTTTGAGCTCTTATCTATTTCTTCAAGTGAAGCACTGATTTCATTAATAGCTGAGGCTTGAGAAGTAATACCTTCTGCTTGTTCATTGGCTGATGTGAGTACCGTGCCAACCATGGTGACTATATCGCTGCTGACTTTAGTAATTTTTTTGGTGATTGATGCCAATCCATCGGTCATCGAATTTAAATCTCTGCCTAGATCCTGCAATACATCTTCTTTATCTATTTCAAGACGCTCCCTAAGATCACCTGAGGCAACTTTACTGCTATGTAGTCTAAATTTTTTCGATGAATTGACTAATTTTTCAAATAACTCTCGAGATTCTTCTTCTTTATTGCGAAGGATTTCTTCATTTTTCTTAATCGCCTCTTGCATTGTTTTTAACGATAACAGCATTTTACCCAATTTATCTGCAGATCGGATTTGGATATCTATATCACGCTCACCGGCTGCGATGCGTTCTGCAATATTAATTGCATTATCCACTGGCCGCGCTATCGATCGTTGTGTTATGTAAGGAACTGTGATCGTTAAAAGAATGGCAAGAATCAATAATGCATAAGCAGATTTTTTTAGGGAACTTAAGCTTTCATTGATCTTATCCGTATTTTTTTCAATTTCCTTCGATAAAGATGAATACAAGCCACCACTTCTTTTGCCTGTTTCTGAAGAATAAGTACCCAGTATAATGTCAATCATTGCATTTTCGACATCTCTCGTCTTATTTCGGCTATTTTCTACATTACTTGAATTATTGGGATCTCTGGGGGCATTGATGAATGATGTTTGAATATCATAAAGAGGCGTATATAATTCTTGCAATTTATCCCATTTAGTCTGTAATGTTTTATCACCGATTGAATGCATTACTTGATCCCAACGGTTCCTGACTTGATTAATTTGACCCCACAAACGGGCGAAATGCACTTTGGCGCTCGGATCCCCCGTCATCGCCCAGTGTTCGAGAAGGTCTTGGGTTTGATAGATTTGGCTATCAAGAATTTCAGTTAAGTTTTCACTACGAATTTCCTGACTCAGATAGACTACGTTGTTTACTTTGGGGATCAAATACAGAATTGATAGTATTACAGGTAAACTAAGGGTCATAAAGCCAATCAACAAACGAGCACGTACTGTAAGAACAAACCGTTTATTCCCATTAGTTTCCATGAGTTTCTCCTATCTTATATAAACGCATTTTAAGTTCTTGGCTTAAACTTGATATGAACGTTTCTACATTAATGATTGCCGTAACGGCATGATGTAATCCCAGAATATATTCTGGATTAGTCACATTCGCAGAAGATAATGGCGCGGCTAGCTCGCTAGGTTGATAAAGCTCGCTACCTTCGACGTGATGCACAAGTAAGCCAAGAGTTATATTATTTGCCTGAACAACGATGATAAATTCACTATTCTGTTCCGTATCGGTAATTGCATAATTTAGATGAAAAAACTTAATGAGATCTACTACCGTAATCAGCGCACCTCGCCAGTTGATTACCCCGGCAATAAAATTAGGTACGAAAGGAGCTGGAGCGATGTTCACATTACGTAAAACTTCTTGGACATATTGATAAGAGATCCCATAATTTTCATTTTGGCCTAGGCTAAAGCGAACGAAAGTAATACCATGATTTTTACTGGTATCTATTTCCTGTTTGGCAAGTTGTTTTGCTCTTGCCTGCAGTATTTTAAGTGCTTCTTCATTTTTGGGTATCAATTCTGAAGCATGCTTTTGTTCTTTGATCATCATTCAAAATCCTTTTTTGTTTCATCATTACTATCCAGTGAGAAATAGATTGCACCATCATGATGAAAAACAAGATTTGTCCCAATTGTAACAATAGGATCTGATGCGCCCAGTAAAAGATAAGCATTTTCAGTCATGCATGCGCTTATCTTTTTCATAATTTTTGTAACAAGTTCATTATCAAAATAAATTAGCACATTGCGGCATAGGATTAAATCGACTTCAAATATTCCATTGATTATGGATGGATAGGTATTATCACATAAGTTTAGGTATTTAAATTGTACCAAATCACGAATCTCAGGCGATATAATATAAGTACGATTATTTTTTTGAAAATATCGTTGTAAGTAATTTTCTGGAATAGAGCGCATGGACCATTGTCCATATGTTCCTGAAATTGCTTTCTGTAGTGCGGTGGTATTGATATCGGTACCTAATAAATAGAGATCCCATGTATCAAGATTGGGTATGAGTTTATCCAACAACATGGCAATGGTATATATTTCTTCACCTGAAGAACAACCGGCACTCCAAATTTTTAAAGTAAAATCTTCTGATTTTCGTTTTATCAATTGAGGTAGAAGCTTATGCTCAAGTAAATTCATCTGATTTTTGTCACGAAAAAAGTAGCTTTCTCCCACTGTAATTGCTGCAACTAAATCAGCTAATAAAGAAGAATTACTGGCGCAGCATTTTAATTGCTCCAAGTATTCTCGGGGTTGGTAATTGAATTTATTACATGCAGCAGTAATGGTTTTTGCTAATTCTTGAGCTTGGTTTACATGGATAATAAGTCCATAACGCTCATGAATTAATTCTATAAATGCAGGCTCAAGTTTTTTTATGTCATTTAATATATTAGTGCTCATGTTGCTCATGATTCGTAGTCGAATGGTGGAGTTGGGTTAACTTTAAAGCAAAAACCCAATCGATGTTAATCAATAGTGAAACCCCTGTTTCCAGCGTCACAGCGCCAAAAAAAGGTGAGTTATTACTTGTAAATTCTTCATGTATTTCGATTTGTTGTTCATCGACAGGACTCAATCCAAGGACTTTATCAACAATCAAGCCAACCTGATGCGTTCCATCAGCGCAAAGTAGAATGGGCGTATTTAATGGATAGACTTCATTTCGTGTCAAGCCCGTACCAATAGCCAAGTCAAGCACAGGAATGCAATTGCTTTTAAAATTCATTAATCCCGCAAAATAGACTGGACTGGATGGAACGATTTCGAGCATAGGCAAAGGGAGGATTCTTTCTATATAACGTAAATCCATACAGACTTGTATGTCTTGTAAGAGAAAATGGAGAACTGTAAGGTTCTTGGGAAGCACTTTATACATTCCTTCTTTTATAATTCGGCGCCCTATCTAAAGCGTAGGTGATGCTCGTGTAAAAATAAATTATTAATTCCATTTTATATTTATAGACCTAATAGGATTGATGCACAAGACATGCCCTATGTGTTTTAAGTGTGGTCTTACAGGGAGGGATCATAACTCGGACGTATAGCGCCCAAGTTATGATTATAATCAGAGATGCTCTAGGGCCTTATTTGCATCACCTATCCTGGAATTGAAGATTAATGGTTCCTCTAGGCTTCTTCATCTTTATGGGATGCAAAATAATTTAAATCCAATTCTCGGGCTGCCTTAACATCATCTAACCGTTTGACCGGTAACGTATGAGGGGCATTTTTAACCAAGTCAGGGTTTGTGGCTGCTTCTTCTTTAATCATTTTCATGATTCCCACAAAATGATCTAATTCTTCCTTGCTCTCAGTTTCCGTTGGTTCAATCAGGAGGCATTCAGGAATGAGCAATGGGAAATAAGTAGTTGGGGCATGAACGCCATAATCCAACAGCCTTTTGGCAAAATCCATTGCGGTAACCCCAAATGTTTTCTTTTCTGGACTTAAAGTAAGAATAAATTCATGAGATGCACGTCGGTTCGGATAGGCTGCCGTAAAACCTGCTTTAGTCAGTTCTTTGAGTAGATAATTTGCATTAAGCGTTGCGTATTCTGAAACGCGAAGTAATCCTTCTTTACCGAGCACGCGCATATAAAAATAGGCACGCAGTAAAATACCTGCATTTCCCATAAAACAAGACAGACGGCCAATGCTTTGTGGATAGTCCTGGCGAGTTGCCCATTGATATCCTGAATCGGATTTTTTCACGACCGGTAGGGGTATAAAGGGGAGCAGGCGCTTACCTACAGCTACAGGACCAGCACCAGGTCCGCCACCACCGTGCGGGGTTGCGAATGTTTTATGCAGGTTTAAATGCATGACATCAAAACCCATATCCCCGGGTCTTACTTTTCCCAAAATAGCATTAAGATTGGCACCATCGTAATACAATAATCCCCCTGCTTGGTGAACAAGTGCCGCTATTTCTTTAATTTGGCGCATGAATAGGCCCAAAGTAGAGGGATTGGTTAGCATGATACCGGCGGTTCTTGGTCCCAGTTTGCTTTTTAACGCTTCAAGATCGATGTCGCCATCCGCAGCAGTAGATATTTCAATAATCTTAAAGCCACACATGACAGCAGAGGCGGGGTTTGTACCATGGGCCGCATCGGGGATCAGCATTTCATCGCGTGCGGTATCACCTCGGGATTGATGATAGGCTTTAATCATCGCAACGCCGGCAAATTCTCCTTGTGAGCCGGCCATGGGTGTTAAAGAAACACCAGCCATTCCTGTAATTTCAGCAATATGTTCTTGCAAGAGATACAAGGGCTCTAAAAAACCTTGGCTATTTTCTTCTGGGGTCAGAGGATGACGATTGAGAAAGTTGGCTATGGATGCTGCTTTGTGAACTCCTCGAGGATTATACTTCATGGTACAAGAACCCAGAGGATAAAAATTGCTATCAATCGAGAAATTTTTATGAGACAAACGAGTAAAATGCCGGACTACCTGTAATTCGGAACATGCAGGCATTTTGGGGGGTGTTTTTCGCTGCAATTCAGCAGGAATGGCGTATTTACTGGTTGAAATTTTGGGCGCTTGGGCTGTTGCCTGACGGTCTTTTTTAGATAATTCAAAAATCAACATAATTTGCCTTCCATTTTTTGAATAAATTCTTTAAGTTCAGCTCGATGATTGACGGGGGTAAATTCAATAAATTGATACTCCGCAATTTCCGCCAAATAATAAGGATCCTTTTTAAATATGGATTCGAGATAGGCGCGATCATTTGTGGCTGCTATGATAATTCCACCTGTACGGGGTCTCATGGGGCCTGAGACCAGCAATAAGCCTTGCTTATAGTAGTAATCAAGAAACTCTCTATGTGCTTGCAGGTACTTATCTACTTCACTAAGCGGAACCAAGTAGGTTAACTGGATTACAAACATGAGACACCTCGTTGAGACATAATGGATTTCAAGGTTTTGGCATAAAGTGCTATTTCTTCTTTAGTACGCATTTCTGTCGCACAAACTAAAAGGGTATTCGCCAATTGAGGATAATGAGTTCCTGGGGCATAACCTCCTGTAATTCCTGCCTGCGCCAATTGTTGTAACACTTTATCTACAGGTTGGTCGAGTTTAATTAATGCTTCATGAAAATAAGGGGCAGCAAAAACCTGCTCGACACCATCAATTTGGGTTAAAGCATCTACTAACTCATGAGTATTTTCATGGCATTGGCTTGCAACCTGACGTAATCCTTCAGCACCTAAAAGGCTCATATGAATGGTCGCTGCGGTAACTAACAAACCTTGATTCGTACAAATATTTGAGGTTGCCTTGGCTCGACGTATATGCTGTTCACGTGCTTGCAACGTTAAAGTAAATCCTCTTTTCCCATCTTTATCCAAAGTACATCCAATGATACGGCCAGGCATTTGGCGTACATGAGCCATGCGGGTACTTAAAAAACCAAAATAAGGACCACCCGATGCCATAGGAGCGCCTAAAGGTTGTCCCTCACCGCATGTAATATCCACGCCATGTTTCCCCCATGAGCCTGGTGGCTTTAATAAGGCGAGCGAAACCGGGTTAACGCAAGCAATACTGATGGTTTTATTGTGCTGCGCCCAATCGCTTAGTTCATCTACTTTTTCCAGACAGCCAAAAAAGTTAGGCTGAGCGATAACCAGTGCAGTTATATCTTCTCCTGTATATCGTTCCAATGCAGAAAGAGAGGTAATTCCTTGCTGTTCATCAAAAGGCAATATGATTACTTCAATATGCTGGTTACGCAGGATGGTCTCAATGGTTTCACGATAGAAGGGATGAATTGTCCCAGGGATTAATACACGACTTGTTTTGCTATGCTTATTAACTCGTACCGCCATTAAAATGGCTTCGGCTAATGCTGTAGCACCATCATACATCGATGCATTAGATACATCCATGCCTGTTAATTCACAGATCATGGTTTGATATTCGTATAATAATTGCAAAGTGCCTTGACTGGCTTCGGCTTGATAAGGGGTATATGCGGTTAAAAACTCACCACGAGAAGCGATATCCCACACTGCTGCAGGTATATGATGCTCATAGCATCCTGCACCCATAAAGCAGATTCCATTTATATTTTTATTCGCCAGATTTTTTGCTTCTTTGAGCATATCCATTTCATTGATACCCGCCGGTATATTTTGAAATCCTGCATATTGCAAGGACAAAGGGATTTCATCAAATAAAGTTTGTGTATCTTGAACCCCAATGGAATCAAGCATGACTTTGCTGTCTTCAGGAGTATGTGGGATATAAGGCATAATTAATGCTCCTCAGCGATCTCGTTTTGATATTGTTCAGCAGTCAATAAGCTATTAATTTCATCTGGATGACTGGGCTTTATTCTCACAAGCCAACCTGCCGCATAGGGATCAGAGTTAACAAGAGCTGGATTTTCGACAACTATTTCATTGATGGCCGTAACGACACCGCTCACTGGTGCATAAAAATCAGAAGCTGCTTTTACTGACTCGACAACACCAAGTTCTTCTCCAGCACTTACTTCATCACCAATTTCAGGCAACTCGACAAAAACCATGTCACCCAATAATTGCTGGGCATGGTCGGTAATGCCTACAGTTACTTCATTCTGTTCTTCTTTCAGCCATTCGTGGGTATTAGTGAATTTTAATTCATTCATTGCATTGTCCTTATTTAATTCTATAGCACTGAAGTGAAGTTGAATCTATAGAATCTACAAGTTACTAGAAACTCAGATTCTGCTTCTTGCATTCAGACCACAAGTTCTCACTTTTAATTAGGAGCTGTTTGCATTTCTACTATCTTGGCCAAACTTCCCTGATTTTCTGTGCTTCAATGCCCATACTATGCTGCGTTTCGGTACTCGAAAATCAAGGCAGTTTGGCTCAAGTTAGCGAAATGTAAACAGACCCTAACTTAATTCGATGCCTTAAATTGCTTTTCCTGCTTTTACAAAACGCGGTTTGCCTACTTTTGCCGGGAGTAATTTGCCGCGAATATCAACCATTACCTCCTCACCGGTTTCAACTGGAACTCTTGCCAAGGCTATAGATTGTTCCAGTGTAGGTGAGTAGCTCCCACTCGTAATAATTCCATCAGCACAACCTGGGATTATTACTTTTTGTCCATGACGCATAATTCCTTTATCTAATAAAGTAAGCCCCACCATTTTTCGTTTAATTCCAATTTGTTTTTGGGAGAATAAAGCGCCCATGCCAATAAAATCACGGTCTGCGGGTTCCCATTTAATAGTCCAACCAAGGCCTGACTCCAAGGGACTGGTGGTCGTATCCATATCCTGGCCGTAAAGAAGCATTCCTGCCTCCAGGCGAAGAGTATCTCGCGAACCTAATCCACAAGGATGAACGCCAACCTGCATTAAATCATTCCATAATTGGACAACACATTCTTGAGGGGCGATGATTTCAAATCCATCTTCGCCAGTATACCCAGTACGGGCAAAAAACCATTGTTCCACATCCACACATTCGAAATTTGTCAAAGTAGAAACCGCGTCAATTTGTGCAGGATTAAGTATTTGTTGTGTTTTTTCTATGGCGTTAGGTCCTTGTACGGCAATCATCGCCAATTCTCTACGTTCTTGCAAGCCAACAGCAAATCCTTCACTTTTTTTGCGAATCCAGGCCAAATCATTTTGTCGGGTTGCAGAATTTAGGACGACTCTATAATTATCTGACGCGCGTTGATACACGATAAGATCGTCAATAATTCCACCATGTTCATTACACATGCAACTGTAAAGTGCTTTTCCGTTGTGTTCAAGCTGATCCACATCATTAGTTAAAAGCTTGCGTAAGAATTGACGGCCACCGGCACCAAGAATATCAACAATAGTCATATGCGAGACATCGAACATGCCCGCATCTTTACGCACATAATGGTGCTCATTAAGCTGAGAACCATAATGCAAAGGCATTTCCCAACCATGGAAATCAACCATTTTAGCGCCACATGCTTGGTGTGTGGCATGGAGAGGGGTTTTAGCAATCATTGTACGTCCTTTTTCAATCACCTTAGTGTGGGTGATTATACCTATTGCGATATATACTGTATATTGCATACTGCATATTTCTTAGGACTACTTTAATGACTTGGCTAAATGTTTGGCGTTGGATGTTGGATTTAGGATGGTTATTCTTTCTCCTGATACTCCTCCGGCATTTTTGGCGTGATAGGCAAGTTTTAATGCAAGCGCAATCGTGGCTAAAAGTTAAAGGTTATATTACGAAATGTGAATGGACAAAAGTAGGTCATAGCGTTTGGCCTAAAATTGAATACACTTACCAAGTTGATGATAAAAATTTGACTGGGGAATATTTGTTTTTAGATACAGCACGTAATAATCCGAATAGTAAATATTCCCGCGGTATTGCTTATAAAGCGGCTATTGCCTTTCAAGAAAATACCGCGATTGATATCTATTATAATCCCAACGATCCTGAGGAGTCGGCTTTAGATGTAACCATGCCAATCAAATTAAATATAATTTTAATTTTGATTGGCATGTTAATCGTTATCCATCTCGGACTTATGGCTTGGCATTATTTGGGGTAGGGGTACCTGCTGGGGGCGTATTAGCTGGCGTTGATTCACTTTCTGATTCAACATCACATTTACAAGGTTGTTTGTTTATTATGGCCTGTAGACTGGTAATGGTATATCCACGTACTCCCTGTCCTGATGGGGCGACCATAAAATTAATATTTACTTTCAAATTTTGTCGTTGTTGATATTGTGGGTTTTGGTACACAACGATCAGCCCCATAGTTGCTTTCCAATGTGTCGGGTCGATATTAGTGATTACAGGTGGCGCAGTAGCTACGGCACTTACGCTATAAAGATTTTTTTGTACATCCTCTGGTAATTTGGAAGCATTTAAAGCATTGCTGTAGGCAATCCAGGCATCTGCAGTAAAATATTTCGCTATTTTTTTCTGATCTTCGAGATAATTTTTATAACTATAGGTATAGGTAGCAACGATTGCTTCATTGACCCAGACAGATAATTGCACTGGTTCCGGTTGTGCATAACTTAACTGGAAAAAAATTGATAAGAAAATAAAGGCTAATTTTTTAATCATAAGCATATCCTGTTTGCCATAAGAAAATAAGTTTAAGAGTACATTCACAATTAGATAGATTGTTTTATAGTGTAACCCATTCAATACACATAAAAAAATCCCCGGCAGCTGCCGGGGCAAATTTAATGTTTAGAGAATGAATCTAAACATTGCTCCACTTAAGAGGGGGTAAAGCGGAGCTAAGCATTCGGGGGAAATGCTCACTATATTAGACACGGAAATTATTAAAAAGTTCAATATTTGTGCAAATTATTTCTTTTTAGATAAAATAAAGAGCTAATTTATTGAATATTAATGTATTTTAATATTTTGTCGCATTTCACCTTGTTATTTTTAGGGTTTTTGACCAGAATACTCCTGGTCTTTATAAGAAAGAAAGCGATATATTCAGCCGCTATAATCTATCGGTTATGCCGTCTTTATGGTATTTTATTATCCTGAAACAAGCAGCTGAACTCGTATCTACAAAAACTAATTCCAGCGCAGTAATTTTGAGATGCACAGGCTTACATTGAGGCCCTTTAGTTTCACTGCTTTTTTGTTCAATTATATATACTGCGTGATTAAAAAGTTGCAGAGTGTATTTGGGTGTCGACAAAGTTATTGAGGAGGCATTGTGCGCGAGAGTCGGTTCTACTTTGCTAATCCTGATAGATTTGGCCGATATATAAATCGTTGGGATTTGCTGCTCCTTATTCTTATTTTTTCCATATTGTTTTTCTTGGGTTGGGCCGGATCGCAAATGGCCACTCCATATCAGTTGGGAGAGCAGATACCCATTTCATTGGATCCAGCCAATCTTCCCTTTTATGCATTGCGTACGGTACTTCGTATGTTTATTGCATTGTTTTTTTCAATCATTTTTACGTTTACTGTAGGGCTTTGGGCCGCTAAAAATCGACGTGCAGAACAAATCATTATCCCTGCGATTGATATTTTGCAATCCATACCCGTTTTAAGTTTTTTATCGATTACGGTAACCGCGTTTATCCGCTTATTTCCTAACAGTTTATTGGGGCCTGAATGTGCATCCATTTTTGCGATTTTTTGTGCCCAAGTATGGAATATGACTTTTGGCTTTTATCAGTCATTAAAAACATTACCACATGATTTACAAGAAGTTTCTTCTATGTTTCGACTTTCCGCATGGCAGCGCTTTTGGAAATTGGAAGTTCCTTTTTCCATGTCGAGTTTGTTATGGAACATGATGGTTTCTATGTCTGCCAGCTGGTTTTTTGTGGTTTTGTCTGAAGCGATCTCTGTTGCGCATCAAGACATCCGATTACCCGGGGTGGGTTCTTATATTGCCTTGGCAATTCAACAACGTGATTTACACGCTGTGGGTTATGCTATTTTGGCGATGATGATTGTTATTTTTTTATATGATCAAATCTTTTTCCGGCCTTTGATTGCATGGTCTGAAAAGTTTAAAACAGAGCCATCACATGATGAGGCTGAATATCAATCTTGGCTCGTGGATTGGATACGCGGCAGTCGGCTAATGAAGCAGTTTGCTGAAATCCTCAGTATTTTTACCGATCATTTTGTCAATGCGCGCTGGCTTAGAATCAATGAGACCAAAGTAATTAAAGAGATTGATTTTAAAAGACAGAAGCGCCTGGATCGACTTTGGAGCATCCTGGTTTTAATTAGCGTTGGTGCTGGAGCATGGTTTTTGTTGCGCTTTATTCTTGCAGAATTGAAAGTGAGTGATATTTTGCATGTATTTTTGCTTGGCGCCGCAACAGGGGCACGAGTGCTGTGCATGATTTTCCTGAGTTCATTAGTTTGGATCCCAGTAGGAGTGTGGATTGGTCTACGGCCAAGAATTGCGCAAAAAATACAGCCAGTGATTCAATTTGTTGCAGCATTTCCCGCAAATTTATTCTATCCTTTATTTGTGATTGCTATTGTTGCGTTTCATTTAAATGTCGAAATATGGGTGACTCCACTCATGATTCTTGGAACCCAATGGTATATTTTATTTAATGTGATCGCGGGAGCATCTACTATCCCCAGAGAACTCTATCTTGCTGCAGACAATTTTGGCTTAAAAGGATGGCTGTGGTGGAAAAGACTAGCCTTGCCCGGCATTTTCCCTTTTTATATTACTGGTGCCATAACCGCGGCAGGTGGTGCATGGAACGCCAGCATTGTGGCAGAGTTCGTAAGTTGGGGGGACACCACACTGAGAGCGACCGGTTTGGGTGAGTACATCCAGGCCAGTACGGCTACAGGAGATTTCCCCAAAATTGCTTTAGGTACTGCAATGATGTGTTTGTATGTACTTACTTTTAACCATTTGATTTGGCGTCCGCTCTATCGGTTGGCGGAAGAACGTTTTAACCTTAATTAATAGATACCTATGTCTGAAACCATTATTGCTATAGAAAGCTTACGCAAGTCTTTTAAAAAAGCAGCAGAACAAAATTTGCTTGTGCTTGAGGATGTGAACTTTAAGCTGCAAGAAGGCGAAATAGTTGCTTTATTAGGTAAATCCGGTTCAGGGAAATCCACTTTATTGCGTATTATTGCGGGTCTTATAGCACCCACTAGTGGGACTGTGACCTATAGAGGCAAACCCGTCACCAGTCCTGTTGCGGGAATTGCAATGGTGTTCCAGTCGTTTGCATTGATGCCGTGGCTTACTGTATTGGAAAATGTAGAACTTGGTCTTGAGGCGCAGGGAGTAAGTCGCGAAGAGCGCAGGCATCGAGCAATTGAAGCGATTGATATCATTGGTCTTGATGGTTTTGAATCGGCCTTTCCCAAAGAGCTTTCAGGTGGGATGCGTCAACGGGTTGGTTTTGCGCGTGCCCTGGTTATTAATCCTGATGTTTTATTAATGGATGAGCCTTTTTCCGCGCTTGATGTGCTTACCGCGGAAAACCTGAAATCCGACTTGTTGGAGTTATGGGCAGAAAAGAAAACCAATACCAATGGAATTTTATTAGTGACTCATAATATTGAAGAAGCCGCCACATTAGCTGACAGAATTGTAATTTTTGGCAATGATCCAGGTTACATTCGAGCTGAATTACCCGTCACCTTGCCGCAACCACGTGATCCGGAATCGCCTGAATTTCGGGCGTTAGTTGATAAAATTTATACTTTAATGACTACTGGCCCTAAAGAAAAAGCAAAGCGTGCCCAAAGAGAGCGGCAAATCGGTTTAGGATATCGCTTGCCTGATGTAGAGCCCTCCGAACTGACCGGCTTAATTGAGACGATGACCTCCTTTGAAGAGCGCATTGATTTACCTGAGCTTGCAGATGAGCTGATGATGAATATTGATGACTTATTCCCCATACTTGAAACCTTGGAAATATTAGGTTTTGCTAAAGTTTCTGCAGGGGATATCCAATTAAGCGACTTAGGAAAGCAATTTGCTGAGGCCGATCTTCAAGAGCGTAAGCAATTATTTGCGCAAAGATTATTGGAAAAGGTACCTCTTGCACGTTATATCCGGCGAATTTTAGATGAAAAAGTAGGGCATAGAGTTTCTGAGGAACGATTTTTGAGTAAGCTTGAAGATTATTTAAGTGAAAAAGAAGCAGACCGTGTATTACGTACGATGATTGACTGGGGACGTTATGCTGAGATTTTTGCTTATGATTTTAATACCGGAATTTTAAGTTTAGAGAATCCAGGTAAAGGAGCATAAAAGATTTAATGAACTAAATTCAGAAGCATTTATTAGCAACAAAATTGCTTTGCTACGCTTCCCTCAATCTCCAAAAACGACTCATGGAATGCTTAAATTAGAGCGAATAGTTTGTTATATTTGTTCAAATTCATCTCAAGGAAGGTTGTTTAGCATGGAGCAAAAGCAAGAATATGATGAGCATTTCAAAATAATCCTTCTAGGAAATAATGCGGTTGGTAAATCGTGTCTATTGCGTACTTATTGTGATCGCACCCCATGTAGTTTCGATGAATACATGGATACTATGGGGGTTGACCAAGAAATAAAACCGATTAATGTTTTCGATAAAAGGATACAGTTGCGTATCTGGGATGCTTCGGGAGCACCAAAATTACAGAAAATAGTTGCGTCCTATTTTCGATTTGTTGATGGAGCCTTGATCTGCTTTGACTTAGCCAATAAGGCTTCTTTTTCGGGCACGAAGGAGCATGTGGCTCATTTAAGGACAATTAGGAAAGATATCCCTATAGTTATAGTCGGTTGTAAAGCAGACTTGGTGAAACGAAGAGAAGTAACCTTCAAGCAAGCAAAGGAATTAGCGGATGAATTGGGCGGGGATTATTTAGAAGTTTCTGCCCTTAATGAAATGACTGTAAGGCAACTTTTTGCACAAATTACCCTTCAAATATATCTTTGCAAACAATTAAGTAAGCTCAAGCCCGCCTTAGATATATGTTTCAATAATTTTTTAAAGCTCAATAACCTTAATCGTGCCAACTTATTTACTGAACAGCACCAGAATTTACCCCTAAAAGGAGAAATAAGAGCGGAGTACAGAGCCCAGTTTGAAAAACTGTTTGCTTCCAGACGAGTGGACGAAGTGACTGAGTTTTGTAGAAAAACATTATATCTCATTGAAAAGACTAACAACTTTTATAAACAAGAGAGCCCTGTTTTGAGTACCTTTCTAACCAGTCCGCTTTCAAGTGCCCTAAAGGACATATTGGATGTTTTAAGTAGAATGTTGGGTGACATGATGGGATTTACCGCTGCGAAAGAACTTATATATCAGAAAAAATCCATCGAGCACGCACCTTAAATCACATTTTCGAGTCATTAGTGGTAAATTGTTTATATATAGTGTCACTTTGTAGGTGAGATGGATTCACGTCTGTGCGGTGGCCATACCTCAGATCCCGAATGTAGTGAGGAGCGCCTTCGTCGTAAACTATTCAGGATGAGGTGATTATAAGCGCATTAGTCGAACGTTTCACGTGAAGCATTAACTTATGTTTATATAAATTTCTTCGTATTAAGTACTGTAGACTGGGTTACGCTTAGTGGAATCAAGGGATTTGGGCTATGAATGAGTTTCTCGACCTGAGTTAGGGCTTGCGCCCTCACCCAGGTGTTTGAATGGTTATAATTAACCGGCTGATTAAGCCGATTTTCGTGTGAGGTAATTCAATAGTTCTAATAACCGCTCTGGGTTGCCAGCCATTTGTAAGTCGGTTTTATACTTATTATTTACCACAAAGGCAGGTACCGCATTAATTTGATAAGTTCCCATGAGACTCATTCCATTTTGTACACGCATATCAATGGTTGGTGAGTTTTCAAAAGCACTTTTTGCGATTTCCTTATCGACTCCTTGCGCAACGAAGAAACTGATCATTGACTGTTTGGAATCGAGAGGTTTTCTCTCTTCTTGTATGGCTTTAAACAGTAAAGGAGTCATTTTATCAGAAAGTGCAAGGGTTTTTGCGGTGTAGTAGGCTTTAGCATAGAGCTCCCAGGATGGTTTAAATACCACTGGGACACGTTCGAATTGAATGTTATTGCCCATCTTATTAACCCATGTATCGAGAGGGGCCTCTATTTTATAACACCAGGGGCAGCCATAACTAAAGAACTCTTCAATAATGGGGGTTTTATTTTTATTATTTGTTGCGTTCGGATTGGTAACAATTTGATAATCCTTCCCTTCAACAAATGATGCAGCTAGAGCCATTGCTGGTAAAAGAAAGAATACAGCGATTAATTTTTTTAACATAATTTAGTTTCCTAGTGTAACCCTTCAATATAATGTGCGACTGCTTCCATATCTTCTTGGCTCATTCTACTGCTAATATCTTGCATGATATGGTTTAAATCATTTTTTCTCTTCCCGTCTTTAAATGCATTTAATTGCAACACGGTATAAGCAGCATGTTGGCCAGACAGTATTGGGAAGCCAGCTTGAGCATTGCCCGTACCTTTAGGACCATGGCAGGCGATACATGCCGTAATCCTTTTTGCAAAATCTCCTCCACGGTAGATTTGCTCACCCCGTTTAAGAAATTGTTTAGGGGTACTGCCATTAGCAAGAGGCATTTTAGCATAATATGCTGCCAAGTCATCCATATCCTGTTTGCTCAATGTGGCAACAAGTGCATTCATTGTCGGTGCGTTACGTAATGCACTGTCTTTCATATCGTTCAGTTGTTTAATAAAGTATTTGGGATGTTGCCCAGCAATATTAGGCCAGTCGGGATTCGGGCTATTGCCTTGTTGACCATGGCATGCGGAACAAATCACCGCTTTGTCTGCTGCGGATGAGGTGTTTTCTTGAGCAAAAAGAACTAATGGAAAGCATAGAATAAAAGTGAGTACAAATTTTTTCATCGATTTCTCATAATAAATTCACGAAGTAATGGTACACTGCCTTAGTTGAAATCCCAAAATATTATAATTCTTATGTTGGAAAATCCTTATTCTAAAGCAGTTTTTTTACAAAGTGCTGCACGTGTATCTCAGTTACCTGAGGATTCAGGGTATGAAGTTGCCTTTGCTGGTCGTTCAAATGCCGGGAAGTCAAGTGCCTTAAATTGTCTCACTGGCATCAAAAATTTGGCCCGCACCAGTAAAACGCCCGGACGTACTCAATTGATTAATTTATTTGGAATTGATGAAATGCGTCGTCTTGTCGATTTGCCAGGTTATGGCTACGCCAAAGTCGCGTTGCAAGTGAAAATGGACTGGCAAAAAAATTTAGCGCATTATCTTGAAGTCAGGCAAAGCTTAAAAGGGTTGATTTTATTGATGGATATTCGTCATCCCTTAAAAGATTTAGATGTGATGATGATTGACTGGGCATTAAACCGTGAGCTCCCCGTCCATATTTTACTGACTAAATCAGACAAATTAAGCCGCAGCGAGGTAAAAAATACGGTATCAAAAGTTCGTAAGCATTACGAATTGGCAGAGCATTTAATTACCGTTCAATCTTTTTCTTCTTTGAAAAAGGAAGGGGTGGGGGAATTGATTGCTTTGCTAAATCAATGGCTTGATTGGTAACCTGGGTGACGCGAAGCAGAACCCAGGATTTCTGGATATGATAGAGCTTCTTTACCCTGGGTTTCGTTTCACTTCTCCCAGGTAGAAATTAAAGCAGGTCGAATGGTTGATTTATTTCTCAGGATATCTGACCAATTATTAATTGTAAGGAATTCAAATGCTAGGATTCGGCAGATTTTTTAAAAGTTCTACTGATTCTCACCAAGAGCAAACTGGTTTGTCAATTGAATGCCTTCCAAATGAAATGCTACTGCCAATTCTTCAAAGAACAGTGACCTCCCGAAATGATAAAAATAGTGTGTCACTAGTTAGCAAGCGGTTTTATGAATTGAGCGAAGATAAGTCAGTTGGCATATATCTGGCTTATGATGTTCGTTTTATAATTGATTCTTTGTTGCGTGATTTGTATCGACTCGTGTTTAAGCCAAGGTCCGCCGGGGCTGGACAATTTTGTGCTGATAAAGAACTGATACAATCGATTGAGCAAATTAAAAAACAGCTCGTAGCTGTTTTGAAGGCAAGATCCTTTGAACGAATTGATAAAAACACACTCGATATTTTTTCAAATGGTGATGCGAAAGTAATTCGATCAAAGCTACTTATTAAATACGGAGGCATGCTGCCTTACGTTATTGATAGTGTCAAAGATTTTCAATTTCTTGCGGCTACCGTTGATAAAAGCCAATGGAATGCCATTGAAGTGATATTTAAAACGATTAAATTAAGTGAAAAAAATAACGTAACCACATGCATACATTTAATGTTACGTCTTTGTGCTGAATTAAAAAACAAAAAGCGACTTACTGATAGACATCAGGATTACAAAGAGCTCTTAACCAATGCGAATTCTAAACTCATAGCCGCTCTATCTAAAGAGCAACAAAGGATCGCTATGGAAATGGTTAAAGATGGAGTCAGGTTATCAGCGGAGATTTATTTGCATAATCTAGCTAATACTTTTATTGCAGTGAGTAACGAATTGCATGAGCAGTTGGGCGATGACGCAAGCAACGACATTCATCAACCAGGCACATAGTTTTTTTACAATCACCCTATAAAGTTATAGGGTGAGATAAATGTTTTATAATTCGACTGGTTATCCCTTAATTTCAGCATGTTCCAATACTTTTTCTGCTTGCGTAGCACGATAATTTTTAATTGCTTCGCGGTATACAGGATACTTATTTCCCAGGATTGTTACCGCCAAAATAGCCGCATTGATGGCGCCTGCCTTACCTACTGCAAGGGTTCCTACAGGAATTCCTGCAGGCATTTGGACTATGGATAAAAGCGCATCCAAGCCATTAGTAAAAGTTGAGGAAGGCATAGGCACACCTAAAACAGGGACTATAGTTTTAGCCGCTACAACTCCAGGCAAATGAGCTGCACCGCCAGCTGCGGCGATAAAAATTTCAACGCCACGTTGTTCTGCTGATTTGAGATACTCAAATAATGCATCGGGGGTGCGATGCGCCGACAAGGCCCGGACTTCGTGAGGAATGTTAAATTGTTCCAGAGTTCGGCTGGTTTCTTCCATGATGGTCCAATCAGATTTTGAACCCATGAGTATTGATACAAGTATATTTGACATAATTCCCTCGTTAATTATTTATCTTGTTCAGTATTCGGAGCTTGAGTGCAGTGAAAGGGAGGTTGCAATAATCTGTATTGCTTCAACCAAAGCTAATCCTTCGAGTTCTTGCACCCTGGCTTTTAAACGTTCTGGGGTATCGCCTGCCAACACAGGACATTTCTTTTGCAAAATAATCGGTCCTGCATCCACTTGTTCGGTAACGAAGTGTACCGTACAACCGGTTTCAACCTCGGCGGCATCTAAGACAGCTTGATGTACATCGAGATTCATCAACCCAGCATGAGCGGGTAATAATGAAGGGTGAATATTGATTATTTTATTTTCCCAGTCGGATACGAATTCAGCTGATAAAATACGCATATAACCAATTAAAACAACAAGCTCTATTTGATGTTGTTTGAGGATTCCAGAAAGATAAGCATCAAACTCCATGCGGCTTAGGCCTTGAGGATTGGCAAACATTGATTGAATTCCAAAGTTCGCTGCTTTTTCCAAAATGGGAGCATCTTGTTTGTTGCTCAGAACCAGTTCGATTGATGCCGATAGACGTTGATGCTTTATTCCAGCAACAAGTGCATTAAGATTAGTGCCTCGAGTTGAACCGAGTACGGCGATGCGAATCATAATGCGCGTATCCTTTGCATATGGTCAATGCGTTGTTGAATTAATTGTTTGGTACCTATATCCTGGCGATGAAATAAAGGACCTTCAATTAATGAAATTTCGTTCTCAGCGCGTTGCTCTGCAGCAAAAATCGTATCAGCGATGCCTACATAAGCCGCAGTGCGCGAGCCTTCAGCAACGATTTGATCATCGACCTGATTTACTGAAGAAAGGTATAAATGATCTTGATGTGCAACCTTGGAAAAATCTACGACAAAGTTTTTCTTTGGTGCATCAGGATAACCTTCAGGGACGGCATATTTACAGACGGTGGCCTGCTTTGAAAATTTAACGTTGTCTTCAGTAAGATTGCCATTCACCATGGCTTGACATAGTGCAACAAAGTCAGATTCCAAGATCGATAATACATTTAATGCTTCAGGATCGCCAAAACGGGCATTAAATTCGATCACATAAATTCCATTTTTAGTCGCAATGAAACTGCCATATAAAATACCAATATAGGGTTCGCCACATTCAGTAGATAAGGCCTGAAATACTGCATTATTGATTGCTAAGGCTTCCTGAACATCATTTGGGGTTAAAAAGGGTAGCCGATGATCGGTATCGGAATAACTTCCCATACCACCAGTATTGGGTCCTTTATCGCCGTTATAAGCACGTTTATGGTCTTGGACCAAAGGCATAGGAATAAGCTTTTTGCCATCAGCGAAACACATGAATGAAAACTCTTGGCCAATCAGTTTTTCCTCAATAAGGATGGTCTGCTTTTTATCAAAAATCTCCTGACAAAACTCCAAAGCCTCAGTGATTGAATGCAGATGATCTCCAGCAACTTTGACCCCTTTTCCACCCATTAAGCCGTTTGCTTTAATGACGTAATTGCCTTCCCCGAGTTCATTGAGAAAAGCGTCAACATGATTGAGGGTTGTAAATTTTTTATAACGTGGCAAACCCGCAATGTGATATTTGTGCATGAGATCACGTGCGAACTCTTTAGAGGTTTCAATTTGTGCCAATATTTTTTTCGGACCGATGGTCGGGATTCCTGCTTGCCAAAAGGCATCCGCCATTCCGTGTTCAAGCGGTGCTTCTGGACCAATAATTACTAATTCCACTCCCCAGAGCTTTGCCATAGACACTACTGCGGCGCAATCAGTGATATCACCTGCGCAATATTGATTCGTTAATTGATGGATACCTGGATTAATTGCTGTGCCGTAGCAAAACAATGACGTTTTGTGTGGCGAACGATGTAAGGCTTTAATTAATGCATGCTCTCGTGCGCCAGAGCCGATAACAAGAATGTTCATTCGCGAGTATCCTCTATTTTTTGGGGGCAGTAAGTCTGCTTGTTTCACGTTGTAGCTCGAGCTGCTTCATTTTTTCAGCAGTCAGTTTTTTACAAAAATAATCGCCATCCATACACGCCATACATGGTTTTTTGATGTGATGTTCTCCCCGACGTGTTACTGCTTCAATCAAATCTTCATTTGATTGATAGAGTAAAACATCAACACCAAGATAATTGGCAATCTCATCTTCAGTTTTATTGGCAGCAATCAATTCTGTGCGTGAAGGAATATCAATCCCACTAAAACAGGGATTTTTAAGTGGGGGCGATGTGGAGGCGAAATAGATGTTCTTTGCGCCAGACTCTCTTACCATTTTGACAATTTCACGAGAGGTTGTTCCCCGGACAATGCTGTCGTCGATAATCATCACAATTTTATTTTTAATTTCAGTTTGCTGCGGGGTTAGTTTGTAACGGATATTTCGACTTCGTGCCTTTTGATTGGGCATGATGAAGGTACGACCTATAAAAGGATTCTTATATAAGCCTTCGGAGTATCTTACCCCTAATTCATGGGCAAATGATAGGGCGGCAGTATTGGCAGTAAACGGAGCAGGAATAACAATATCCGGTATGAGTTCAGGGTACTTTTGTTTCCATTGATGGGCTAGATTTTGTCCCATACGTAAACGAGCGCGGTATACACTGACGTTATTGAGGGTTGCATCCGGGCGTGCAAAATAAACATACTCAAACACACAAGGCCTGAATTCTTCTGTTTTTAGAATACGGCGGTGCAGGGTTCCATTAAGATCCACAAAGGCTACTTCACCGGGTAAAATATCTCCGCGAGGTTCGAAGCCCAATGCATAAAAAGGAGTAGTTTCTGATGCAAAAATAGTATCAACCGTTCCATCGGGATTTTCACGGGTTCCCCAAACCAGTGGGCGGATACCATGAGGGTCGCGGAAGGCAACAAGACCCTTGCCAATAATCACAGATACAATCGAATAGGCCCCTTCAATTCGTTCAAAAATATGCGAGACGGCTTGAGTCAGCAGTTCGAAAAAGCTATCCGTATTTTCTTCATTACTGGACGCATTACTGGCCAGATTATCTGCAAGCATGAGCAATAGTGCTTCAGAATCAAGAGAAGTATTAAGATGACGATGTTGTTTTAAACGAATCTCATCCGCCAGTTCTTGGTAATTGGACAGGTTGCCATTGTGGGCAAGCGCGATGCCGCGCGGACTTCCAATCCATAATGGCTGGACATCTGTTGCCGTATAGCCACCGGCAGTAGGATAGCGTACGTGACCAATGCCGATGTTACCTTCTAATGCGGAAACGTTATCGGATGTAAAAATTTCCCGCACCAAACCTAATCCATGTTTCGTATAGAAACGCTGATCACAAGTGAGTATGCCCGCAGCATCTTGTCCACGATGTTGTAAATGGATGAGACTCTCATACAATTCGGAGGCTACTGGTTCATGACTGTAAATACCTACTATCCCGCACATTCCTTACTCTACCTTAAATAACTTGCGACATGGCGCATGATCCGTTGCTCTACAGGTTCTTTATGTTCTGCAAAACTGAATTTTGTTCCTGTGATACGTTCATACAATTGAATATATCGTGAGGAAAGTTCTTCAATTAATTCTTGTGGTGCTTGAGGAAGTTGCTCATCGTGATAAGGATCTGAATTTTTTGCAAACCATAGCCGCAAGAATTCCTTATCAATATTTTCTGGTTCTAGGCCCTCAGCAATGCGTTTTTCATAGCTTTCGGCAAGCCAATAGCGGCTTGAATCAGGAGTATGGATTTCATCCACTACTATAATGTTCCCATCCGCATCGCGACCGAACTCATATTTAGTATCTACTAAAATCAAACCATGATCTTTAGCAATTTCAGTACCACGTTGGTAGAGTTTAAGTGCTAATGCACTGGCTTCTAACCAGTCTTCTTCAGTCATCCATCCGTCCGCAATAATTTCTGCTGGAGAGATAGGGCGGTCATGAATTTTTTCTTTAGTCGTGGGGGTTAAAACAGGTTGTTCCAGTTTTTGATTTTTTCTTAATCCTTCAGGAAAAGTAATTCCGCAATACTCACGGGTCCCATTTTGATACTGAGTCCATAAAGAAGTGCTGGTTGTACCACTAATATACCCTCTTACTACAAACTCAATCGGAAAAACGGTGCATTTTTTGGCAATAACGACATTCGGATCAGGAACTGCAATGATGTGGTTAGGGACAAGATGTTTGGTTTGTTCAAACCACCATGCACTGGTTAAATTAAGTACGGCACCTTTATAGGGAATCAATGCAAGATGTCTATCAAATGCGGTGAGTCTATCTGTTGTAACCAGCATGATGGAATCACCCAAATCATATGAGTCCCTTACTTTTCCTTGATATTTTTTGCCCACAGGCAAATTTGTTTGGTCCAAGCAAAAAGCTAAGGCTTCTCGAATTTCATTGTCATAATGAGTGGTCGTAGCGGTAGCATTCATGAGCATAAGGGTTCCCGATAATATGAGTTAATAAAATATGGTCTATTAATGCAGATACATTGGTTTCATCGCTGGTAAATTGCCATAGAACACCATGATTTATTTTATTGATTTTAGGCACTGCGTAATGGGTATTAAGAGTTTGTAATGTTTGCTGTCCCTTCAAGTCTTCTTTTGCGCGAACAAGATAAGCCAAGGTATTTGGAGCGTCCAGTTCGTTTAAAGAAACTTCTCGTTCTTTGCGATCAGAATATAAAAGGCCAGTTTTTTTGAGTTGAGCGAAACTCTCTGCCGAGTCACACTCAACTTCCCAGTGTTCAAAACGATGTACGGTTACTGGAAAACCTAAGCGTCTTAACGTTTTTTGTACGGTCAAGGCTTGGTTATCGGTGATAATCAGTTTAACAAGGCTGATATGGTTACTTGGAGTTTTGCTGAAGTGTTTGAGGTTGACCGCCATTTCGTCCGGCAACGTGTTCGAGGGATCCCATTCTGGACGTGGACAAGCCGCGGAGCGTAGGTTCTGCGGAGCTGCTTTATCTTCACCCAGGCCAAAATTACGTTCTTTTATGTAATCACGCATTGAAGCAAAAATCGGATCACCATTTTTCGTGCGTTCAGGATGTGGCATCATGGCCATGACATTGCCAGCATGGTTGGTAATTGCCGCAATATTGCCCGCAGAGCCATTTGGATTAATTGGGAAATTATCAATGATATGGCCTTCGGCATCACAATATTGAAATAAATTTAAACCGTGTTGCTCTATCTCCTTCAACAAGGAGTCTGGCATAAGAAAACGTCCCTGGGCGTGAGCTATAGGCAGATGAATAAAATCTTTAGTTGTAAGATGGCGAGTAAACGCATTATGTTGATGATTATCCGCCAAGCGCATATGCACCCAGGCATTATAAAAACCTGTTCCAACTATTTTTCCATGGGCAATACGCTTATTTTCTGTGAGCGCCATACTGATTTCATGATGATTTAAGTCCGGCACCAAACCTGATTCAACGAGTATTTGTGCGCCATTGCAGATTCCTAATATGGGCTTTCCTTGTTCGCTTTGGGCTTTGATTTCCCCAATCACGGGATCAAGTGCGGCGATGATTCCTGCACGAGAGCGATCTTCATAGGAAAAACCGCCGATAAGGATATAACCATCGAGAGTACGTAGTTTTTCTAAAGGTTCATTCCACAAAAACTCAACAGGTTCCATTCCGACCCGTTTTACAGCGAGTGCAGTTTCGCGTTCACAATTGGAGCCTGGGAATTGAATTAAGCCAATACGTATCATAACAGCCTCACCTTTTGATCTCCTTTTACTACGCGTCCGATTTCATAAAGAGGGAAGGAAGGAAAATCGCGGAGTACTTCGCGAATAGCCGATAATGTATCTGGTGCGATAAAAAGAACTAAACCTGCACCCATATTAAAAGTACGATACATGTGTTCATCATCTAGATTTCCTAACTTGCGCAATAGATTAAATATAGCTAGTTCAGGAATCTCTTTTTTATGAATTTCGACACCGCATTGTTTGGGTAAAATACGGGGAATATTTTCCAGTAATCCTCCACCCGTGATGTGTGCCATTCCTTTAACAGGTATGTTTTTTTCCAAAATACTTAAAATCGGTCTAGTATAATTCAGATGCGGTGTTAAGAGTTCTTCACCAATGCTCTGTGAGAACTCTGGAAATTGAGATTCTACTTTATAACCAGCAACGTCAAAAAGCAGCTTTCTTGCTAATGAATAACCATTAGTATGCAAACCACTTGAAGGAAAAGTCACGACGAGATCCCCTTCACAGATCGTTTTGCCTTCAATCGCTTTATTTTTTTCGACCACACCCGTAATGACACCAACTAAATCCAGCTCGCCTGGCAAGTATGTACCTGGCATCTCGGCGGTTTCACCGCCAACTAAAGAAATGTTGTTTTCTTTGCAGGCTTTGACCATGCCGTTAATGATTTGTTCGATAATTTCGGGTTTTAATTTGTCGTTTGCAATATAATCAAGGAGGGTAAGCGGTTTTGCTCCCAAAACAATAATGTCATTCGTCGTTGCACTGACTAAATCAATCCCGATGGTATCGAATTTTTGCATCATTTTCGCAACCATCATTTTGGTGCCTACGCCATCAATACTTTGCACGAGAACAGGATGCTCATAATCTTGCAGCAGGTTTTTAAGATCATACATGGCGCCAAAGCTGCCGATCCCGGTAAGAACTCGCGGTGAAAAGGTACTTTCTACCGCTTTTTTAATACTACGAACTGCTTCATTACCTGCTTCTATATCTACACCTGCAGCTTTGTAATCAATAATTGACATTATATGAGCCTCTCAACTAAACCATTTTCCCAGGCAGTTTTGGCTGCACTGATTGATAGATTGATAACCGAATTGATTACCAGGGTTGGGGTTGCTGTTGTTTCACCTATGGGCTGAAATGCTAGAGAATAATTCCGGAATATTTGTTCTAGTGCGCTTAATTTTTCCAGCGGGACTTCGAGGATAAATCCACCGCTTTCCGCAAACAGCTTTTTATCATTGGGTAAATCACCAGGAATAAAAACATTCACCCCAATTTCATTTTTAAAACTCATTTCTGCTAGAGCAACGGCAATACCACCTTCAGAGATATCATGTGCTGATAACACCAGACCGGCTTGCATGGCTGCATGTATGGCGCTGATTTCATCAGCAAATGTAGCAAGATTGGGTTTAGGTAGTTGACTGCCTAGTTGGTTGTGTAATTGGTAATACACACTACCCCCACATTCATTTTTGCGTTCACCAATCATTAAAAGAACCGAATTAGGCTGCTTGAAGTCATAGGTTATGGTTTTGGAATAATCGTTGATTGAACCGATACAACTGATAATCGGACTCGGTGGAATTGCACCTTGAGCTGACTCATTATAGAGCGACACATTACCCGATATAATGGGTAGGGTCACATTGCGATCAGTAAACATTTTTACCGCGGAGCATGCATCGACTATGCCGCGTACTGCATCAACAAACTCGCCCATTTGTTCTGGATTTTCAGGATTACCAAAACACAGACAATCAGTTAAAGCAAGGGGCCAGGCGCCTACGGCAACGATGTTACGTACTGATTCGACAACGGCATTAACTGCACCCCAATACGCATCAATTTTGTTATAACGCGGATTATGATCGACGGATAAGGCGACACCAGTATACTGAATTTCTAGCGGATATTTATCTTCATTAAATGGCGCAATTACTCCGGCATCAGCCCATCCTGGTTCAACGACCGAACGACCTTGAACTTGTTTGTCATAACTTTCATAAATTGGAGCACGGGAAGCAATGTTTTCATGAGCAAGTAAATTCAATAATTGTTCATTGAAATCGCCCACTGCAATGTGCTCTGGTTCGCTATGAATGTTTTGTTTCGCACTGTAAGGGCGATCATAAAGAATCCCCTTGGTAATGTCTTCTGCGCGAGCGGAGACAATTTCTTTTCCTTGGGCCTTCACAACGTATAAGCCATCGGTTCTAATTGTTCCCACCACAGTTGCTTGTGCACCATCGCAGATTTCTGGCAGGGCAAACCGTTCGTTATAATGTTTTAAGAAGGTATCAACCAGTTCTTGAGGAACAACCCACATAAAGCGTTCCTGTGTTTCTGAACAAAGGACCACCGCGGGTAGTAAATTATTCATGCTGGTTGGTACAAGATCAAGGTTGATTTCTGCTCCATAGCCACTGGCTTCTGCCAATTCAACGCTGGCACAAGCAATTCCTCCTGCCCCTAAATCTTTGAAGCCAACGCGATCAATGAGATTGTTTTCGCGCAAGAATTCAAACATGGCGTAATTGGCTTTAAGAATATGTCGTTGTAAGAACGCATTAGGTTCCTGGACTGCTCCCTTATTTTGCTCTTGTTGTTCTTCACTCAATGTTGCTGAAGCAAATGCCGCGCCGCCAAAGCCGCTATTATCTGTGGGCTTACCAACCAATATAAATTGATAGCCATCTGCATTGGCTGGAGCATAGGAATGGATTATTTGATCTTCCCTGACTACACCTAAAGTAACTACAGTAACCAGACAATTTTCATTGTAGGCTTCATCGTAATAGGTATCACCACCCAAATTTGCGATACCAAGAGGATTCGCATAACCCGCAATTCCCTGAACTACTCCGTGATGTATCCATTTTGTTTTTGGGCGATCAATATCGCCGAAACGCAAACTATCAGCCACTGCAATTACTTCCGCTCCCATGCAGCAGACGTCGCGCACATTCCCACCCACCCCTGTTGCAGCACCTTCAAATGGTACAAGTTGTGAAGGGTGATTATGCGATTCATGACTTACCACGATGCCATAACGTCTGCTTTGTTTGTCCATCGCTACAGCAACAATTCCGGCATCCTCTTTGGGACCTAGAATGACGTGGGGGGCTTTCGTTGAGAACTGGTTAAGGTGTTTGCGGCTGCTTTTATAGGAACAATGTTCGGAACCCTGAATAGACCATAAGATACATTCTGCATAAGTTGGTGGTCGTTTTAATAGGGAATTTTGAATGGTGAGGGCTTCATCAGGAGTTAGGCGCACGCTAAAACGTTGGAGTAAATTAGTTATTTCCTCCAAGGACAGCTGCGAAAAATCAAAATAATCGGGGATTTCTTGCATTTTAGGGGATCTGACCTATAGCTAAAACGTCACTAATTTTAAGCGTATTTTGAGTTTAAAGCAATACATTTTTTTCATTTACTTAACAAATTGATCAAAAATTCACAAATTTTGAGCGCGAAAGAACGTAGCCTGGATGAAGGCATCAGCCGTAATCCCAGGTTTGAGCTGCTGAGTCCTTGGCTTACGGCTGTGCCTTCACCAAGGCTGCGTTTAATAAAGAAATGAATTCATTAGAATTGACTCGATTCCCTCCATAATTTTTCCACGATTTGTGGATTTGCTAAAGTGGATATATCCCCTAATTCGTCCAGGCTTTGTATTTCTTTTCCTGCAATTTTACGCAAAATACGGCGCATGATTTTACCCGAACGTGTTTTGGGTAAATCATTAACGATATGGATTACATCTGGTTTTGCAATAGGGCTTATTTCCTTATTCACCTGTAGGATTAATTGAGCTTTTAAGGAGTCATCTGCCGTTATATCTTGTTTTAAAACAACATAGGCATAAATACCCTGGCCTTTAAGATCATGGGGGATGCCTACTACTGCTGCTTCAGCGACAGCGGGATGACTCACAAGCGCACTTTCGATTTCTGCTGTACCCAAGCGATGCCCTGAAACATTGATGACATCATCGACCCGACCCGTAATCCAATAATCACCATCCTCATCTCGTCTCGCACCATCTCCCGTAATGTAATAACCATGATGTAAATACGTCATACAATAACGTTGGTGATCGCCCGCGATGGTTCGCGCCATAGAAGGCCAGGGATATTTTATTGTTAAAAACCCTTCACCTGCTCCGGTTATTTCGTGGCCATTTTCATTGAGTAATACAGGAATAATGCCTGGTATAGGTTGGCGTGCCGAACCTGGTTTATTAATTGAATCATCAGCTCTGGGACTAATCATCACCGCACCAGTTTCGGTTTGCCACCAAGTATCCACAATTGGACATCTGGCTTGACCTACTTTTTGATAATACCATTGCCATGCTTCGGGGTTAATGGGCTCCCCAACAGAGCCAAGCAAGCGTAAGGAACTTCGTGAGCTGGAAGCCAACCATTCATCGCCGGCACGCATTAACGCACGGATGGCGGTGGGGGCTGTATAAAATACGTTCACCTGATGCTTGTCAACGATTTGCCAATTCCGAGAGAAATCAGGCCAGGTAGGAATTCCTTCATAAATTAGGGTTGTAATTCCATTACAAAGAGGACCATATACTACATAACTATGCCCCGTAACCCATCCTATATCTGCGGTACACCAAAATACTTCATCCTGTTGACAATTGAAAATTAATTGATGTGTATATGCTGTTTGTACTAAATAACCTCCAGTGGTGTGAACTACTCCCTTGGGCTGGCCAGTACTTCCTGATGTGTACAATATAAATAACGGATCTTCTGCATCCATAGGTTCCGGATCACAGTGTGCGCTCACTTGTTCTTTGAGCTCATGCCACCAATAATCCTTATCTTTATCAATAGCAACAAGATCATCACTCGTTTTGATGATCAGCCTTTTTAATGATAAATCACTGCATGCCTCGTCAACTTGTTCCTTTAAGCCAACCAACTTACCACCCCGATTAAAATGGTTTGCAGTGATTAGGCAGGCACATTCAGAAGCAAGTAGGCGTTGTCTTAATGCATGGGCTGAAAATCCAGCAAAAATTACCGTATGTATGGCGCCAATACGTGTGCATGCCAGCATGGCAATTGCTGCCTCAGGAATCATCGGTAGATAGATGGCAACTTTATCTCCTTTGTTCACTTTTAACTGTTTGAGTACATTACTCATCCGACACACTTCGGCATGTAATTCAGCAAAGGTCAGTATTTTATGCTGACTTGGATCATCTCCTTCCCAGATAATTGCTGGTTGATTTGCTTTGTGGGGTAAGTGTCTGTCTAAACAGTTACTACTGACATTTAATTTTCCACCTTTGAACCACGTTACATCACCATGTTTTAACCCGCCGGTGAGTACTGTATCCCAAGGTTGAAGCCAATCAACCGTCTGTTGGGCTACTTCAGACCAAAACTCGCTTATTGAATCTTCTGTTGGCGTTAATTTGGGGTTGCGCAAATGAGAATGCATGTTATACCTCTGTGCCTTGGGAAATTAGTTTAATAATTGCAGAAAAATCTAAATCGCCCTGGCCCTGGTCAATAAAGTGCTGATAAAGAGTAGCTGCTTTAGCTCCCAAAGGAGTATTTACATTGACCGACTGAGCTGAATCTTGGCTGAGTAACAGATCCTTAAGCATCATGGCCGCAGCAAATCCAGGTTGGTACTCGTTGTTTGCAGGGACGTTTTCCAATACTCCGGGAACAGGTGCATATTTGCTCATTGCCCAGCATTGTCCGGATGCGTTAGTCACTACTTCAAAAAGTTTTTGAGGAGACAATTGCAGTTGTTCTGCAAGGACAAACGCTTCTGAGATGGCAATCATGGAGATCCCCAGGATCATGTTATTACATATTTTTGCTGCTTGTCCGCTTCCTGCGCTGCCAGTATGAATTATTTTTTGTCCCATAGCGGCTAAAATAGGTTGCGCCTCATGGAACGCTGGTTCTTCGCCGCCAACCATGAACGTTAATGTGGCCGCTCCTGCTCCGGCAACGCCACCAGATACCGGTGCATCAACAACCTGGAGGTGGTGTTGTTTGGCCAGATGATGCAGCTCACGCGAACTGTTGACATCAATGGTGGAGCAATCGATAAATAAAGCTCCTTTTTTTGCCGCTTGGAACAATCCATTACTGCCATGACACACGTTCAATACTTGTTGTCCATTTTGCAGCATAGTAATCAATACATCTTTTTCTTTAGCAATTTCTTGAGCATTTTGTGCGATAAGACCACCAGATTGGGAAAAGTGTTGCAAGGCAGTTTGTTGTAAGTCATATCCCGTGACTTGATGCCCCGCTTTAACAAGATTAATTGCCATGGGTAATCCCATATGCCCCAGTCCCACAAATCCTATTTTTGCCATTGAGTTCTCCATGTATCAAGACTTACGAAAACCCCCAATCTCTTCGTTAAAAAATGTTTTTACTTCAGTCATTTAATCTATCAAAACTCCCTCATTAAAAACATTTTTTGCCTCGAATTTGGGGTTTTTCGTAAGTCCTGTGTATGCAAAATTTAGCCTGAGGTTAAGACCCTCGCCATTTAAAACTTATGTCATTCCCGCGAAGGCGGGAATCTATCCCTAAAATAGGCATGGATTCCCGCCTCCGCGGGAATGACAGCTTATTTAGCGGGAATGACAGCTTATTTAACGGTAGTGGGAATTATGGCTTCGCTTTTACCCAGGCTACATTAATTATTCTATTTTTAATCATGCGTTGGCATGATAAAAGCACTTTCTTTGATTTCACTAACAGGCCATTTGCTGGTGACTGTTTTGCGTCGAGTATAAAAATTGACGCTTTCTTGCCCGTGCATGTTGGTGTCACCAAAAGAAGAATGTTTCCAGCCGCCAAATGGATGATTGGCAATAGGAACAGGAATAGGAATGTTAATTCCTACCATTCCAACTTGTACGCGTTGACTGTATTCACGCGCACTAAATCCATCGCGCGTGAAAATTGCTGTTCCATTGCCATATTGATTTCTATTCACCAAAGCGAGTGCTTCTTCAAAATTATTGGCTCGAACAATTACGAGAACTGGCCCAAAAATTTCATTTTGATAAATGGACATATTTTCATGAACATGATCAAACAGGCACGGTCCCATGAAGAAACCTTGTGGATGTTCAGGATGTTTAAATGTTCTACCATCGATAATTAATTTGGCACCTTCGTTTATCCCTTTATCGACGGCTGCGAGTACTTTCTCTCGATGTGCCCCACTAATCAATGGCCCCATATCTGTACCAGGTACATCACCCGCATTGATCCGCGTTGCTTTAATTTGCGGTGTCATTTTTTCAATTAAGGCATCAGCGGTGTGATCCCCTACAGTCACAACAACAGATATCGCCATGCATCGCTCACCTGCGGAACCGTAGGCTGCGCCCACAATTGCAGAAGCGGCTTGATTGAGATCGGCATCAGGCATCACGATGCAATGGTTTTTAGCACCACCAAATGTATGGGCCCGTTTTCCATGAGCTGTTGCTGTAGTATAAATATATTGCGCAACTGGTGTTGATGCTACAGCAGTAAAGGCGGCGATGTCTGGATGAGCCAGTAAATGATCTACTGTAGTTTTATCGCCATGCAAGCAATTGGCAACGCCAGCAGGCAATCCTGCATCACTTAATAATTCAAGGAGACGAACTGGAGCGGAAGGGTCCTGTTCGGAAGGCTTCAAGATGAAGGTGTTGCCACATGCAATTGCCGGAATCATCATCCAAACCGGAACCATAACAGGGAAATTAAAAGGAGAGACACCAGCACAAACACCTATTGGTTGGCGTAATGTATGGCAATCAATGCCATTGGTTACATCTGCTGAGAAATCTCCTTTGAGTTGATTGACTAGGCCGCAATGTAATTCAACTACTTCTATAGCACGTGCTACAGAACCTTTTGCATCATCCAAAGTCTTGCCATGTTCACGAGTGACGATCCGTGCCAGATCCAATTGATTTTTTTCTAATAAATCGCGGAATTTAAAAAGAATTCGTGCTCTTTTTATTGCAGGAGTTTGTGCCCATTCTGCTCCAGCTTCTTTGGCAGTAGCGATCGTTTTATCGCACAGTGATTTGGATGCAAAATGAACTTGGCCGATTACTTCCCCTAATGCTGGATTATAAATAGGATGGGTAGTCGTATTCGTTTCATTGATTAATTGTCCACCAATATAATGTTGTACAATGTAGCTCATTAACAAACTCCTTTTTATTATTTTTATCAAATTAAGTGATTATTGTAATTGTTTCATGGAATTATTTATACAATAATAACGAAGAGATTAGGACTAATATAACCTCTTTTTGAATAATCCTAAGGGAGTTTTTTAAACCGAGGTAAGTCGTTAAGGAAATTAATCGATGGGAAAAGGAATTATTTTACGTGTACCGCATGGTACCGAATTATCAGCTGAATTACTCGAAGCCTTAGCAATTCGCTTTCCTGGCTATATTCTAGAAACTTACCACAAGAAGCCTGATAATCACCGCAGTTTCGTACGTCGGGTTAATAGTCTCCATAAGGCGTTCTCCTTTCTTCTTGATGCTTATCCATTAGCGCCGCAAAGCCGTTTTTTGCTCAAAAGCACCTTAGAAGAGTATGTGAACGAATGCGAAGAAGATGCTTTGCATGCAAAAGGCTCAATGGATGAATTGCATAAGGAATTAGAAAAATACACTGCGAAATTAATTGAATTGATTGCTTTGGGGTGGGGTACTTCCATTAAAGAAGCAATTGAGTTATTGAATGAAGCAGAACAATATGAATTAATGCGTCAAGGTCGCTACGATCTGGCAACATTAACGCCCATGAAGTTGAATGATGACGATTACATTCTCCAGATCGACGAATCGCTTCCTCCTTACTATGAACAATTTATAAATGAATTAAAACAAATTAAGGCGAGCAAATATCCCAAAACTCCATCCTGGGTTTGTAAACTTGAAGAGTATCAGCAAGCCTATTTTTGTAATCTGAATCGATCAATTGGCAGCTATATTGAAGTCGTTCAGGACTTTAATAGTTTTTTAATCGAATGGGCATTAATAAAAAAAAGAGCAATTAATTTTAATGTTGATCTAAAACAAATTGCTACGAACTCGTTACCACTTCCTGCCTGGTTTAATGAGTTGGGCCCGCATTTGCAAGAAATGATCCGTGTCTTGGCATTAGACCCATCGAACTTGGAATACAACTTAAGCAAGTTTAAGAAGCTAATTTTCTCAGAAAGTTTTAAGAAGGAATGCTCCTCTACGGTGGGAGGCATTTCAAGTATTCCACAATGGTATTGGGTATTGTCCGAGCATCAACAGTTTTTCCTGGAACATGTGCTGAAAGGATGCAAACGAGTCGAAGATGCAGTTACTTATTTATCCAGTCGTCATCGAACGCTGCCTCTGCCTGCAAATTATGCTGTTCATAGTTTATTAGCAGTGAGTCAAGATGGAAAATTTCGTGAACTGTCAAAGAAGCGATATCGCTCCAGTCACGTTGCAACTCGAGATGGATTAACATGGCCTGGAGCGGTGCAACAACGCCATATCGATTCGAATCTGGCTAAAGTGATGGAAAATGCACAACCGGATCAACTTGCAATATTACAAACGCTGATTAGTCCAATTCATGCAGCCGATTATGTGCCGACTTGGATTACCGACTATTTGCCCACATTACCTCCAGATTTAGAGCTGTATAAATTAGCGCGGGCAGCGGTAGAACGACGCGCAGCGACACAAACGATTCTCCAGAATAATCATCCCTATAATTTAGCAAAACGACTCTATTATACGCAGTCAAATGATAAAGACAGTTTGAATTTATTGGCTGTAGCGGAGAAATATGTTTCTTCGACTCCAGGCCTAAAGACTCTTTTGGAGGAATATAAAAGTGTCTTAGAGTCAGCTACAGGGACCGCAACTATTTTTGATTATGCAGGCAGGGAATTATTTTTGAGCTCTCTGGAGCAGTTAATTATTTTGAGCATTGGAGGGCATTCTTATGGATCGTGCGTTAGTGGCAAGGATAGAAAAGCCATAGAGCTTATTCATACTGATGCGATGATTCTTTATAAAGAACTCTATGGATGTTGGCCTGTATTTGATGAGCTCTATGATAAAAAGAATCGCATTCGTTTTGTCTCCTTAGTAGCTGATCTGTATATGAGTCGTCATCATCATGAACATGCAGGACAGAATGCGCCAGGTTCTGAAGGCATCAAGACCCCAGACTGGTACTTACCCGAGGATATTGCTACAGAAATTAAAAAACGGTTGGATAACGAGCGAGCACTTAAAGACGATGATCGGGTTGCAACGGATAACGAAGTAAAAAATATTTTTATTGGCGGCTCTAAAAAGGTAAAAGAATATGTACTCCCCAAAAATACATTGCTCTGTCGTTTGGTTGCTCGCCAATTAGGTAAAACAAATTGTAATCGACTTTACGACTCGTTACATCTATTAATCAATGAAAAAAGTCTATTTACCCCAGTCCCAGTAGGAGAATTAAACGGGCGTTGGTCTGTAAAATTCTTTTCTGAGACAGTACCAATAAAATATTTTTCTGAGCCGGTAACCATTCCTGATGGAATAAAACAAATTTTCGACTTAATGCTAAGCCCTACATCTGGAAAAGATAATATTGAGCGGTTTGAAAAGATATTCCAAATTATATTAGACAGGCCTGAATCAGATGAAAGCCGTGCTGAGGCAACCAATTCCGTTTATGGACGTGCACGCGATTTTTTCAAACCGCATGATGATACTGATTTTACGGAAATGGTTGAAAAGACGGTAGAGGAATGGTCGAACTTGTTTACTAAATCCAAAGAGTCTCATCTTGGTGAAACATGTCTCCATAATTAAGTGAATTTCTCCGTGGCAAGCACTGTCGCTTGATCACATATGTTACCCCGCGGACATGCCGGGATGTCGGATTAGCGATGGACTGGTTTTTTAGCGATGATAGGCGATTCAGGGCCAAGCAACGGAGGAAATTTGCGGTGAGCGAATCAGCTCCTTATGAAGGTTTGAGGCACTCGAAAGGTACAATAAAGCAACTATTGCA
This sequence comes from Legionella qingyii, assembly GCF_003990155.1. NCBI lineage: Bacteria > Pseudomonadati > Pseudomonadota > Gammaproteobacteria > Legionellales > Legionellaceae > Legionella > Legionella qingyii. The sequence continues at coordinate 59,091 of NZ_RZGX01000015.1, forward strand.
TATCGTTGGTATAAAGGTAGTCCATTAAACTGTAGTACTAATATTACAGTAAAAGTCATCAATTCCTTTGCTATTGCTGCCTTGGGTATTTTTGTCTGTGGTGATCCTGTTTTTTCTAGACTATTATATCTTATAAATTACTAATTTCTGAAAATAAATTAATGATACCCAAAGAATATGGTTGTTTTAAATTTGCAGTAATTAGTACAAGCCCAACAATTTTTCCAATGTGGCAAGCGAATTGTTTAACTCAGCTGCTTGATTCTCAGTATGCTGAACTTGCACTTATCATCGTTCCGCAATATAAAAAAAAGAGGCTTAGTAAGTGGCGTTATCTTTTAAAAAATTCTCGATTTTTATTCTGGATGTTGTTCTATAAGTATCTAGTCTTACCTAAATTAAAAGCTATGGTTCGTACAGATATGAGTAGTACATTGCAAAATACTGAAATAAAAAAAATTAGATTTCACAGTATTAATCGTAGGGCAGATACTATTTATTGTGATGATGAAGATTTAAAAGATCTTAAGATCAGAGAGTTAGACTTTATATTACATTTTGAAGACAGCATTTTAAAAGGTGATTTTTTGAATGCCGCAAAATTCGGGGTTTGGCGATTTCATTATGGAGATCCTGAATATCATGGAGACTTACCTCCGGCATTTTGGGAAACGTTTGATAAGAAAGATTGCATTACTGTTACATTACAACGTTTGACTGAACACCAGGATAGAGGCTACATCCTGCATAGAGGAGAATTATTTTGTAGTCATTTTAGTTGTAAAGGGACTTACAGAACTAACCTGGATACAATACTCTTAAGTACTACATATTTCCCAAAACGAGTTTGCCAAGAATTAATTCATTCTAATAAAGATATTGTTCGCGATTATCCAGCTCAAGAAAAAAAAGTAGCTATAAAAAAGAAACCCAGTAATGTCGACATGTTAAAATATTTTTTTCATGTAAGCAGCCGTATTTATTCCTGGTTGGTAACACATCCTAAAATTACAATGATGAGTTGGCGAATTGGTGTTGTTGAAAAAACCATTGAATCTTTTGTTCAAACAACATCAATAGATGAAAATTTAATAAAATATGTGAATTCTGACCTAAAAAAATATTTTATGGCAGATCCTTTTGGAGTATATCCTTATGAAGAGGGGGCAGGAATAATATTATTTGAAAAATTTGATCAAATACAAGAAGAAGGAAAAATCTCCTATTTAAAATGGGATAATGGAAGGGAATTTCAAGGAGAAGATAATATCTTGGAAACTCCAGGACATTTATCTTATCCTTATCTTATCTGTGAAAATGGGGCGCTTTATTGCATTCCGGAATCTTCCGCATCGAACCAAGTATCACTCTGGAAGCGAACACCCACTGGAAAATGGTATCAAAAAGCTGTTTTGATACATGATTTCCCCGCAGTTGATATAACAATCATGCATAGTAAGGATTATTGGTGGTTATTTTGTACCCATAAAGAAATTGGAGATAACTCTCATCTTTTCATTTGGTACTCTAAAACACTAACAGGTGCATGGCAACAACATGCACTTAATCCAGTAAAATGTGATATTAGATCAAGTCGACCAGCAGGAACGCCGTTTATTATAAACGATATAATTTATCGACCTTCACAAAACTGCGCTGGTAGATATGGGAAATCCATTATGGTTAATCGAATCAAAACTCTTAGCCCCACATCGTTTCAAGAAGAGTTTTGTTGCGAAATTCAACCGCCGCCAGGAAAACAAGGAATGCACACCATTTCAAAATTTGGCGCAAATGCCGTGTTAATTGATGTTTATTCCAAGCCTATATTTTCTTTTAGAAAATTAAAAAAACTATGGATTTAAAAAAATATTTGTGACGTTTGATTCAACCAATAACATTAAGATTTATGGAGTTTAGCGAAACTATTTTTCCAAATAAACTGAATCAAAGAATGAATTTTGTGGGATAAACTCCATTTTTTTATGAAAGGAACAGGATCATTCCAGTACCAACTGTTAATTACAGTACTTTTTCTCCATCGTTGTAAAAATGTAAAAAATGCATTCAATTTGTTTGGTTCTTGAGATATTAAGGTTGCTTCACTCACCGGATCAATCCAAGTAATGGGAGAATATTTGGAACAATTCTTATAGGAAAATGGAAGTTTTGTATCGGTTAGAAGTTGAAACAGGAGATATGGGAAGTTACCACCAATACATCGAGTTATCCCAATTTGATCCCAGCTTCTAAGATTGGTTTCAATATAATAAGCTAATCCATTTTTTTCATTTAATTTAAATTCCATATTTAAAATACCACTTAACTTATTCTTTTGAACAAATTTTATGGCTAGCTTTTCTATCTCGGGGAAATGACTTTCTTCAACCAAACAACCTGTACCATATTTCCGCGGAAACTGATGAATTTTTCGAACGGTAATAGAGCTTACTATGTCACTTTTTTGAGTGGCTATCATAGAAACCTCTATTAAATTAGACTCTGGTCCTGGAATGATTTCTTGGAGAATAACACTTTGTTGCGTTTTCAAAAGCTCACAAACTAACGGTTCAAGATCTGCCTTCCTGGAAATTTCTATCCCTTTTTCGTGAATATTTTTTTTCCAAGTAGTTGAGTCGGCCCCTTTTACTAATAAAGGGAAACTAAGCTTTTCTAAGTGAGGAAGATCATTAAGATGTTTGATTTCTATTGTCCAAGGTATGTTTAAACCTGCATTAAGCGCTAACTGGCTCTGTACATTTTTATTTTTGAAAAGAAGGGTTATTTCTTTAGAGGGTTGCTCAAATAAAAAATACTTTTTTAGTATATCTTCATTTTCTGCTATCCAATAAACAAATAGATCTGTTGTAGGAAATAACACCGGGCGATAAAGGCTGGTCCAATTATTATCCTGTATAAATTTAAGAAGAAAGTCTAATAGTGCATCCTCACGTCCTATGGGATAAGGGATCTGATGGACCTTGCATTTTCGTGTGTATACTCCGATTTCACCTGCAGAAAAAGTTGAAAAACCGATAACATTAACTTTGGCATCCGCAAGAAGATGTACCACAGCAAGTCCAGGATCAAACAAACCTAAAATAAAAGCAGGATTATTCAACTTATAATTCTCCCCTTTAATGAGGTTGCTCATTGATTCAACTCCCCAGACAAGATTTTAAATATATACAGCAAATTAAAACAACCGGTTCTTGTAAACTGTTTAATCCTTATCTATCTCAATTAAGTTTTATAGTGGTTTATTCATCCATTTTTTTACAAAACCGAATCTTCTCTGCATAAAAATTGAACTTCGATATTGAAACCCCGCTTGTTCTATAGCATGGCGGAAAGGTAAATTACTCGCTAAAACAAAAACATAAATAGATTTAATGTCCGTGAAAGTAAATGCTTCATGTATCATATGGGCAAGCATTATTTTATAAAGACCTTTTCTTCTAAATTTTGGATGTATCGATGAGTCATAAAATAAGATGCTCTTTTCAGGAATATTAACTGAATATTGGAAAATAGAAAAAAAACTGCGGTTCTTCGTCATCCAAATATAAATCGCAAGGTAATTATCAATAGTCATAGTATAGATATATTCCTTTGCGTTGAATCGTTTTAATGCGGTTGATAAAAAATCATATTGATTGTGCCATGGCTCACAATGGAGTAAATCAGAGATTGAATTGCATTTGACTCGTTCATCAGACTTAAAATTCTGTGCAGAAGACCGCTCAAAAAAGTAGATACACATTTCGTTATCTTCTTTAATCCAATTTTTTATTCTATAAATTAATTTTGCAATGCATTGATTGGATCCTTTATGAATGAAGGATCTAACCTTATTTAAAGAGTTTTTATAAGGTTTTAAGAGTTTTTTCAAACCATCAAAAAGCTTTACAAGAAAACGTAAATAGCTGAATTTATAAAGGATAACTTCAGAAACTTCATCATGCGCATTGGCAAAACGCTCTTTCCAGGCATCATCACCAGGGGTTAGATCAAACTGTTTATAGCCCTGACTAATAAGGTACTCGCCTAATAGCATTAGATGCAATTTTCCAGGTGAACATTCTGCTAAAAATGGGGAGCTGGGTAACAAATCCAAGTGTATCATCTTGTTGCTAATCATTCCTATCATGGCAGCAATAGGAGTATTGTTAAGATAAGTTACTGTAATGCAAATCTTATCAGGAGCAGATACAAATAATTGTACTAAGAAAGAGCGTTTTTTGTCATCATCTCGAAAGGGAGTAACTTGATGAAGCGCGCCTTGACGAAAATCATAATAATTTATTAATTCAGGGAGGACTCGCTCTAACTCAACCAATTCAGTAATTCTTAAAAATTTTAATTCCCCTAATTTTTTGAGATGATTAAGTTTGCTTTTATTTTTCTTTTTCATAAAAGACTTTTGCAACTCATGGGCATTTAATTGGATTAAAGGCCTATTTTTTTTCCGCACAATAAGATTGTACGTCATCTCGGGGATGGACTGAAGAATAGGAAGAAGAGATGGCGGAAGATAGGTAAATCTTAGTATTGAAAATCTAAAATGATTTTTCAATTGAAACCATGCCGTTTTAATAAACCAATCAGATACTTCGGGTACAGCTAACCAAGCATGGTATTCTGCTTGAATTGTTCCGGCATGAGCAAGGGTGTTGGTTTTTAAGGAAAAAGCAAGAGTCCATAAAGCAGTGAGGTCATTGTCTTTGTTCCACAAAGTAACCAGCACTGGTTGCCATTCAGAATAATATACTTCATACCAAGAGCAGACGAAATCAGGAGATTGATATACAGTGCCATACAAACAGGAATCATATAAAATTGACCATTTTTTTATAAATTTTATATCATTCAACAGCTGCTTGGCTTGGTCTCCAACAGTTAATTCTATGCGACCATTCATGCTTTATTTTCTCCGCGGTAAATAGAAAAATAAATCGCTTTATTTTTTTGCTCGCTGGAATAATTTATTAATTAAAAAAAGAGCGCGTCTATGCCTAAACTCATCTGCTCCATCAATGTAAATGGATAAATTCTAATCGTTAGATACTGATGATTGTCATTAGTCCAATAGGTTTTCCATGGTTCATCTTGGCCAAGAAACTCAAGGGCTTCCAGACCTTGTGCAAACGAATAACGTATCGCTTCATATCCAAGAAGTACTCCTGGAGAATATTTTGCATAGGTTTCATTGTATGCCATGACTTTTCACTAAAACAAGCAGTGCAATTGCATCGATTTCATTATTTGATTTACTGACAATAAATTGCAGCTGTTCAGGTTGATAAGTCGCTGCACATGCAGTGAACCACTGATTAAGTAATAAGGGAGATTTGAATCGTTTGGCTAATTCATTCCAGCTTGAGGCCAAAGATTTTAATTCATTTAAATCATGAATGATTTCTATCATGATTTGTTCCATGCTTCATAAAGTATGACAAACTCCTTTTTCAATTTTTGATACTCCATCTAATGAATGTAACCCATATTTTATGCCGCTTTATACATTGAGTTTAGTTTTTTCTAGGAAATATGCAAAATAGGTGAAGCATTTAAAAATGAGGTGTGCTTGAATATTGCCAAGCATCATGAATAATATCTTTTATAGTATATTTGGCATGCCAACCTAATAATCGGTTGGCTTTGGTTGGATCGGCAATAACAGAGCACAAATCTCCTCGACGGCGTGGTTTAAAATGATATGGGATCTTAGCATGAAGTTCATTTTCCAGAGTGTTGACCAAATTCAAAACGGAACAGCCCTCGCCACGTCCTAGATTAAATACATCAAACCCTGAATGATTGTCCAAATAGTTTAAAGCATCCAGATGTCCCTGAATCAGATCCATAACATGAATATAATCTCTAATTGCTGTACCATCAGGGGTGGGGTAGTCATTACCATAGATATCTAAATATTTTTTTCGTTTAGTTGCTACTTTAAGCAGCTCGGGAAATATACCCGAACTGTTTAATAATGATTCGCCAAGCAATGCAGAGGGATGTGCTCCAGCCACGTTAAAATAGCGTAACGATATTGCTGAAAATTTTTTTTCAGCACGGCAATAGTCATTTAGCATCGTTTCAAACATGAACTTTGAATGACTATAAGGAGAGGATGGATTACATACGGGGAATGTCTCTTTATACAGTTTATCACCCGCATCTATATAAACAGCAGCTGTAGAAGAAAATAGAAATTTATTGATATTATTTTTTTGTAATGCCTTCAATAAGAAAAAACTCGCTATGACATTATCTCTGTAATAATTCAGCGGGTTATGTATTGAATCATATACATTTTTTTTAGCTGCAAGATGAACGACAACATCAATGTCTTGGTTTTTACTAATAAATCGATCCACCGATTCTTCATCACATAAATCGAGTTGTACAAAATTACATTTTCTTTGGGTCAACGTTTCGATCGCGTTTAGTGTTTTTATGGAGCTATTTGACAAATCATCAACCATTACTAAATCATAGTGATTTTGAAGAGCTGATACGCAAAAATGACTGCCTATATAGCCAGTTGCTCCTGTCACTAAAAGTTTCATATATAGTCCCTTAAGTATTTACCTGTCATTATATTACTAAGATAGCAGCAGTCTTTGTTGCATGCCAAACAATAGCGAGAAAAATCAATCCGTTAAATTGATGTATTGGATCTATCTTGTGCTATCATGAAAATAAGAATTTTATTTCCAACTTACACGACTTCTATAACATAAGAGAATTTTTCTAGTCAGAGGAGTACTCTACGTTAGAAGTATTTTAGTGTGAAATTTAAACATGATTAATCGATGGACAAATGAACGGTTAGGACAATCATTAGTCGCTATTGGCGTAGCCAGTTTAATATTTATCCTCTCTTTGAATACTACATATGGCTTTATTTTAGCCCCATTCGGTATCATGATGTTGGTTTTTTCTTTCGCATATCCTTACTTGTTTGGCATACTGTTTTTTATATTATGTTTATTTCGCTTTCATGAGATTATCCCAGGACTTTATTCACTTCATCTGCCATTAATTTTTGCAATTTTAGGCATACTTAGCTTAAGTATCAATGCTCAATTAGGGCGAGTAAAAATTTATTGGCGTAGAGAAATGACCTATTTTATGCTCTTCTTTGTATGGGTTAGCACGAGTATGGTATTGGCTTATAGCCTCCAAACTTCATTTGGCTACTGGAAGGATACATACATTAAAATTTTCATTGTTTTTTTTATGATAACATGGACGGTGACAAGCGAAAAAGCATATAAGTTAATTGTGTTTTTAATTGTATTAAGTGGTATTTCTCTCTCTTTGTTGACACATTATTATTTTGCTGAGGGCAAACATCTTGTGGAAGTAGTAAGAGCAACTCTTGGGGGTTACTCTGCAATTGCAGACCCAAATGATTTAGCTTTAACACTATTATTTCCTTTTAGTTTTTGTTGTAGTATGGTCGTCAGCTCATCTAGTTCCTTTCTAATAAGATTCATTGGTTTTTTTGGGGCAATCATTGTTATTGGAGCTATTTTTGAAACTCAAAGTCGTGGCGGATTAATGGCATTAATTGTTATCGTTAGTTATTTTGCTACACATCAAATAAAGCCCAAATCATTAGTAATTTTTTTAACTATTTTTATGATGCTTCTATTCTATTTGTTTATCAGTAGTTTATTTGTCCGTGTTGGAGGTATCGAGCCAGGGACACTTGATGAATCGGCCATGGGGCGAATTTATGCCTGGGAAACTGCCGTTAATATGGCAATACATCATCCTGTTTTTGGTGTTGGTATCAATGGGTTTCTAGACAATTATTATAATTATGCTCTTGTATGGGACAACCAACAACACGCCGTGCATAGTAGTTGGTTCGGGGTGCTTGCAGAATCTGGTTTTATAGGTTTAATTTTATATATTTGCTGCATCATTTCTGCAATAAAAACTGCGCATAAAAATATTGTATATATTACAGAAAAGCATCTGTCGCAATTTGAGCAAAAAACTATTTATCCAATTTTGGCACGAGGATTGTATTCCGGACTTATTGGTTTTTGTATTTCAAGTACTTTTCTAACCCAAGGGTTTACTTGGCCTTTTTACATTTTTTTTGCTCTGACTATTGCATTGGCACAAAGCATCAATACAACGATCGGTGATACTGTAGGAAAGGCTAGATGAAGCAGATCTTCTATTATGGAATAGGTCTTGTTATTGCGAAGCTTGTTGCAATATTTATGCTGCCAATTATGACAAGAATATTAAGTCCTGCTGAATATGGAACCTTGGAAATTTTACAAACGTTTATTAATATTTTGCTCACCATTTTTTGTCTTGGACAGGGTGATGCAATCTTTCGTTTTGGAGGTGTAGCGTCAACAAAACAAGCTATGGACAGTATTTGCTTAAATGCTGGATTTCTGGTTTTCTCAAGCAGTTTCTTCTTATGCATTCCAATGATTTTATTTGCAAGTCAAATAAGCTCTATGCTTCCTGGTAATACGAATTATTGGCAAATCATTTATTTAGCTTTACTCATGATCCCAAGCAATATTTTAGCGATCCAACTTGATTGGCTTAGGCTCCAAGAAAATGCATTGGCTTTTGTTTGGATCAATTTAATTAGAACATTTATTCAAGCTGGACTCGTTCTGATAGTGTTATATGCTGGTTATGGAGTGACAGGCATTATGTTTGTTTCCGTAGTTTCTAATACATTAAATTTTTTATATTTTCTTCCAACTCAATTAAAAGGGTTATCACAAGTCGATCTTAATATTCAAAAGCGTTTATTTTTTTACGGAGTTCCTTTAATTTTTGCAGGATTAGGTGATTTTGTAATCATGTCATTGGATATCTGGTGGCTTGGTTATGCTATAGGAGCGGCTGAAATGGCCAAATTTGCTTTGGCTATAAAGTTTGCAATGGTAACGATTTTTCTCATACAACCATTCACGATGTGGTGGTATCCAAAACGCTTTAAATACATTAATCGTCGTGATTATTGTGCAAAAACAACAGAGCTTGGCGTGATTTTGGGAATGATATGTGCCTTTTCTGTCACTTTAGGTGGAAGTTTATTTATTCATTTATTCATTTCTAAAAATTACCAGGATGCTATTTTGTATTTACCTCTGTGCGCTTTTGTTTTTCCATTGAAAATTGCTGGAGATATAATGAGCGTGGGATTATTTTTAGAAAAAACAAAAAAAATTATGTTGATTAATAATATGATTGCTGTATTAACGGTGATCGGATTTTATTTTTTCATCCCGTTATGGCATGTTTGGGGGGCGCTTTACATTTTGTGTTCAGTGCTCTTTTTAAGATGGCTTATATTTTTTTATTTCAGCCAAAAAGAATTATATTTACCTTATCGATATTTAAGATTAAGCCTTTTTATCGTTGTTTATGCTATTTGCCAATCAAGTATTTGGTTTATGGGGAGCGCCACCGCATATATTATTTGTGGGGGGGGATTGTGGTTCTTTCTAATTGCTATAGCATATTATTTAAAATTTATTCCTCCTTTGGCTGTACTCTTAAAAAGTTAAGCTCGCTAAGAATTCAAATTTCTAACTTGTTTTCAATGACACTTAATCAAGTCACCACACGAAGGCTGATCCTGCCCTGATTTGTCGGACACCTTGCTAGAGAGCGCATACATAGATAATCAAAAAATTTTTTATTAACATCGATTGCTGTCAAGTCATCTTTTTCATTTGGTTTTTCATATGCAAGAAAAGGGGAATTTAATCGAACAATAGGGCTAAAAATTGCAAAGATCGCTACTTCTATTTGAGCTATAGGGAATGCCCTCAAAATTTATTATTATTTTCTTTACATCCGCATTATACTTGAAGTCTTTTGCAATAGCGTATATATCATAACGTCGGCATTTTTCTTTGTGATGATTTAAATTTAGTAATTGGAGAAGCTGATTGCTAAGTAATTGTCCATGTATAAATGGAACTAAATAGATATCATATCTTTCAGAAAGAATATATGAAGTTAATACACGACATTGATTTTCCCATGCCCTTTCTTCAATAAAATAAGTTTTTATTATGCCACTATCTAGCATTGATATGGGACAATGAGCGACAATTAAATTATAATGCCCGTTGTAAAGATCCAATGTATTTATAAGCCTATGTGCATATCTAGGTGTATTTAGACCCCAACTATCCTCAGTATCCCAATTAGAATAATAACTTAATCGTCCAGCTTCTGTAGTAAGCATCCTACCATGGAATTTTGACAAGCTTTTAGACAAATTAATGATGTTTTCATTATAATCATTTACATCAATAAAACTCAAAAAAGTCCAAAAAGTTAATTTAATACCATATAAAAGCGAAGTTACAATGAATGCCCAACTTGCCATTGCTTCTTTTTTTTCTGCAATGAGCATTAATGAACCAAAAAACATTGGGGCTAAAAAACGATTACCATTATTTTGTTCTAGATGCATACAACTAAAAAATATTATTGGAATAAAAAATAATAAAAATATTCTTTTAATATATTGATTTTTACTTTTCAAAAAAAATACTGTAATTAACATCGGAATCAAAGGATATTGTATCATTTTTAAAGAGTCTAAAAAAAAGATCCCATAATCTCTTTGACTTGAGCTTTTTACAAGAAAAGGCAAGGGAAGCCATTCTGCAAAATACCAAACTCGCCATCCAAAATAGAATAAGCCTGGGATAATCAAATAAATTAAAAATTTAAATAAATCATCCTTTAGCTTAAAGTTACTTTCTGCCAAGTATATATGAAGAAATATGAGTCCAATTCCCCAAATAACCCCATCAGGACGAATTAAACAAAGAATAAAAATAAAAAAATAACATTCAGACTTTCTTAGTAAAACAAAATATAATGCGCAAACATATATAGCTGAATAAAAAAGTGTACTAAAACCTATTAAAGCAGAATATAAGTAAGGCGTACCTAATATTCCCATAATTATTAGAATAAGAGGGAAATCGCGCTTTTTCATACAATAAAAAATTAGACATACCCCCAAATAGTTCAGAATTAATGCTGATTCAAATTCATCTATATGTACTTTTTTCAAAACAGCTAGAATCACCATCCAAAGAAAATCTGTAGCTCCTTCAATTGGGTAGGACGAATTGCTATAAGTAATGATCCCTCTCATGGAAAGGTTTTTTGCGTAATCGTATAATATGATTGCATCTTCCGCGGGAACCATATATTTGTAAGTTAGATAGAAAATTATTGCCAAAAGAAAAAGAAATAATAAATTTGCGATGCTACTTATTTTTATATTTTCAGATTGTTTATTCATTATAAATTTAACTCTTTTAGCTCTACTCCAAAAAGGATACATCTAAACTTTTACATAGAGTTGATAATAATGGTTTATTAGAGTATCAAAACTGAAATTTTTAAGAATATACTCGCGAGGCTTTTCAGTTTTTTGGTTGATTTTCATGCAGGCCTCGGCGATTGCTTTAGGGTTTTGAGAAGGTATCAATAAACCCGATTCCGGATCAACTTCCTCAGCACAGCCTCCAACATTACTGCATACGACCGGAACACTACAGGCTTGGGCTTCTAACAAAGAAAGTGGCATCCCTTCGTTCAGTGAAGGGAGACAAAAAATATCACAAGCCTGATAAAATAAATTCATAGGCTCAACCATACCCAATAGACATATTCTATCTGATAAGTCGAGTGTCTGAATGTGAGTTAAAAGAGTCTGATATAAACTGCCAATACCTGCAATTACCAAGAAATAATTTAATGGCATAAGACGTATGGCTTCGATTAAATAGATATGTCCTTTGACTGTTTCAAGGCGTCCCGCACTACCAATGATTGTTGAGCTCTCAGGCAACTTGAAGTATTTGCGAGCATTTGTTTGATTTCCTGGTATAAAAAAACGCGTATCTACGGCATTAGGAATAGTGCTTATATCCATTTTAGGAAAATAACTTTTTAATTGTGTATATATATCTTTTGAAACAGCGACTAAATGAATTTGTTTTTTCCAGTTAAATAAAAAATATTGAATTAACCAATCTTTGTAGTGTTGTAAATGCCATATATCGTGTTCTGTATGGATATGCTTTATCGATGCACGCTGAGAGGTTGCTAAACAACCATAGATTAATGGACCAAGATGATGTGTGTGAATCACTGAAATGCTTAAAGTGCGACAGATGTCTTTAATAAAATTCACGGTTTTTAAGCTAAACCCCTTTGTTTTATCCGCAAAGAATAAATTGTTTTGGTATTCTTTTAATTTTGGCCATTGGCGAAATGACTCTTCGGATGGATCTTCGAGCGCTAGAATGTATACATTTTTAACATCATGGCATAACATTGAAAAAACGAGATGCTCTAAGCCACCATATTTAAGTCTCTGGATTATATGAAGGATTTTCATGTATTCCCTCTATAAATGAGAGCATGTTCTAAAGCGCTCGAAGCTTACGAGACCATCGCTCATGCTAACGTTTCCACACGACAGATAACTTTTACATCGCCTATTGCTTCGATATCGCGTCTACGACGTACCGTGTTATCCATAAACTCAAATATTATTGCAAGGCCAAATCCAAGAAAAATTCCAGAGAAAATACCAATCACAAAGAAAAATAAAGGTGGTCTTGCAAGTGATTTTATGGGTTTTTGTGGATAAGCGACAATTTGAGCGCTTCTAGACCCATTAGTTTTATTTAAATTGAGTGTCATTTTTAACAGATTATAACGGGTTAAAAGATCGTTATAGGCGTTTTGATTATTTTTTACTGTTTGATTTAGTTTTGTTATAGTTTTGCTGGTAGTATCTATGAGTCTTAATTTTTTATTTATGTCTTTTTGCTGATTGGTTAAATCATTAATTTGTTGAGACAGCCCTTTAGTTTTAAGTTGCATATTGCGTAATTTTTCTAATTGTGAGGTTAAAGTTGGGTTGGGCTGTCCATTTTTATTATTAGGCGGGACAATAGCCATATTCCATAATGCCTGGATGGTGTTGTCGTCTATATTTTGATATTGTTTATACAACTTGTCGCGCTCAGCTCTCAGTGATTCTCCAAGTTGAATGAGTGCTTTGACACCAGGAAAATTGTCTGTATAAGTAAGTCGCATTACGAATAGTTTATTGTCATTTTCAAGAATAGCATTTTCAATTTGCCCAATTTGAGGATTCAGTTTAACGATCATACCATACAGCTCTTTTTGCTCGGTGAGCGTGGTATTGTACTGGATTTTATTCTCTCCTAGTTCTGATGTAATCTCACGTAAACGTGCAAAATATATATCACGATAGGCGGGGGTTAGATCCGCATGAGCATCGATATAATGATTTAGTGCATCAATTGATTTATTAGTGGTTTCTTCTTGATTTTTTAGTTCATTTTCTAAAACGATTAAGGATGAATTAGTAACGCTTAAATTCTGAGCATTTAAGCGTTCAATTAATTTATTACCTAAAGTATTTAGAATAATGGACAGATAATTAGGAGTATTTTGAGACAAATCTATTTGTACCACATCTTCTCCAACTAGAGTTATCTTGAGTTTTTTCTTTAACTCATCTGCTGCTTGTTGGACAGTTTTCTCACTGGAATCTGCAGGTACGAGATTGGTTTCAACAACAATTTTTTCTAAAACACTCGGTGAGCTAAGATAAGCTTTTACCCCCGCGAATTGTTGAGTGATATCAATGGTGCTACTTACATCTTTCAGTGACGGTGTTTCAATTTTATTAATAGCAATAGAAATACTGGCTTTATAAGTCTTGGGCAAGAGTGTGGCGCTTAAAAGAGCAAGGAATGGGGTAATAAGAATACACGTCACAATCAAATATCTACGCCGCCAAAAGGCGTCAAGATAGATGTAAAGCGCATAATAGTTGTCAGTTATTGCTTCCATTTTTTCATTATCTTCCGTGAGACCTATGCTAAAAGTCTGATATAAACACAATCAGGTTTTTGATTTTTTAAATAAGCAACCTTAATTTCTTTTACTCGTTTACTATATCTGCTTTTTATATCTTCTGCACGTTTAAAAACGGGCGCTAGGTTAACGACCTGATTTTTTTCACCACTTGAGCCAAAGCTAGCGTATATTTTATATTCATCAGGATAAACAATCTTTTTCAACATCGCGTCTACTTTTTTTACTTGTGCAGGACTTAGATTTGTTTGTCCTTGTTCGTATTCAAGTTCAATGAAATAACTTGGCATTTGTAAGGCCGCTTGTTTGTCATGAGAACTTTGTTCTTTTTTTTGATAAAGAACTTGGGCATTAGAGAAAACCCTGTCGGAACTTATCTTTGAATTTGTGCAGGCACTTAGGCCAAATAAGACAACAAGCCATAGTTCCTTTTTCATAATTATGCTCTACTCCTTGGGCGCGATATTTGAAGTGAAAAATATTTATCTTTGTCAATCAAATGACTTTGGTATTAATCGTCAGACAAAAAATATAACATAAAACCTGTTGCTACTCCAAATTGGCACTGATTTGTTCTTTGTAAAACGCTTCAATTTTAGATACAACAATTGATGCGGAAAAATTTTTTATGATTCTACTTCTTTCTTTTGTTGCGATGATTTGACGTTCTTCGATTGTTTTTAAAAAATAAGAAGTGATGCGTTTTTGCATTTGCTTTAGATTAAAGCATTCAATAATAAATCCGGTGTTTGATAATACCTTTTTAACAGCCCCCACATTAAATGATACTACTGGTATGCCCCGCGACATTGCTTCAAGTAAAACGAATGGTAGTCCTTCATAGCTCGAAGTGATACACAATAAGTCAACTTTAGGCCAGATCCTCTCCATATCAACTACATTGCCATGAAATTGAACTTTTGTTTGATACTTATTTCGACACTGATCCAATAAGGGACCAGTGCCTACCATATGCCACTCAAAATCAGATGATGTGTGTTCTGCCAGCTGACAAAAGCGTATGGGACCTTTTTCAGGACTTACTCTTCCAATAAAATAAATTTGAAATGGTTTCGTCGTTCTTAATGGGTTAGGGTGTTCTGGAACGTCAACGAAATTGGGAATTATTTTAGCTTTACTTGGAAGACGTTTGGCAATCTCTGCATTAATACAAATGTTTTTTGAAAGAAAACTACTCCAACGATCGAGAAAATTGTATAAAATAAGCCTTCCTATCGGTTTTTCACCCGCATGAAACGTTGTCACAATAGATGCTTTATTGAATATTCCGAATAGGCGGGCTAATATGTTCGCTTTATAGCCATGCGCATGAATTACATCGGGTTGCTCTTTGAGTAATAGATGGAAGAGCGCTCTGTATGATTTGCAACCATGATAGCGAATGTTTTTTTTCTCACAAAGAGTATATAAAACATTATTGGGATAATCACAAACAAAGATAATGCTGCAATCATGTTTTCTCTTTGTTAATTCTTCACAGAGATTCATGACATGTATTTCAATACCACCAATATGTTTCGAGTCAACTAATAGTCTAATCTTCATGCCTAAAGCTCTTATGATTTTCCCAGTATTTTGACAACGTCAAGGTGGCTCTCATGATACAGAGAATTTCCATTTCAATACGATCTCCTTTTCAATGGAATGAGCACAAATCAAGCAACTGTTCTTCTAGAGCTAATGCTCTGTTATCCCAACTTTGATCTTTGACCAGATTTTTTCTAATTTCTTCTTTGTTATCATGTAAGGAAGATACTATTCCATTGATGAAATCATCGGTGTCTTTGGCAATATATATGTGTTTTTTATAAATATGCAAAGCAGGAATATTCGTCGTAACAACAGGCTTGCCTGCTGAAAGATATTCTTTAAATGTTAATGGATTGCATGCTGCAATTTGTTGATTGTAAATAAATGGAATCAATCCCACATCCCAATGTTGAGAATAGGCAGGAATATCAGCATAAGCCTTAGGTCCTAAATAAAAAAAATTACTTAATGTTTCTAATTTTTTTAAATCAATATTTTTAGGTCCAATGAAAACAAAATTCCAGTTTTTTAAGCGAATTGCGCACTGATAAATTAGATTGATATCAACCCAACTGCACAGGCTTCCATAGAAGCCTGCAATTGGCTTTCCAGTTGGTAAATCATTAGGTCGTGCATAGGGTTTAGTAAAAAGCTCGATATCAATGGCATGATCGAGATAATGTGTTTTGTTCTTAGGCATTTTTTTAGCTAAAACTGCACTTGTTACTAATATTAGAGCTGCTTTCTCGATTAATTGTTTCTCAAAGAAATCAAGCTTAGAAAGAGGATGCTTTGCTAAAGCAGAATAATCATCACAACAATAATAAACGAGTGGACAATTATTAAAAATTTTTATAAATGGATAGGCACTGGGTAAGGTTACCCAAATAATGGGTTGTTTCATTTTTTTTAGGGCAGGCTTAAGTTGTTTTTTTAGAATGAAACAATTTAATGTGTCAATTATTGAATTGCCAATGAAGGGGATAATCAAAGGGTGAATTACAGTAAGATGTTCAGGAAGAGATAAACGATACTTGGATTTTTTTCCCAGGACGTATTGAGCTAATTTTTCTAAAATTCTTTTGAAGTAAGAGATACTCAAACTGGGTTTACGCAAGCCAATAGAATTAATCCAGGTAACGTGCCAATCTTGTTTTAACAAGGCACTTATTAGACTCTGAGTGCTGCTTGGGAATCGTCCCCAGTCTTCTGCGAAGACTATAAGTGTTTTATTCGCATTCATAGTGTTCTCAAGATTAAAATCTTTTGATGAGATGATCATCTTACTACAGCAGCTATCTGTAAATATAATTGATCCTCAACATCGATATAAACTAACTCATTACTGTCTGCGGATATTGGAGCGTTGTTGTCACACCCAATCAATGTTCCGTTATGATAATTATTCAGCAAATCATACGATCGGGTGAATTAGCATCGTCTGATTAAGCCCCAATGATTTTAGCTTTCGCCATGGTTGCCCATGCAAACCGATTAATTCTAGTGCATAACCAGCCATGCGCAGTCGTTTGAATAAAAATACAAGAGCGCCAATTCCCGATGTGTCAATTCTTGTGGCTTTGCTTAAATCAACGATGATATTTCTATCAATATGCTCGATTAATTCATTAAAAATGGGTTGTGCATGCACGCTCGTCGCTGTATTAAAAGCACCCGAAATCTTAATTAAGATGTTGTTATCAAAATATTTAACTGAAATACTCATGATGTTTACATCGTGTAATAAATGCGGACCCTAATTCTGATTATAGAATAAATTAATGAGAAGAATATGCTTTTGAAGAAAGTGTCAATTCTAGAAAAAAACATCGACACTTTTAAATTTATTAAATTATACTTAATTGTAATTTAGTGTAATTTTGTCTAATTCAAGAAATTTAACCAAGATATTCATAAAGACAGATTGTGCAAAAATAGAATATTTTACCCGCATTAAAAGAATAACTTTTGAGAGAAAAATATGGGTGTTAAAACGTTCGCTATATGTCTTTTCCTTCTCTTCTATCATCACATTGGCTACCCGTTATTACTCACCTTTATTGCAAAAACACGAAAGCAAATTCATACAGGAAAAAACCTGCCGCTGCACCAATTTATTTTTATTATTCCTATGTACAATGAAGCAAAATATATTGCTAAAAAAATAGCGAATTTGGCAAAAATATCCTATCCTGCCGATCACTATGAAGTTTGGTTGCTTGATGATGGCAGTGTCGATAAAACAGCAAATCAGGCCCAAGCGGCTATAAAAAAATATCCCCAATTAAAAATAAAAATTTTTTCATCACCAACCAATCAGGGAAAAGTTGCTTGGTTTAACCAAATTATTCCTAAAATTGATGATGATTTTATTATCTTTTTTTCTGATGTTTCAGCAACTCTATCTCGTAATGTACTAAAGAAAGCTAATGCTTATTTTAATAATCCTCAAGTAGGCGTCTATTGCACGAGTTATAAGCTACGAAAAAAAGAAGTGGAAGGAGAAAAATATTATTGGCAATATCAAAATGATTTAAAGGCTAAAGAATCGAAGTTGGGCACACCGATTGGCTATCATGGAACTGGATATGCTCTTCGCAAATTACTTTGGAAAAAAATTCCTCCTAATACAATTAATGAAGATTTTGTAATTCCCCTGCAAGTTATTGCACAAACCTATACTCCTAAAGATCTCGGTAAGATGTCTTTGTCTATTAACAAAAAGAGTAAACAGAGATATAAAAATAAATTCATTAAAGTAACGATAAAAAATTTTGTTACCAAGAGCATCCGAAGGATAAATCAGGCGTGGAAGAGTTTTATGCTCAGAAAGAGGTATTGGGGGGTTTATGATCCTTCCTGTGCGTCTGTAGAAAATGAAATTTCAACAATGGAAATTATTTTTCAACGGCGGATTCGCCTGGCTGCTGGGAATATTCAACAAGTTTTCTTGCTTTTTAGGCTTTTATCACCCAGCCAAGGTTGGGTTGCCTGGATGTTCTTTAGTTGTAAAGTACTCCGAATATTTATGCCTTGGTTGTTAATATTCCTATTCATCAGCAATGTATATTTAGCTCATGATTCATTCATATTTTTAATTTTTTTAATAGGCCAGATTCTTTTTTATTTCAGTTGTTTGTCTAACATTCTCTACAAAA
Organism: Legionella qingyii; assembly: GCF_003990155.1. NCBI lineage: Bacteria > Pseudomonadati > Pseudomonadota > Gammaproteobacteria > Legionellales > Legionellaceae > Legionella > Legionella qingyii. Next base: position 77,753 of record NZ_RZGX01000015.1, read on the forward strand.
CCAAGATCACGGAGATTACCAGTTATTTTATTTATGGACATTTGGCAATGCTTTTAGGCTGGTTTTATTTTTTTAAGCTTAATAGGACGGGGCGTTGGAAACGATCCAATAAAGCAGTAAGGCACTACTACATCCATCCTATTGTTTACATAGGGAAATGGTTTACGGATAAAGTTTTTGCGTTGACAGGATTGTTGCTACTGCTTTGTATTGGCCCATTGGTTGCGATAATTATTAAAGTTTTTTCCCCTGGCCCTATTTTTTATAAACAATTGCGTGTTGGGCTTAGTAATGAAAAACAAACAAAGATGTTTTATTTGTACAAGTTTAGAACAATGAACATTAATACTCGTTTTAGACATCGTCGTTGGACAAGCAAAAATGATCCAAGAGTATTTCGTTTTGGCTATTTTATGCGTAAAACTCATCTTGATGAGCTCCCACAAGTTATTAATATTCTTAAAGGAGATATGTCATTGATTGGTCCTCGCCCAGAACGACCTTCGCTATTTCCTTATATCGTTAAAAATATCCCTTTTTATCAAGAGCGACTATTTGGGGTGCGCCCAGGGTTAACTGGTCTTGCACAAGTCAGTTGTCATTATGATAGAACAATTGAGGACGTAAAAAGAAAAGTGGCATTCGATCATGCTTATGCAACTTATTTGACTAAGCCCTGGATATGGTTTAAAACAGATATGTATATATTAAGCAAAACGATCATCATGATTTTATTTGGAAAAAGTCCCTAGAAAACGTATTATATCCTTTAAATATCATTATTTTTATTGGTGATGTCTCGTAGTTTGATAGGGAACGTTCTCGATGGATTTTTAAAGCCATTTGTAATACCGCAGGATACAGACTCTCTAGAAATTTTGAGCAGGAAATATGAGTAATGGTTAAGGACGCAAAGACAATGACTTACCGATATCCAATTAAATGGTATTTTAATCTGGGCCTGCTTTTCTTTATGGTATGTCTTCTAGGTTGCACTTCATATCCGCCACCTTCTACTGGAGGATATGCGGCACACTATTACTTAATACATTATCCTTTTCAAAATCCGCATTTATCGTATCGGCCAGATATCCAGAAATATGGTCCTTTACGTGCGCAACTTAATCAATTATTCCAGAGTAAAGTTTGGCGTTGTTATCCAGCACGCATGGTTGAAATGAACCTCTTGGCACAGCAAATCGCCCAAGAAATTGTCGCGGGTTTGTTGGTATCCGCTCGACGTGATATGAATTTACTAGAAAATAATATAAGAATTCTTTGGCCACTCCAGGAAGTTAAAGGGTGCCCTAAGCTTAAAAACGATCAATATTGGCAAATATTGAAGGCGAGGATTCAATGACCAAACGTTTGATTCGATATTTATTGCTTTTCTGTTTGAGCATCACTACTGTTTTTGCAGCTGAAGCAGATGAACAACTGTACCCAGGTAATCTTCTTGGTTTTTCACTTTATGGAAATGCAACGCTTTCAAAAGAAGTTCGTATTGATCCACAAGGCCATATCCAATTACCCGATGTTGGGCAATTCAATTGCCAAGGACAAACTCTATCCAGTTTGCGATTGTTAGTAGTGAATAAGTTACGCACGATTTATAAAAATGCTAATGACTTAAGCATTTCCAGAAAGAGTGACGAGATTTATGTTCAGGTCCTTGGTATGGTTCAAAATCCTGGGCAATATCTTGTGCCGGCAAATGCCAATATTCAAATTGCAATACGAAAAGCAGGGGACTTGCTTGATGGGGCACAAATGAATCAAATTCAGCTCCGTCGTAATGGAAAAGTCACTGTTATTGATTATAAAAAATATCTTGACTCTGGGAATAACTCTATTCTGCGCTCGCTTAGAGCGAGTGATGAGATTTTTGTGCCGAGCTCACAACTCGTGAGTAATGTGAAGGTAGATAATCGTTATTTAGTACCCAAACAAGATATTGATGTTGCTACCCTGAAAGACTCCATCAAAATTTTTGGGGCAGTAACTAAGCCGGGTGTGTATGCATATAATTCTCAATTTTCAGTACTTGATTATCTTCTCAAGGCTGGGGGTACAACCTATTTAGCGGATACAACACAAATTAAAATCATTAACAATGCAACTGCATCCGTTTTTAACATGAGTGAATATTTAAACACAGGCAATAAAAAACTCATTCCTGCTCTTAGCGGTGGCGCTACAATTTTTATTCCACAAACAAGTGAAACTGCAAAGCCCGGCTCAACCACAATTTATGTAATGGGACAAGTGCAAAAACCAGGGACTTATGAACTTGGCAAGAATGCTACGTTCATGGATGCCGTGGCCAATGCAGGGGGGCCGGATCAATATGCAGAAACACGTAAAATTCGTATCATTCATAATGATGGAACGACTGAAGATTTCGACCTTCAGGCCTTTACCGAGGGGCTCACAGCAGCAAAACTACCTGTTTTGCATTTGGGGGATGTGATTTATTTTCCCATAAAAGCGGATCTGAATGAGAAATCATGGCTTAATACGGCCCCCAATCGTGCAATTAAAATTATTGGTGCGGTTCAGAAACCCGGACGATATGACTGGGCTGATGAAATGTCGATTATGGATTTAATTTCTAATGTTGGCGGCCCAACCAAAGATGCTGATACAGCGCATATCCGTATCGTGAGTAATGACAGTAATGTTGCCCCAGTTGAATTTAACTTAAAGCAGATGATTGCTACGGGCATTGGTGCAAAAGGATTACCCAAACTTAAGGCCGGTGACACAGTTGTAGTACCGGAACTTGCCAGTACACCTTTAAACATAAATCAGTCCGTTAAGATATTAGGAGAGGTATTCAAACCGGGGGCTTATACCTATAATCCGAAATATAATGTAGTCGACTATTTGCTTTTAGCTGGGGGAATTACCCATTATGCTGCTCCTGAACAGGTCAAGGTTCTTGATCATGAAACTTCTGTTGTGTTCAATTTAAAGGATTATCTAGAGACTGCTAAATCAAGCCATATTCCTATAATCAATAAAGGGGCTACTATTTTTGTTCCTGTGGCTACAAGCCAAATGCAAGCAGGTGCTCAAACGGTTTATGTGATGGGACAAGTACAAAAACCAGGTGCATATGAACTCCTTAAGTCATCAACGTTTATGGATGCTATCGCTAATGCGGGGGGGCCGGATAATTATGCGGAAACACGTAAAATCCGCATTATTCATACTAATGGCACGGTTAGCTTTTTTGACATGCAGGCATTTACCGATGGATTGAGCTCCGCAAAGCTTCCAATACTTCAAGCAGGGGATGTTATTTATTTTCCACTCAAAACAGATTTGAATGAAAAATCATGGCTTCATATTGCTCCTAAACGTGCGATTAAAGTTATGGGTGCAGTCGAGCGGCCTGGGAGATACGAGTGGGCCGATGAAATGTCTATTTTAGATTTAATGGCTAATGTTGGGGGGCCAACTCAAAATGCGGATACGGCCAATGTTAAAATTATAGGCAATGACAATACAAAACCGCCATTAGTCTTTAATCTAAAGAAAGCCCTTGCTAAAGGGGTGGGAGCTGAGGGATTACCAGAACTTAAAGGTGGTTATACCGTTTTTGTGCCAGAAATGGATACTATCCCTTTGGACATGAAAAAAGCTATTAAAATTTTTGGAGAAGTATTCAAGCCCGGTGCATATGCATATAATCCCAAATATTCACCAGTAGATTATCTGCTTTTGGCTGGAGGACCAACTCACTATGCTGCGCCTGATCAAATTAAAATTATTGATGACAAGGCTTCAGTGACTTTTAATTTAAAAGAGTACATGGATAGCGGAAAATCAAAAAATATGCCTCCTATTAGTATTGGCGCCACTATTTTTGTTCCCGTGGTTACTGAGCAGGTAAAGTCGGGACAGCCGGTGGTCTATGTTATGGGGCAAGTTCAAAAACCTGGGGCCTATGAACTGGGTAAAAAGTCTACATTTCTGGATGCATTAGCCAATGCAGGAGGCCCAGATCAATACGCAGATCCTTCTAAAATTCGTATCATAAGAAAAAATGGTGGGATTGTTGTTTTTGATATGCAAGCTTATGTAGAAGGACTTCCTAAAAAAACATTACCTAATATAGAAGCTGGTGATGTGATTTATGTTCCTCAGAAAAGTGCAGAAGAAGAGCGAGGGTGGTTAAGTCTAGCCCCTGGACGAGCTGTAAAGGTGATGGGCGCGGTGAAACAACCCGGACGATTTGAATGGTCTGATGAAATGAGTTTAATCGATCTTTTAGCCCACGCTGGGGGGCCGACAGACCATGCAGACATTGCCAACATCCGTATTATTAGCAATGAGCATGATAAGAAGGGACGGTTGATTACAAAACGTTTTGATTTGCGTAAGTTTTCTGAAAAAGGCGGTGAGTTATCTTCTGTGCCAGTAATTAAGGCAGGCTATACCATACAAGTTCCCGAGCTTCCTCAATCACCTATTGATAATAAAGCGATGTGGACCCAGATTGATAAAAAGAATAGTATTTATATTTTTGGTGAAGTTGGAAAACCGGGGCGTTACAAATTTAGTAATCAGCTGAATTTTCTTGATATTTTATCAGCAGCGGATGGTCCCACGCCAAAAGCGGATTTACGCGATGTACATGTAATTGATAGGCAGGGTATTTACCCGCAAGTGGTACATGTGAATCTTGCGTTATACTTTCAAACAGGCGATTCGGAATTAATACCCAAAGTGTTACCTGGGGATGCGATTTATCTTCCCCCCAAAAGTAACGATGCTGTTGAAATTAATACCAAGCATGTGGTTAAAGTTTTAGGAGAAGTTAAAAATCCTGGTCGTTATCGTTTTACTAGTGATCTGACGATTCTGGATTTACTTGCAGCTGCGGGTGGCCCAACCAATTCGGCGTTGGTTTCGAAAATTTTAATTGTCAATATGGGTACTGGACTGGAAGCGAAGGCGAGTGTCTTTGATTTATTAAAATTTTCAAAAACAGGCGATATCAGGATGTTACCTGCTATTCGTGAGGGTGATGTTATTTATGTACCCAACAATGATGAAGATTATAGAAAACAATTCACTCAATTCTTGCAAAATGTTGCAAATGTTGCTCTTGTTATCTATTCACTAGGCTCACTGAAATTATGACGCAATTAGCAAAAAGCAGTAAGGCGATTAATAAGCTTTATATTGAAATTTTGGCTCATGAAAGTAAAACTATTTGCTTTACCTCGCCTTTATTTACTGAAGGAATTACCACCATAGCCAGTGCCGTAGCACGGGCTGCTACAGCCTTTGGTCGTAAAGTTCTTTATTGTGATTTTGGAAATTACAATACCTCGTTGAGTAAGCAATTGAATCTTGAATTCAAAGCAACCCAAGGCAGTATTTTGGAGCAAGCTTGTGATAACATCAAATACAGTGACCAAGAAGGTTTTTACATAATGCCCCTTCCTGGGCCACGCCCTTTCGAGCTCAGCTTGATTGAAAAAGAAACATTGAATGATTTCTTTAATAAATTAAAGGAACAATTTGATTTAATCATCATCGATTGTCACTGCTTTAATAAATATCAACCACATACGATTTCAACCAGATATTTAAGCGAGGCAGCTAATGCAACAGTCCTTATTGTTCTTTCTGGTGTTACGACTAAAGAAGCGGTAGAGGAAACAGTGGAGGAAATGAAAAAAATTGGCACTCACTTAATCGGTTGTGTCATGAATGATTTCAAGTACCCACGACTCATAGATGAGCTTTATAAAGAAACCAGCCGTTTGGACCGATATGTTCCTAAATTTGCTGAATATCTCCGCCAAAAAATACGTAATTCAGTTATATTAAATATGGAAATTTGATATCAATGAAACATGTAACGAAGCCCTGTGCACAATCGGTTACACAATCTTAAGGATGAGCATGAAATTTTTAAAAATTATTTTAGCATTCATTCTGACCCAACAATCATATGCATCTGTAATTGGTATTGGAATTGGAGGCGGGGGAGCACAGGGTGGAATTAGCTTTGATCCTCTTTCTCCAGGCCATGTATATATTGGCAGTGATATGGGGCTAGTCTATGAATCTTTTGATTTAGGCACTACTTGGACCCCTATTAGTCGGAAAAAAATAGCCTTTAATGTTGATTTGAATCATCAAAGTCATATGGGGTTTGATAACTCAGGTGGATTATATTGGGCATCAGGAGGATGTAATCCACAAATCAGTTTAGACAGAGGTAAGTCATGGCAATCCATGAAGACACTTGCGGACATGTTTCCTGAGAATTGCCTTGCTGAGAGTACAAGGATTAAATATTGGTTTTTCTCCAATGATGACTTAAAAATGGTAGGTGTTGGAACTACGTCTGGTTTATTAATTAGTCGCGATCTTGGGAAAACCTGGACACGACTTTTTACTAATCAAGACAGTCTAACATCCTTAATGGTTGATAAGAACACACTCTACCATGCAACAAATGCAGGTATTTTTAAATTTAACCTGCAAACAGCACAAGTAGCCCCCCTTTTATCTGAATCTTTATCTGCAGCGGCGATGGGTAAAGACAGCAAAGGTTTAACTCTTGTTGGTGTTGAAAAAACAGACAATGCAAGAAAGAAAATGTTCATTAAACCAGCTAAAGAAGAGGTGTTCTCTCAGCAAACACAACCTGTTGGAACATTTGTCCGCATGAGTCCAAATAATTCCTCTATTATTTATTTTACCGGGAATTCAAATATTGGCGAAGGCGCTGCTATTTGGATGACGGAAGATAGTGGCTCTCATTGGACACAGCGCTATACAGACGATTCAATAGCTTATCGTGAGGGCAAAATCAATCCTAATCCGGTAGGTCTCTATGTGGGCTTTTGGGATAGCGGATATAATGATTTTCAGGTAGCGCCTAATGATCCAAATCTTATAGCCGGTAGTGCAAACTTCTTTTTTAAATTGTCCACGAATGCAGGAGAACAATGGAAATTTCCATATACAAAATTAAGTCCAGCAACGAATAATGTGAGTAAGAGCAATTTTTGGACTTCAACAGCGCTTAACCCTGTAAGTGCTTTTTTTATAAAACAAAATCCCTCAAACAGCAATATGATTGTTGCAGGATTAGCGGATATTGGATGTGTTTTAAGTTTAGATCATGGGGTTACATGGCGTATGTGCAATATCCCTGACATGAACACTACATATGATATAGCATTTAATCCTGCAAATCCCAATCAACTCTTTGCTGCCGCTTCATCCAGGCATGATTTTCCGAATGATTGGTATGGGGATATTAATAATGATGCTCCTGGTGGAATTTTTGTCTCTGATGATGCGGGGGTTAATTGGCAACAATTGTCACCTGATGATAGCGAATATCAAAATCCCTATTTAACATTAGCGATTGATTTCAAAAAGTCACCTTGCCACATGTATGCAGGCACAATGGGTAAAGGTATTATTGCCAGTTTTGATTGTGGCAGCAATTGGCAGAGGCTAAATGATGGGTTTGAACCTTTAGCAACTTCTGTTGACTCATCAGAACAAAAAGGGTCTTTGATTTTCCCAAGTATTAAAATCTCCCCCGTAACAGGTGATGTTTATGCGATTCATGCAGGTAATCGATTGTGGCAACATGCAGATAATCCTTTCATAAAATATACCGGAATTTATAAACTCAATAAAAATACGAATACTTGGATACAATTGGGAAGACCTCCGAAGGTACAAGGGCCTGGCCCTGTTTTAGGTAATTTATATTGGAAATACCCACTGGATTTTGCGGTTGATTGGAGTAATCCCAAGCAACTGTATTTAGTTGACATGGCAACGGCAGGAACATGGAAAATTAATGGTCTTTGGTCAAGTTCTGACGAAGGAGTAACATGGCAACAAGTCTTGAATTTTGATGGAGCACGAAAGGTTATAATTAAGAATCAAGATGTTTTTGTTGCTGGCTGGTCTGATCCAGATGAACCTTTTATGTATCATGCAGCCCAAGGTAGTCAGTTTGAGCCAGTAAATCTAGAGCTACCTTTACAGCGAGTGAATGATTTTCTAATTGATGAACAGGGCTTTATTTTTGCGACTTTTGGCGGGGGGCTATTTAGGCTGAACACACTAACTGATTGAGAGTACTGACGCATGTATTCTGATGACTGCCCCCTATAGCCCCCTTTTATCTATCTTAGATATTAGATCGCATAATATTTGCGCATAATTATTTATCATAGACTCATTGCTTCCTTCGACCATAATTCGTAATATTTGTTCTGTGCCTGAAGGTCTAAGCACTATTCGGCCATTACTTTTCAAAGTCTTTTCCAGATTTTTAACTGCTTGAATGACTTCGGGATGAGATACCAATAACGTGGCGTTATTGGTATTTAAATTGATTAAAGTTTGCGGTAATAAATGAAGGCTTTGTGTCAGCTCATGCAGTGATTTATTCTGCATAACCATAATCAAAAGAACTTGTAATGCGGTTATAATTCCGTCTCCTGTCCTGGCTTTATCGGAACAAATAATATGACCAGAGGTTTCGCCGCCGAGTGTCCAATTTTTCTTTGTCAGCATTTCCTGAACGTATCGATCTCCTACTTGAGAGCGTAAAAAAGGGATACCTAATGATTTAAGTGCTTGTTCAAGACTATAATTACTCATCAAAGTACCTATCACTCCGCCATTGAGTACACCCCGTTGATATCTGTCTTCAGCAATAATGTAAATAATCTGATCACCATTAACAAGATTGCCTAGCGAGTCTACTAAAATAACCCTATCTCCATCACCATCCAGACCAATACCCACATCAGCACCAACATCAAGAACTTTATTTCTTAATAACTCAGGTGCTGTGGAGCCACAATTTTGATTGATATTAAAACCATCAGGTTTTACTCCTATGGAAATTACTTTAGCGCCTAATTCAGAAAATACATTGGGTGCAATATGATAAGTTGCGCCATTGGCACAATCGACGACTATTTTGAAATTGGTTAATCGAGACCTGAACGGAATTGTGGACTTACAAAATTCGATGTAGCGACCCGCCGCATCATGAATCCGAGTCGCTTTACCTAACTGAGCTGAAGGTACAGTTTGCAATTTTTTCTCTAATTCAGCTTCTATTGCAAACTCCATACTCTCAGGAAACTTACTTCCTTCTGATGAAAAAAATTTAATTCCATTATCTTCAAAATGATTATGGGAAGCACTAATTACAATGCCTATGTCTGCTCTTAGAGTCTGGGTAAAATAAGCAATTCCAGGGGTAGGCATCGGACCTAATAAGGCTATATCAACCCCCGATGCGGATAATCCTGCTTGCAGAGCAGACTCCAGCATATAGCCAGATATTCGGGTGTCTTTTCCAACAACTACTTTGCTTTTGGCTTTTTGGGTAAGCAAACTTCCTACTGCCCAGCCTAATTTCAAAACAAACTCAGGGTTGATATTTGATAGCCCAACTCGGCCTCGTATCCCGTCTGTTCCAAAATATTTACGTTGACGCATCCTTTCCACCTTAGTATTTAATTTGAGAGTGGAGTCTCTTTTGGCAAATTTCTAAATTAAATATTACTAGCATCTAGATGCATTATAGCTAAAAAAAAAGGTGTGGAGGCAAAATCGATTAAATCGAATGCTCGATTACTGAGGGGTAACCCACCAAATGCTTTTTTTATGTGAGATTGCCATTAATTTTTTTCCGAACAGCTTCCCTTGAAGGGCGAGGCTAAGTCAAGATATGTTCCTATATTTTCTCTCTGTCTACGTCCCGCAGGATCCCGCTACGAAGCTATATTCCATGGTTTTGTCGAACAGGTCGCGGAACATAGGTCAGGGGGAATAAGCTTAACTTAGTGTGATTGTCCCTTGATTGAATGTTATGGTTGAGCATTTAGGTTAGAGTAAATGTTCAAGTCCATAGATCAATGTAGATAATCCTGTAACTTTCTGACACGACAAAATTATCCCGGGCATAAAAGAGCGTCGGTCAATGCAGTCATCCGTAATGGTCAGTGTTTCACCTATACTGCCAAAAATGACTTGTTGACGAGCAATAACGCCAGGAAGACGCAAGGAATGGATGTTAATATCGCAATGAACTCCGCCACGAGCGCCAGGAATTAATTCTTTGAGATTTAATTTGTTTTTAGGATTTTTCCGAGCTGCAGCAATCATTTCAGCAGTTTTTAAGGCAGTCCCTGATGGCGCATCCAGCTTTTGTTGATGATGTGCTTCAATAATTTCTACTTCGGGAAAATATTCAGCCGCTTTAGCAGCAAAGACCATCATCAAAACCGCACTAATCGAAAAATTAGGTACAATGATTCCACCCAGAAGACGGCTTTCACAAAAAGCAGTTAACTCCTTTATTTGGCCGGGGAGAAGTCCGGAGGTTCCAATAACTGGATGTGCCCCATGATTTATAATGGTGAGACAATTTTGATAAACACAATCTGCGCGAGTAAGATCAACAACAATTTGCGCCTTGGTATCTTTAATGGCTTGCGCCAAATTATCCTCTTTACCAAGTTGTGCGACTAATTCAAATTCGTGGTGGTTATTTAGGGTCTCACAGGCGAGAGAGCCCATCTTACCATGAGCCCCATTGACAATAACGCGAGTTAACATAGTTCTCCTTATGATCTCAGTTTTGCTTTTCTTTTTTGGGAGGATATTGTGTTCGCAAAGCCCAAACGGTTGCAAATGGCCATCCAATTACGGTGGCTTGTAATGCCAAGGCGACGAAGGCACCTCCAGGATTATCATTCATAAGAAATATGACCCATGGAAAGAATAATGCAATAAATAACATAAATAATTTTTTTAGGAAATCGGTCATATGTTGCTCCATCAGTTGTATCAAAAGGGCATAATAATCGAGACATAAAGATAGTATCGCATCGCTACTAAAGAATTAAAGAGTACGATCTATAAAAATTCCTGTTTTCATTATAGGACTATCATCGCCTATTTTTCTACTTTGATTTCTTATTTTTATACACTGTATGGAACATGTTTCAGAGTGCTTGCAAACAATCATCAAACATTGTACATTGTGCGCTCATTCTTAAGGCGAATGATTTCATTTTCCGGATATGACATTCAATATCTAACAAGGGTACACTAATGAGAAAACAGGAGCTGCACCCACGCACTGCCGTAATTAATAAAGCTCAAAAAATTAGGTCTAAAAAAGCGCGAACAGACGCATTATTGTGGCTCGCTGCACATTTTCCCGCAGCATTTGATAATTCATTACGAATCCGTCCATTAAAAGTGGGGATTATGGATGACATTTTGCTGCATGCAGATAAGGCTGAAGAAGCAGGGATTTCCAAAAGTAAATTAAGAGAAGCAGTGGTTTTATTTACCCGGCGACTTGATTATTTGGCCTGCCTGAAGCTACGAGAAATGCGTGTTGACTTGCAAGGTAATGAAGTCGCCGCGGTGACTGAAGAAGAAGCGGAGCATGCAGCAACCAAAATTAGAAAGCGTGTTGAAAAAAGTGTAAGAAATGCTCGAAAAACTCAGGTAGAAAAGACGATAAGCCAAACATCTTCGGCTCAACAAAGTACAGCTTTTCAATCGCAGATAACGGGACAATCGTCCACTTCTACAGAGACTCACTTTCCAACCTACCCAGTACGTTCTTCAACGTATAACACCTTGAATACTCCAGCACAACCAGCTAGAACAACAGCTGTAGTCGTAAAAAATAAAACGGCAAGACAATATGATCCGGATGCTGTGGCTCGTTTGAAAGAGAAATTGGGATTATCTCGAAGCGAAAAAAAGGAAATTGTCGAATAGTTCATTTTTTACATCGAATAATATAGCCTGGGTGCCGCGTGCAAAACCCGGGCACCTTTCTCGAATTCCACTTCGTTACACGCGAGTTCAATAAGCTCTTTCCCGAATAAAACACTAAGCATCCCTATATATAGGAGACAGGGATATTCATTATTTGTGATTCAAATTAATTAAATGAAAGATAATGAAATAACTATTTGAATATGAAATATTATTGGATAATATCAATTGAACTGAAAGCGACATTCCTTTTTTTAATCGTTTTGATGGGGGGGTTGTGTTTACAAAAAGAGCAGAACAAAAAATTGCTACAAATAAAGGAAGCTTTTCTCAAGTTCCTAATGACGTAACGTACCTGGTGATGTTTTTTCTTGACGTGAAGTCGTTAAATCATTTAGCTATGACCAATTCAACGTTCAAAGAACTGGTTTCTCATTATCCAAATCAAATTTACGTTAAAATATGTAATAAAGAATATAGAGGAACCTATACACAAATACATACCCAATTTAAAGATTATCTACGAATCAAGCAGGCAGAAATTGTTCGCCAAAAGCGGAGTGCAGGAGAAAAAGCGATTGAGGAACTTAAACACTCTATTAAATCCCAAAAATATAGCATAAGACAAACCTGGGATGTTCCACTTAAAAAGTCATGTATCACCCAAGATGAAAAAGCTGTAGTAGGATGCTGTTGTACCTTGGGTTTAATCGGTGGCATTTTAGTTTCCTGTTTTACTCCGTTGCCTTGGTTCTTAACTACGTGTTTAGGTATGGGGGCCGGAGGAGCAACACCTTTAGTTGTTTCTCGAACGATCCGTTGTTGTTGTGGAAAATGCTTGCAGTGTAAGGAACAACAGCTGGCCACAAAAGAAGAAAATCTGAATAAAGATTATCCTTCTTCCCCAAGTATGAAAATGTGAAATGAGGCATTGATGCGGGTAACTGTAATTTGAGGCTCGAATTCAGCTCTTAACTTCCTATTTTTCAAGGTAAAAATCTTATATTTTTGCCTACTTCCTGACCTTTCACAATTGAGCGGGTGATGGGAATCGAACCCACGCCATCAGCTTGGGAAGCTGAGGTTCTACCATTGAACTACACCCGCAAAAGGAAGGAGTATTCTACTTTTGCTTTTACCAGATAGTATATCCTACAAGCGGCATTTAGACCCGAATAATCTCCATACTGTTTGTACCACCTGCTGTACCTATCATGCGACCACGTGTTAATAAGACAAAGTTTTGGGGTTCAAGATGGCCCGATTTTACTAACTCTTCAAGTACTTGTTGATTCAAGGTTTCAGCGGCAAATTGATGATAATTCATGAACACTGGAAAAACATTTTGGGCAAGGCACAAGCGACCTATGGTTCGCTTATTAGCAGATACAGCGATAATAGGGACTGTACTTTGTTGCCTGGATATCCATAATGCGGTATCCCCTGATTCGGTCAAGGTGATAATTGCTTGGATGGGGAAATGGTTGGCTGCATGCATTGTTGCCATGGCGATCGCCTGATCCGCGCGTTGATAATGGCAGGTTTCAGCATTACTATGATAATAAAAACTGGCATGTTTTTCGGTGCTTAAGCAGATCTTGTTGACCATGGTTAACACTTTTACTGGAAATTGGCCACTGGCTGTTTCTGCAGACAACATCACCGCATCTGTCCCATCTAATATCGCATTGGCAACATCAGAGACTTCTGCGCGGGTAGGTTGAGGATTGTTAATCATCGATTCCATCATTTGCGTTGCGGTAATCACCACTTTGTCTAATCGACGGGCTTCGCCAATGATGTGTTTTTGGATTGCAGGTACTTCCGCCGCGCCTATTTCAACACCTAAATCGCCTCGGGCAACCATAATTGCATCAGCTTCTTGAATAATTTCTGTTAAATAGTGCAATGCTTCTGTTCGTTCAATTTTGGCAATTACAGGTATTTTTTTACCAAATTCAGTCATGAGCTCACGGGCATGACGAATATCATCTGCATCTTTTACGAAAGACAAGCTGATGTAATCTACTTCAGCTTCAATCGCTGTGCGTAAATCACGCTTGTCTTTATCCGTCATGGTTCTGGCGGCTAACCCGCCTCCTTTTCTGTTTAATCCTTTAAGATCACTCAAGACACCGCCTTCAATCACGGTACAGTGAATTTTGGAACCAGAAATACTCGTAACCTCCAATTCAACCAACCCATCATTAAGCAGCAAATGATCTTCTGGAGCCAGTTCACGGGAAAGATTGGGGTATGCGACAGAAACTTCATGATTATCGCCTAACATTTCTGAGGCATTACAATCCAAAGTGAAGGCTTGGCCTTCAACCAAAGTGATTGATTTATCTTTAAAACGGCCAATACGAATTTTAGGCCCTTGTAAATCAGCCATTACTGCCAATGGACGATTTAATTCTTCAGCAATTTCTCGAACCAAGGCAATGAGCTGTAATGCGGATGCATCAGCATGAGAAAAATTAATGCGTACCACGTCAACACCTGCGGTTAACATGGCATGAAGAGTTGCCGGATTACTACTGGTCGGTCCTAATGTGGCAACGATTTTAGTTTGTCTTAACATCTTTTGCTCGCTCCTGCAAAATGGCAACAGCTGGCAAGGTTTTTCCTTCTAAACACTCAAGAAATGCCCCACCACCTGTGGAAACATACGAAATTTGCTGATTCAGATCATAGAGATCAATCGCGGCAAGGGTATCACCACCACCCGCAATTGAAAAGGCATCGCTTTCAGCAATAGCAATCGCTAACGCCCGTGTTCCATAGGCAAATTGTGCAAATTCGAAAACACCAACCGGGCCATTCCAAATGATGGTTTTAGCCTCATTAATAATATCTACATACTCACTAACCGTTATGGGGCCAATATCAAGGATCATGTCATCAGTGGCAACATTTTGTAATGACTTATTATAGGCAGGACAGTGTTCGCTAAACGATTTACCTACTACAACATCAGTTGGCAATGGAATGCGGCAACCTTTTTCTTCTGCTATTTTAAGAATTTCTCGTGCTTCATCCAGCAAATCCTCTTCATAAAGAGAAACGCCAATTTCAAATCCCTGGGCTTTGAGGAATGTATTTGCAATACCGCCGCCAGGGATTAAATAATCGACAAGGGTGACTAACTGGCGTAGCAAACTGAGCTTAGTTGAAACTTTGGCGCCACCAACAATAGCGACAATCGGTTTCTCTGGTGCGGCGAGGGCCTTTTCTAAAGCATTAAGCTCGCGAACTAATAACGGACCTGCAACGGCAATCGGTGCAAATTGAGCAACACCGTATGTAGAAGCCTGGGCTCGATGCGCTGTACCAAAAGCATCCATCACAAAGACATCACAAAGGCTGGCAAGTTTTTTGGCCAGTTGTTCTTCATTATTCTTTTCGCCAACATTAAAGCGTACGTTTTCACAAACGACTAGCTCTCCTGGCTTAACATCCACACCATTGAGGTAATCGCTTACGAAATGTACAGGATAGTCCAGATTGTTTTGCAAGTATTCTGCAATGGGTTCCATAGAAAAGCGTCGCTCAAACTTTCCTTCTTCAGGACGGCCTAAATGAGATAAAACCATCACCGCCGCACCAGCATCCAAGGCAGCTTTTAAAGTGGGTAATGCTGCTTGCAAGCGTTGATCACTGGTAATAATTCCTTCTTTGATTGGAACATTCAGATCTTCACGAATTAGTACCCGTTTCCCAGACAGGTCTATATCGCTCATTTGTATCAGACTCATCAATATCTCCATGCAGGGGTTTTAGCAACTCATCATTTGTTGTGCTGTATCAAGCATACGATTAGAAAAGCCCCACTCGTTATCATACCAGGCGACGATTTTCACTAGATTGCCAAATACCTTGGTTTGAGTAGTATCAAAAATGGACGATGCAGGATTATGGTTGAAATCACATGATACTAACGGATCATCATTGATTTGCAAGATGCGACTTTTAGCCTGGCGTACGATGTCATTGACTTCTTTTACCGTAGTTTCACGCTTTGCGGTAAAGGTCAAATCAATCACTGAAACGTTAAGAACTGGAACTCGCATCGCAAAGCCATCGAGTTTTCCTGCTAACTCAGGTAATACTAATCCTACAGCTGCTGCAGCGCCTGTTTTTGTTGGAATAATGGAGTGAGCTGCTGCACGAGCGCGGCGTAAATCTTCATGACTTCCATCTAAAAGCATTTGGTCATTAGTATAGGCATGCACTGTATTCAATAAACCGTGTTCAATACCTAAAGCATCATTTAAAGGTTTCACAACGGGTGCCAGGCAATTGGTGGTGCAAGAAGCATTGGAAACGATAAGATCGGAAGCTTTCAGCGTGTGGTGGTTCACTCCATAAACGATGGTTGCATCCACATTTTTTCCTGGAGCGGAAATCAATACTTTTTTTGCACCAGCAGTAATATGCTGCATTGCTTTTTCTCGTTCAGTAAAGAAGCCGGTACATTCTAAAACCAAATCAATGTTTAATTCTTTCCATGGCAGGTTTAGGGGATTACGCTCAGCGATGATTTTGATTGCATGGCCATCAATTACTAACATGTCGCCTTCAACGCTCACATCGGATGCAAAACGGCCATGTGTTGTGTCATAACGGGTCAGATGGGCTGTAGTTTCAATTGCAGATAAATCATTGATTGCAACGATTTCAAGTTCATTTTGCTTTTTGGATTCAAAAATTGCCCTTAAGATACAACGGCCAATGCGGCCATAGCCATTAATAGCGACACGTATTGTCATATTATACTTCTCCAATTTTAGTAATGAGTTTCTTATCTCAAGTTAAGCGTCTAATCGTAGCTTCACAGCCATTAAGTTAAGGATTTTTGTCATTCCCGCGAAGCTGGGAAGCAATTCTTAAAAAGGCATTGTGCCTCGCTAGAAATTGGTTCCCGACTTCGCGGGAACGACAGGTTTTTCTTAATGGCAGTGGAGTTTTACTTCATCCACGCTACATTTATTATTTGTTTACTAACGTATCCAACGTTTTAATTATTCGCTCTACAGTAATATCAAAGTATTGGTATGCCTGATCTGCTGGAGCCGATACACCAAAACTATCTAGGCCAATTACGGCACCTTGTAAGCCAACGAATTGATACCAATAAGCGGAACTAGCTGCTTCAATTGCTATACGATTGTTGATGTTTTGGGGCAATACCTGATTTTTATAGTTTTGGTCTTGCTCCAGGAATCGATCTGCACAAGGCATGGAAACCACTCTCACCTTAAGTCCTTGTGATTTCACTTGCTCTGCTGCCGCGATTGCCAACTGCACTTCCGAGCCTGTTGCAATCAAGATAGCATCAGGCGTGCCATCACAATCCACAATGATATAACCTCCTTTTTTAATCAACTCTGCCGCGCTTGCGCTATGGGGCAATGCAGGTAAATTTTGTCTTGAAAGCAGTAAGGATGTTGGCCCATTATGATGCTCCAAAGCGAGCTTCCATGCAACGGCTGTTTCCATTAAATCTGCAGGACGCCACACACTCATCCCAGGGGTCATACGCAACATGGATGCATGTTCTACTGGCTGATGTGTTGGACCGTCTTCACCTAAACCAATCGAATCATGGGTAAAGACATAAATGACGCGTTGTTTCATTAACGCACTTAAACGTATTGCATTGCGTGCATAATCTGCAAAAACCAGGAAGGTGCCACCGTAAGGAATAAATCCTCCATGGACTGCCACGCCATTCATGATTGCGGCCATACCAAATTCCCGCACCCCATAGTACAGATAATTACCCGAATAGTCCTCGCCGGTGATGGCTTTGCTGCCTGACCAATCGGTATTATTGGAGCCAGTTAAATCGGCTGACCCACCAAGCATTTCCGGAAGGATACGGGCAAAATGTTCAATACATTGTTGTGACGATTTACGAGTCGCAATTGCTTTGTCATTGCTAAGACATTGCTCAAAAAACGCATTGCATTGATCTTGCCAATTATCAGGGAGATCGCCATTAATGCGGCGTAAAAATTCATAATGTTCTTGAGGATATTGTTGTTGGTATTGATTTAAGAGAGTTAGCCATTGCTGTTCTTCTTTTTCCCCTTGTTCTTTATGACTCCATTGCTTATAAATTGTATCAGGGATAACAAAAGGCTCATGTTTCCAGTTGAAAAATTCGCGCACATTGGCAACGTCTTTTGCGCCTAAGGCAGAGCCATGGGCTTTTTCACTACCTGCTACGGAAGAGCCAAGTCCTATTATTGTTTTGCAGATAATCAGTGTGGGTTGGGTGGTATTGGCTTGTGCTTTAAGAATGGCTTGCTCAACCGCATCCATATCATGGCCATCTACGGCTTCGATGACTTGCCAACGGTATGCTCTAAAACGTTGTGCGGTATCATCACTAAACCAAGACTCAACCTTACCATCAATAGAAATCCCATTGTCATCATAGAAAACAATCAGTTTTCCTAGACCTAAAGTACCAGCGAGTGAACAGGCTTCATGCGAAATGCCTTCCATGAGACATCCATCACCAGTAAAGGTATATGTATAGTGATCTACAAGATTAAAACCATCACGGTTGAAGTGCGTTGCCAGAACGCGCTCAGCTAAAGCCATACCCACTGCATTTGCCAAACCTTGCCCTAAAGGACCTGTAGTGGTCTCTACTCCAGGGGTATGACCAAGCTCTGGGTGTCCGGGTGTTTTGGAATTTAATTGGCGAAAATGTTTCAAATCGTCTACGGAGAGGTTATATCCAGCCAGATGTAGTAATGAATAAATCAACATGGAACCATGTCCATTAGATAATACAAACCGATCGCGATTAAACCAATGAGGATTTTGTGGATTGTGTTTTAAAAATTTGTTCCATAACACAGTGGCAATATCTGCCATACCCAAAGGCATTCCTGGATGTCCTGATTTGGCTAGTTCTACTGCGTCTACACTTAAAATGCGAATGGCATTAGCTAATTCTTTGGAAAGATTCATGGGTTCTCTTGTACTCTTAACTAGGTGTGATATTGTCGCTCAGAAGACATGAATCAGCAAGAAAATAAGTGCATTTTTGATCATTTTTTTGCAAAAAGACCTAATTTTGTCCTATTAACTTGTTTTGTGAGCAAGCTGATGCGACGAATTATCCTATCTATAGTATAGATCGAATTAGTCTAAATAAAGGACTTCATTGGCGATGAAAGAGCATGTATATTTTTATTGATAAATATGCATGCATAGTAACAATAAATAGTTAAAATAGTTCATAAATTTTCTTTTCGTGTAATTTTTATATATAATCAGACCTATTTTTTTACTTCCAAAGTTATTTATAGACAATAAACAAATGATCAATATAGAATTGTTTATTTGATATCCCGAAATTCCAAATTCATTTTAGGACATCATGACCCCATTAATTCGACATTTACAAGAAACCTTCCCTGAATTATCTATCCCTCAGGCCGGGCAAATTCCTTTGGACTGGACATTCAAAGAATCTATTAAGAAGCTAGGTCCTGATTTTTATCGGAAGATAATCCCTCTTCATTTGGTGATGAATCTTGAATACAGTCTTTTAGGGCAACAACTTAGAGCTAAATTCCTGTCCAGGCAGGAAATCGATCGTGAAGCACTCCAAGAGCAGCTTTTCGCTGCATTGATAATGGCTGAGCTGTTGGAAGAGATATATGAGCACTACTTGATCATTCCAAGAGAAGTGACGCGTTTACGTCAGCAACAAAATTTATATCGTGAATTGTTAAAATTAATAGGAGCACCTTCACAGCGGCAGAAAAAAGTCGAAGACTGTCCTTCGTTTACTCAACAAATACGTAATACGACGCTCGAGATAAATTTATATCGTTTGTTATTAACTCGCTCCAAACGAGCACTGGATCTGTTGGCTCTCCTTAATACCAGCTCGGAATCATATCGACATTTTGTCAGAATAATGGACAAACTTATGGATCCTATTTTGACACATGTAGCATGGTTTTTTTGGTTACCCCGTTTGCTAGTGAATCTTTTCGTGTTAATAAAGCATACGTTGCCTGGGTGGTGGATGAAAGATGAAGAATACTCTTTAGGGTGGTCTGTGCGTCTTAGTGCCCAAATAAAGCGGCGTTGGTTTGAATTAGGTAATGACATTGCCTGGGTTGGAACAGGGGTCGTTAATTGTTTTTTCTTAACTGGTGCACTGGCTCCATTGGCAATTTATGTATCGCTTGCAGTTTTCGCATTTGATGTCATCATGGCGACGACTAGGGCTTATATCGAATTGAGTCGTTTAAATGAATTGCGAACGCACTATACCGCAATGCTCAGTAACACACGTAATGTGAAAGAGCAAAGGGAAATAAAAGAGCATATTAAAGCCATTGATAACCAAATTGCTTTTGAGCGATTTCGGCTTGGCTCCCATGTAACCACTACGACGCTTATTTTTTTGGCAATGTGTTCTGCTCTTCCCATGTTTGCAGCGAATCCAATTATTCCGTTGATTGCCGCAATGTGTTTGGTTACGATTTGTTTGGTTAATTTTGCTTTAGCAGAACAGCTTAACTTGCGTCGACCTAACGATACAATCGAGCGTCCAGCCGCCTTGGAAAAATTGGGATTTTTTAGCAAAAAAGAACCAGCACTGGTTGATTTGGATTTAGAGCATGATGAAGAGGACGACTTGGCATTTGATAATCCACTGTGTTGTGTCTAAACAAAGCCTGGTGAAGGCGTAAGCCGTAACCCGGAACATCGGAGCAAAGCCCCAGTTTTCACTATACCTCACTCAGGCTATATGAATGATTTCATTGAAGTATAGAGGCTTTATTAATTGAATGTTATGCTTTATGTCTTGTATCTATTTTCAAAGGTAAAGCATGTCAGCATTAGTAGGGTTACCCCAATTTAGTCGTATTGATGTTAATCATTTTCAAACCCATCTTGATGCCATATTAAAAAAGCATTTGGATGAAGTCGAACGTTTGCTCAAAGAAAACCCTCATTATACCTGGGATAATTTAATGTATCCCTTAGAGGATATGGCAGATGAGTTGGAGCGTTTTTGGTCGCCAATGTCTCATTTGCATGGTGTAATGGATTCTCCTGAGTTACGCAAATGCTATGATGCGTGCTTGCCGCTTCTTTCAGCATATGAATCTGCAATGGGCCATAATCATGAGCTGTATGAGGCCATCAAATCAATTGATAAACATTCGTTGAATACGATACAGCAAAAGTTGATCGCCGACAGTTTGCGTGATTTTGAATTATCAGGAGTTGCCCTGGACAAAGAACGTAAAAAACGATTTGAAACAATTCAGACGCGCCTGGATGAGTTAACCAATCAATTTGAACATAACATTCTGGACGCTACCCAAGCATTTACTTTGCACATTAAAGATTCAACGCGCTTGGCAGGTTTACCCGCACATGCTTTAAGTACCGCGAAAGAAGTCGCAGCCGAAAAGGGGCTTGACGGACATGTGCTTACCCTTGAATACCCTTGTTATCAAGCGGTAATGACCTATGCTGAAGATCGTGCGTTACGCGAAGAAATGTATCAAGCCTATATTACCCGAGCCTCAGATCAAGGCCCAAATGCAGGAACCTACGACAATACGCCTTTAATGAAGGAAATTTTAGCGTTACGCCATGAAAAAGCCGAGCTTTTAGGTTTTAACAACTATGCAGAATTGTCGATCGCGACCAAAATGGCAGAATCCACTAACCAGGTTAGAGATTTTATGAATGACTTGGTTAATCGCATCCACACCCAAGCAACAACGGAGTTT
This sequence comes from Legionella qingyii, assembly GCF_003990155.1. NCBI lineage: Bacteria > Pseudomonadati > Pseudomonadota > Gammaproteobacteria > Legionellales > Legionellaceae > Legionella > Legionella qingyii. Next base: position 99,358 of record NZ_RZGX01000015.1, read on the forward strand.
AAGCAACTGGAGCAATTTGCTGCGGAACAATTTAAAATTAATCCCGTCAAACCATGGGATGTCGGGTATTTGTCTGAAAAGCGACGACAAGCTCTATTCACTTTGTCACAAGAAGATCTCCGCCCTTATTTCCCACAACCCAAGGTGATGCAGGGTTTATTCGATTTAGTTAAAAAACTTTATGGAATGTCCATTGAAGAAGTAAAGGGCGTTGATATTTGGCATAAGGATGTCCAATGTTATTGTGTGGTCGACGAACACAACACGGTTCGTGGTTATGTGTACACTGACTTATTTGCAAGACCAAACAAACACAGTGGGGCGTGGATGGATTCATTGCAAAGCCGCAGAAGATTGGAAGATGGTAGGGTGCAGTTGCCTATTGCAACCTTGACTTGTAATTTTGCCAAAGCATCCGCCAATAAACCTGCGATGTTATCGCATGAGGAAGTAGTGACTTTATTCCATGAATTTGGTCATTGCCTGCATCACATTTTAACTCAGGTCGATTATCTGGGGGCATCAGGCATTAACGGCGTAGAGTGGGATGCTGTGGAGTTACCCAGTCAATTTTTTGAAAATTGGTGTTGGGAGAAAAGTGGTTTGGATGTTTTGACCGCGCATGTGGACAGCGGCGAACCGATTCCAGAGTCACTTTTTGAACGCTTGATCGCCGCAAAGAATTTCCAATCAGCAATGGCGATGTTACGGCAAATGGAATTTTCAATATTCGATTTTCGTATTCATCAAGAGTATACGCCGAAACAGGACGCTTTGGTTGAGAATATCCTGGCTGACGTACGTTCTAAAACAAGTGTTGTTCCTGTGGTCCCGTACAATCGTTTTCCACAGAGTTTTAGTCATATATTTGCTGGTGGATATGCTGCAGGGTACTACAGTTACAGTTGGGCAGAGGTTTTATCCAGCGACGCTTTTTCTCGTTTTGAAGAAGAAGGCGTTTTAAATCCTCAAACAGGACATGATTTCCTGCATCACATTTTAGAAGCAGGCAGCTCAAAGAAAGCCGCTGAGGCCTATAAAGAATTCCGCGGCCGCCCGGCAACTGTTGATGCCTTATTACGCCATAATGGGATTCAAGGTTAAAGTAAACCCTGGGTGAGGGCAAAGCCCTAGCCCGGGAAATTAGTTCCCGAATTTTCAAAAGAAAACTGCTAATCTGTGCACATTTTATGTTATACTTAAAGTGTACAAAGGGGGCGACCTGGCTTCGACGTGGGTTGCAAAACCAGAGGTGCATGCCGAGAATGAGAACTCTCGTAAATCAGACTCAACTAAATATAAATGCAAACGATGAAAACTTTGCTGGTGGAGAAGCTATCGCTGCCTAATAAGCACTTTAGTTAAACCATCACTGTGTACTGGCCAATAAACCCAGTATCCCGTTCGACCGAGCCCGCTTATCGGTATCGAATCAACGGTCATAAGAGATAAGCTAGTGTCTTAATCCATCCCGTATTAAGATGCGAAATTTAGGGAATCGCTGTGTAGTATCCTGCCCGTCGGAGAATGCACAGTTAAATCAAAAGACACGGCTACGCATGTAGAGCTGAAGGCAGAGGATTTGCGGACGCGGGTTCGATTCCCGCCGCCTCCACCATAACTTATTGATTGATATAGTTATTTTTCATTAAATTTTTCAAGCGGCACCATTAATTTATTTTCTAGTTTTTATGAATTAATAGAATTTATTTTACACATTCGATTTCTTGGATCATGATTGCGCGTTGCTTCATCAAGGCTAAGCTAAATGAAGCATTTAATTTTTATGAGTGAGTATGGGCTGAAGAGCCTGGTTGCTATATCTCTTTTATGCTTTTGGTTGTACTTTCAGATTCATTTGTTCAAAAGCCCCTTTAACGGGATTCGGTGCATCTTGGTCTAACTTTCCATCTTCTTTTAACCATCCTAACTGAACACAAATACTTCGAGTTCTATTAGGCTTTTCTTGAGCATGCGTTAAGATGTCAGTTAAATCTGTATTTTCAAGAAGATTATAATTTCTATAACTTTTAAAACTATCTTTTTCTTTTCTTAGTTTATACTCATTGTTAAATAATTTCTTACATTCTTCAGCCGTAGTAAGTTGGGGTCTATTGGCCTGAGCCTTAGGGTCGGTTTTAATGGCCTGGAGCCTATCTTTAAAATCCTGTTGTGGACTTTTAAAACCAAAATCTGGAAGACCCTGTTTTGGACCTTGTGTAACAATGGGAGTCTCCGCTCGTACTGAGGCTAACGTTCCTTTCACGATTTTTTGTAAGCCAGACTGTGCAACGGATATATCTTCCTGAGATTCAGTCGTTTCGACCCCTTCTTAGTATACCTTTATTCATTTCAAGACATGGCTCAATAAATTTGTGAGGATGGCCATCAGGTAGGGCTATTTTATCCTTATTTAATAACTCCGAATGTAATTCTGGATAAATCATATTTTGTGGGGATAAGTATTGTTTTTTTAACTCTGTTTGTAACTCTGGAACGTGAGCATTAAGATTATCTTTAGTTATTGGAAGTACATCATCTTTATTATAGGGAGTTGCATATGGCTGCCAGCCATCTTTGGTTAGCCGCATAGCGATAGTTTCGTTTTCCCACTGCTTTTTAGATCTCTGCCAACGCATGGTTTCAATAACTAAAACCCCCTGATCCGATTCCGAACTCAGGCGTAGTAACCATAAACGAGCCTCTTGAGTATCTATTCTTCTCCGTTCCTGAGTGTCCATGAGATCAAAATTTTGAGAAATCAAACGTTTAGCTTCTACGGGAGACATTTTGGGATAGATGTCAAATCTAATGTCTTCCCATTTTTTCTCATTTTTCCAATACACTGTTATAGCCTCAATTAAATATTAACTTCGTAATATTATTATAGGTGTTTAGATAGCATTTCGTTCTATTATGTTAACTTTTACTCAAAACGATTAATTTTGCTTTTATTTATGACTTTTTTCCTTTGAATCTTTTTCTATCTGATATTCAAACTCCCTATAGGACTTATATAAATTTTAGCAAGCGTAGGCCGGGCTGAAAAGCTCAGCCTACGGGCTTTATCCATTAATCAATGGTTCAAATTAATACTAAAATAGTTGAATTAATGGAGGGATTTATCTAGTGGTTTCGTTGGCTTGAGATGTGATAAAAAGCACAATAAATTCTGATTACTTATAATGGCAATGGTGAATTGTGTTCCGAGGAGGCAGACCACATCCTTGTGGTAGTGCATCGTCCTTGATGCGTTCAAATAATCCTTATTAAGACATCCGCTGTCCTTCCTCGTACTGATTTAAGCATAGCGAATAATTTTAATGAGTTATACTCAAAATGGCGCATAATCATGTAAGAAATCTCTTAATTTGAGTTTGAGGCCCTAAAATGGGCTGCACATTTTAATTCAGCTGAGGAGTGTTAAAGGTTTAACTTTAATTTAACAGATAAATTATTTGAGATAGATAAGATTTCACATCCTTTAGATGTTCACTTTGATACCAATTCCTTATCGGCGTGGCTGTCTTATTATTACTCAGTGCATGTGAAAGACACTCCTGAAAAAACGGAGGCCGCCAAAAAGAAAGACTTATCCAAATTCATTCATTTTTTCTAAGCGGAAGTAGGGCATTGGTTGCATCAACAACGACCATTATTGGCAGAGGACTCGCTTGCCCAAGTAAACTGATACACCGGATTGGAATGGATTAAGTTCACGCCAATTAATGCGGTTAAAGTCAGCTTGTGAACAGCGTATTAAATGTTGTACACGAAAAAATCAAAATCCACTTATGGAAACCACCTTGTTTTATGTACTTTTAGGCACGGGTCTTCGCGAGCCAGAAGTGGTATCATTAAAAGTCGGACAATATCGACAAAAAGGGTTGTATGATGTTATGCGTCATAAGTCAAAACGCTTCAGCCGGAAAATTCCATTGCCACAAGAGAGTAGGGTTTATTTGGATCAATATTTGAGATCCAGAAATGCCAGTGAAGATGAACCCTTCTTTATTACGAGGTATGGTATGCGTTTGCAGACCTTAGATGTTTACCGAATATGTAAGCGGTTATTAAAGCAGGCATTGGCGTTTTTGCCAGAAGCGGAGAAGTTTGAATTTACTCCACATAAACTTAGGCATACCTTTTTGAAGAAAGTCACCGATAAACATGGGGTGCATTTTGCTCAAGAGCTAAGTGGTAATATATCTATTAAAGAAATATTTAGGTATGCAAAACCCAGCCAGGAAGAAATGCAAGAAACAATAGATGAGTTATTTGCCTAAAGGATTTTAAAGATGGTTGCTTCATCTTATTGGGTTTATATATTACTGTGCGAAAACAACACCTATTATACTGGATGCACAAACAATCTTGAAAAGAGGTATCTGTCCCACATTGATGGTACAGGTAGATGTAAATACACACGTAGTTTTAAGCCAATAAAAATTGCCCAGTCTTGGGAGATTAAAGAAGGAAAGGGTAGAGCTATGAAAGTGGAACATTATATTAAAAAATTATCTAGAAGTGAGAAGGATAAACTAGTAAAGGAACCAACGATGCTGGATCTGAAGTTAATTTAGAATTGAATAATAAAGGAATTTAAATGAAGTTTGCATGTAATATAGATAAAACAGATCGGATAAACCGTACAATAATTGGTGCTGCATTGTGTATTGCTGCAATCTTTGGAATGGGAACGTTTTTTTATATCACATTGGGTATTGTATTGATTATAGAAGGTATTATCGGTTGGTGCTCTATCCCTTATTTGCTTGGGAAAATAAAGTCAAAGCTCTTAAAAAGATAGATTTCTTCACAAAGGTATAAATATCTATTCATTTGCTAATATAAAGAAAATTAAAGGAAATTTATTGAATATCTCTATTTAAAAAATTCAAAAAATTTTATAATTCCTCTTCAGAAAACAGAACTCAGATCCATCTTTTTCTTGGCTTTGTGCTCATACCAATAATCGGCATGTCTATCTTAATGCAGCCTCAGAAAACAGGATTAATCTAAATTTAGAGAGTACCCCCACATGTCGGAAAAAAACGTCCCCGAAGAGCTGAAAATAGAAAAGCTATTAGATAAGTTATCACCAGAGGCAAAAGCTGCTGTTAAAGATCTTGTTGATAGGGGCTCTTCAAACAGTTCATACGTATTATGTAGCTTAGAGATGATGAAAAAGAGAGTATTAAAAGAGAATAGTCTAACCGATCAAATCCCTACCTCATATGAAGATAAATATAGTGATAATTATTACAGCGATAGCGGTAATTATAGCGATAAGTCGTATAGCGATACTCATTACGGCGATAAAGGAGGGTATAACGATAATTACAATGACATCGTTGCAAAGCTTACAAGTGATAATAATTTGAGCGATGATAATGATCTTAATTATAGCAACACAAAATTTAAGCCATGAAAAAGGATATGAGCTTGCAAGATACTCGTTTTACAAATTTGAGAGCAGTTGTTGTTAAACTTACCTCTCGTTGTAATATTAAGTGTGAGTATTGTTATGAAGATATAACCTTCGGCAAAGAAAAGCACTACTATTTGCCTATTGATGATTTTGAATTATTAATAGATAAAATGCTGACAAACTCAAGGCAACATCAGATTACAATTATTTTTCATGGAGGAGAGCCTTCTTTATTGCCCATAAGTTGGTTGGATAGGGCATGTGAGTTTTCTTATGCCTCAGCATTGCGTAATAACAAATCTATTGAAATATCGATGCAGACCAATTTTATTAATATATCAGATGATTTAATGAACTGCTTTAAAAGAAACAATATTGCACTTGGTGTTAGCATTGATAATCCCCAAGATGTTACTCAAAGCATGCGACCACTTGCTGATAAAGTTATAAAAAATTACTTTCGAGCAAAAGAGAATGGGGTAAATTGCGGCATTTTAATGACTATAAATCAAAGCAATGCTCATATGTTTAATAAGATATGCAACTGGTTATATGCTGATATGGGGGCTCTAAGCTTTAAAGCGAACGTTGCATATCCAGTTGGGGCTGGTGTGAATCTGCCCCCTCCCACGCCAAGTGAAATTTTTAAAGCAAAAAAAGATATCATTGACTATATGATTGAAACGAAGGCGGAGTGCGCCACAGAATACCATGTAACAGAGAGCATGATTCATTACGTTGAGTGTCATCTCAAGGGTGTTCAACGTTCCCAGTCCTTGTGTGATTATGAAGGTTGTGGTGCTGGAACAGAGGTTATAGGGATAACCCCAGAAGGAAATATACTGCCATGTGGACGATTTAGCTGGAACGAAAAAGAGTATTTTCTCGGACATTTGAAAGATAAAACAGTGGACTTTAAAATTGCTTACGACAAGAAATTAAAGCGTTTTTTTTCAATAGCCCCTGAAAATTGGCAGGATTGTGGTTCTTGTGAAGCTAGAGCTATTTGCCGTTTTTCATGCCAAGCCTTTATTGCTCGCTCTACACTAAAGGCGAATATAGAATGTGAGGCAACAAAAATGGAGTTTTCTTACCTCGATAGTATAAAAGAATCAGTTGTTCAGATTTATCCTAAGCTAAAGCTGAGAAGTTCTCTTGGAAGCCTGTTAGGAAAATTTGGTTTAGAACAGATACGCAAGGAAAAATCGGAGAACTTTCGTGCTCTTCGTCCATTCTTGGAAAATTTGTTTATGCTTGATTTAGAAAGGAAAAGTAATAGCAAAATTGGAAACGATGAATTTTTAATGCTTATCAATTATCTTGAGCACACTATTCAAAACTCGGATATAACTGGGTAGCCATTTACTAAATGGTGCCATATGGACTCTACCGGTTATGCAAGAAAATAACCAAATTATTTTAAGACAAGAGGTTTAGGTGCAGTCATATATTCGGCCTTTTGTTAAATTAAATGAGATTTAGCAGTACGAATGCGAAAAAATGGGATATGGGGAAGATTAGCTCAGTATCCTCAACTATTTCTATTCAAGATATAAAGAATTGAAAATAATTATGTTAAAGATGGCATGCTTCAAAATATCATTTAAGTACATTCCAAAAGCATATGGCACAGTTCACTAATATGCTCGATTGCCATAAATCAAAAATATTTAATTGAAACAGTTTTTTAAACTCATTTAACCACTAAAATGTACCTATTTTTAATGCGGTCTTTATAGGATTTAGCGCATAAAGCGCGGACTCTTTCAATTTATTAACATAGTGGAACCTGTTAAATCATGCACATTTGAATCAACTGCAACATCCTTTAATTGCTCGAAACTTCGTAGGTTTTTTTTATAACCGTGGGGAAGTCCATCTTTCATTTTACTCAGACAAGAGTTGTATGTATCTTTGCCTATTTTGGGAATATTTAATTGCTTAAATGATTTTTTATCGGTAGCGGTTATACCGGTGTTTCCTTTGAAATATTGTTCGCATAGAGATAAAAATAATTTATCGTTACTTACTACCGTTATATTAATATTTTTTTTATCAACAAGCTTTACCAGATAACTTATTTCGTGGTCTTTTTTGACCTGTTTTGATTTAATAAATCCATGATCACGAAGAGCATAACGTTCTTTCTCTTTTTGCTCTATTGCTGCTTGTTCTTCTAACTCATCAAATGTTGGTTTTTCTCCCTCAGCCACTTGACATAATTTGGAATAAGTTTCTTTATTCATATGGGGCAGATAAAGGGTGTATTTCTTTTTATCAAAAGTAACTATAGTGGCATCATCCATAGCACAGGCTTTAGCATATTGTCTTAGAAGCGCTTCATTATTACCCTCTAGTTCAAGCATAAGTCCTGCTTTACCGAAATAAGCTTTACATTTCATAATATTTCACAATAAAAAAAGATAAAAAATATACATGAAAGTTAAATTATATTCAAGGAGTTGCCCTAACACGCATGGCCATCCCATCTAAAATTGATTAATTTTTTGCTGAGTAAACGGTTAACTTTTTTAAAGAAGAAGTTTAGCAATAAATAGGGATGCTTGGCTTTCTGGATATGGATTTGGACATATCAATATGCTTGGGTGCTATTCGTTTTGCAATGACAAAGCCTAAAATTGGGCTATTCCAGGCGAAAAAGTGTATAGCCAATATTCTTAGCTATATCAAAACCTAGTAAGTTAATATTCATTTATGAATCTCCCATCCGGTGAAAAATTGTCAATTTGAATTCTAAGTTGGTAACAATCAATTACCAACTCAGTGGGTGGGATGGTTCATTACATTAAAGCCTTCAGGACATGTGGATGAAGGCTCATTGTACTCTATTTTTTTCTCCTCTAAGGACTCCATGGAATCCTTGGTTTTTACTGGACTAAAGAATTGTGGTCCGGACTTATTGTTCTTAAAAGGAGTTGTAAAACGATAATGACCTGGATCCCGAACGAAATTGTACAGATGTTTTAAAAAATTAAGGTGCACGTGATGGCCAAAAACCTCTTGCAAAGAGGGTTTGACAGACACGGGAACTTCTGGACAAAGAAGGTGCAGTTGTTGGTTAGCGTATTCTTTGTTAATCCTACCCCATTCTTTAAAAATAATCTTGGCATTCGTCAGTGTAAAATTTTTAAAAAAGGGGTTATTTTTGCTAGCATGCATAAATAAATTACCGATTAAAAACAGAGAAATAACCCTCATTTCTTTGTAATTGGAGGGATGAGCCGTCATGACCGTAGGGAGCAATAATTTCAAAGGCATCACCACAGTATCTATATTGGCAACCACAAAAAAAAGATTCCAGCTGGTGTATAAATCCCGCCATTGAGGGTGAATATGGAACTGGGATACTAGTTTTTTGGAGTTATCGATTTTTAAGTCGGGTATTAATTCGTAACTGGCGTCTTCTTTTCTATAAGCACCCTCTGGCAACAGGGTGGTGAAGTAATTGCATTCATTAAGATACTGTTGCTGCTCCATGAGTTGGATTAGCCCAATAGCGGATTCAGCATTTTCAATACCCCCATACTCTTTGGCATGGTCGGTTGCGTCTTCCCAGGCCGCCTCAAGAATATTTAACCCCATCACAGGGACTGTTTTATCCGATAGTTCTTTGGGTTCAGTCGTTTCAATCCAAGCATTCGAACCAGATAAGCCGTTTTCCCTGATAAAATCATCCAGAGCTTCCTGGGTTTCTTTTTTTTCACCCATTGAGCGGTGAAAGAGGACCGTCAGCATAACCGGTTTGATGGAAACCATTTTTAATCGCTCAAACAGAGTGGCGCTATAGGGGACGCCTAAAATGAAGTCAGCGAGGGGATTTCCTGGATATGGATTGCCGCTTATTTTCACTAAATGATCGTATACTTCTTTTGCAAACAGTTTGCTGTTGGCCATGGTGACCAACATCGCTTCGAAAAGGAACAACAAGTTCAGCTGACGTTCTAGTGTCGATGCAATGGCAGCAAGCTCCTCATCCCCAATTAATGCCATTTCTTCAATAAAAGCCAAGAGTCGACAAAGTGGCTCATTAAATATTAGAGCTCTTTTCAGGTGCTGAGTTAGTTTATTTAAGTCTATTTTTTCTCTGCAGGCTTTGCTTATAAACTCAGTAAATTCTTTATCATTGGTATCTAGATCATCCAGTTTTAACTCGCTTAAAATCTTACTGATCAGACTGGGATTGGATTTCTCTGGTAGAATTTTTTCAATTTTGTCCAAAAAATTGAGAGCTCTTTCTTTCATCTTGATTCATCCTGCGGGTTGAAGGAAGCAAATTCGGTGCGATTGGAGTGTACTAAATATGGGCTTTAAATGCAAAGCCCATGCAAATAGATGAATTTTATTGCCAGCTCTAAATTGACCAAGCATTTCGTTTTAATCCTCTTCAGGGCTGACCGCAGAAATTAGTACCAATCGCAAATAATAGAATATTTTTACATCACACAGTATATTTATTGACATGCAAAAAAACTTTCAATACCATTTGCCTCCGAAAGTACTAAGCAATCTAAGGATTAGCAAACGACTTATCTTCTCTAATACGGGTAGTTTTTGAAGACTGGTTTTTAACCTAGTTTTAATTTAATGAAACGGGTTTGTCGTTTAGATAAAGAATGAAGAAAGACTGGCTGGATTTCTAAACACAGACTGGACTAATTAATCGGCTTCTTTTTCCTTTCCTATCGTACCTTCTAGCTAAAATTTTTTTTTTATAATATTAAATTAGAGAATTATTATGTTACACAAAGATGATGCAGTTGCTTTGTTTATAAAGTATGAAGGGGATTTAGCTAGATTGAAGCAAACCCTGATAAGCGGATGGAATACCGAGATAGGAAGATGGCGTAGCACAAGGGAAATGCATTCTGTATTTCCTGAGCTTTTCAATGCATTACATTTTCTAAAAAATAATTGTGAGGAAATATACGTTGGCGCTCGTCGCACTCCTCGTTATGATCATCCTTTTATGGACATCTATCGAACTTCTAATGACCCCCTACAAATTATACAGGATTTTGTTGAGTATTATTCTAAAGACCATTTTGCAGCGATATTGCTCGATTATTTGGGCCCGTTGAGGGATGATACTGTTGATGTAGGAAATTTAAATCGATTCTATAGTGAATTAAATGATCTCTGCACCCCAAGGCCAATTGTAATATGTAGAGATGATTTTGGATTAGCCCTTAAATTCCCAAGCAATACTTCATATGATTATTTCAATGAAATGATGAGTATTCCTGTTGGAGTGTTCCCTTCATCTAAACCTGTGCTCTATATTAAAGACGAAGTTGTAAATGGTCAGTTAGTAGCAACTTTTCCGAATCGGGCGTCAAGAGAGGAAGCAATTAACCTGCTGGGTTTAACAGGAGCTATAATCACAAGGCAGGGAGACAATCAAATGGTTTTTAAAGATCCAACCATTGCACAATACGGACAAAGTATTTGCATTAATACTCCAGAACATTTATCTAGACCAGAAAAAAGACAGGCCTATCTTGATTACCGTATTATTGTCAAGGGATTAAGTGCTTATGCTAAAAGCCCTAATAGCTTTTTTAGCAACTTTCCTGCAGAAATTAATATGAAAATCGCGTCAACCGTTGCTGATGTATTAGATGTTGAATTGGAGAGCAATGCAGCTGGCAGACTCGCATCGGCTTATCTAGGTCAATAACACAGAATAGCTTACCTATCGATGGATTTATTTGCAAAATGCATCCATAGGTAAGCGCATAAAATTATAAAAAAACTTTTATTTCCTTTATAGACTTATCACGTAATCAATAGAATATTTTTAAATCACACAGCGTATTTATTGACATGCAAGCAAACCTTCAATACTATTTGCCTCCGAAAGTACTAAGCAATCTAAGGCTTAGCAAACGACTTATCTTCTCTAATATGGATAGTTTTTGAGGACTGGTTTTTAACCTAGTTTTAATTTAATGAAACGGGTTTGTCGTTTAGATAAAGAATGAAGAAAGACTGGCTGGATTTCTTTAATGTCTTTAGTCTAAACACAGACTGGACTAATTAATTGGCTTCTTTTTCCTTTCCTATCGCACCTTCTAGCTAAATTTTTTTTTATAATATTAAATATTAGAGAATTATTATGTTACACAAAGATGATGCAGTTGCTTTGTTTATAAAGTATAAAGCTGATTTAACTAAATTGTCGCAAATCATGCAAAGCGGATGGAATACTGAAATAGGAAGATGGCATAACCTAAGGGAAATGCATTCTGTATTTCCTCCTCTTTTCATTGCATTAGATTGTCTAAAAAATAATAGGGAGGCAACATACGATGGCGTTCTTCGCAATCCTTATTATGATGAGCCTTTTAGAAAAATCTATGGAACTTCTAACGACCCCCTACAAGTTATACAAGATTTTGTTGAGTATTATTCTAAAGACCATTTTGCAGCGATATTGCTCGATTATGTGGGTGCGTCCAGGGCTAATACTGATGATGTAGAAAATTTAAATCGATTCTATAGTGAATTAAATGACCTCTGCACCCCAAGGCCAATTGTAATATGTAGAGATGATGATGGATTAGCCCTTAAATTCCCAAGCAATACTTCATATGATTATTTCAATCAAATGATGAGTATTCGTGTTGGAGTATTCCCTTCATATAAACCTGTGCTCTATATTAAAGACGAAGTTGTAAATGGTCAGTTAGTAGCAACTTTTCCGAATCGGGTGTCAAGAGAGGAAGCAATTAACCTGCTGGGTTTAACAGGAGCTATAATCACAAGGCAGGGAGACAATCAAATGGTTTTTAAAGATCCAACCATTGTACAATACGGACAAAGTATTTGCATT
>NZ_RZGX01000016.1:0-91514 GCF_003990155.1 Legionella qingyii
CGCTTTGTTAGGAATGGGTTCCCGCCTTCGCGGGAATGACAGTGGGTTAAGGCTTTTTGTTATTTCGGAGACATTAAGAATTTTGTTATTCCCGGGCAGACATTAGGGATTTTGTCATTGCTGAGCAGAGTTAGAGATTGTTGTCATACCCGAGAAGGCGTTAGAGATTGTTGTCATTCCCGCGAAGGCGGGAATCTATTCATCAGTGGGCACGGCGCTTTGTTAGGAATGGGTTCCCGCCTTCGCGGGAATGACAGTGGGTTAAGGCTTTTTGTTATTTCGGAGACATTAAGAATTTTGTTATTCCCGGGCAGACATTAGGGATTTTGTCATTGCCGAGCAGACGTTAGAGATTGTTGTCATTCCCGCGAAGGCGGGAATCTATTCATCAGTGAGCACGGCGCTTTGTTAGGAATGGGTTCCCGCTTTCGCGGGAACGACAGTGGGTTAAGGCTTTTTGTTATTCCTGGGCAGACGTTAGGGATTTTGTCATTGCCGAGCAGACGTTAGAGATTGTTGTCATTCCCGCGAAGGCGGGAATCTATTCATCAGTGGGCACGGCGCTTTGTTAGGAATGGGTTCCCGCTTTCGCGGGAACGACAGTGGGTTAAGGCTTTTTGTTATTTCGGAGACATTAAGAATTTTGTTATTCCCGGGCAGACATTAGGGATTTTGTTATTCCTGGGCAACGTTAGGGATTTTGTTATTGCCGAGCAGACGTTAGAGATTGTTGTCATTCCCGCGAAGGCGGGAATCTATTCTTAATATTATCTTTATAAAAAGGGGAATTAATTTGTTGGTTGTTGAAAAAATTATTGGGCATCGAGGAGCTTCGGCTTATGCTCCAGAGAATACTTTGGCTTCATTTGAAAAAGCTTTGACTTTAGGATGTCGTTTCATAGAATTTGATGTAATGTGCAGTGCCGATGGTGAGCCTTTTGTCATTCATGACGACAGTTTAAAGAGAACGACCAATGGACGTGGAGATGTTGGTTTGGTTGAAGCCAGTTATTTACAATCTCTGGATGCTGGCTCATGGTTTTCACGGCAATTTAAAGGCGAGCATATTCCTCATTTTAAAGAAGTCTTGAAATGGTTGTCTTTTTCAGGCGTACAGGCAAATGTAGAAATCAAACCGTATCCAGGTGCAGAAGAACAAACTGCTGTAGCGGTGATGAGTCACATTCAACGTTATTGGCCACAGGGAAAAGACTTACCTTTAGTGTCCAGTTTTTCCTGGGATGCTCTAGTGTTATGTCGAAGTATTGCACCAGAAATGCCCTTGGGGTTGCTACTGCACACATGGGATGAGCAATGGTTGCAAAAAGCAAAACAATTGCAATGTTTTTCAATTCATTTTAATCGCAGAGTGCTAACAGAAGAGCGTGCAAAAGCAATTAAAGCTGCAGGTTATATTCTATGTGCTTATACAGTGAATCGCCGGCGTTTGGCTAATAAATTATTTGGCTGGGGTGTTGATGCAGTTTTTAGTGATTATCCTGACTTACTAGCATGAAAAAATTATTTCTTTTTTTATTCATTATCTTTTCTACCTTCTCTGTTCAGGCAAAACGGGTTGAGTTGATATTTTGGCATGGGATGGCTGGGCATTTGGGGGATGAGGTTAGATTACTTGCAGATGACTTTAATCAAAGTCAAAGTGAATACTTTATTAAACCCGTTTATAAGGGAAATTATGTAGAGACATTAACGAGTTTTGCTGCTGCATTTAGAGCACATCATCCGCCTGCAATTGTACAGGTTTTTGAAGTTGGCACGGCCATAATGGAGTCACCTAAAGGGGTAATCAAACCGGTAGACGAGCTGATGTATGAACAAGGAATGAGCTTGCCCAAAGAGGATTTTATTCCATCCGTCCGTGAGTTTTATAGTAAAGATGGGCAATTGATGGCTTTACCTTTTAATCTCTCTGTTGCAACTTTGTATTACAATCTGGATATTCTTGCCAAAGTAGGTTATTCGCAGGCTAATTTTCCGCGCACTTGGGCCGATATGGAAGTGCTGGCAAAAAAGTTAAAAAAAGCCGGTTATGATTGTACTTATACAACAGCCTATCCAGGTTGGGTGCTTTTTGAATCTTTTTTGGCGATTCATGGATTACCGTTAACTCAAGGGAATCCTGCACGTGCTGTTTATGCAACACCACAATTAGTCAGCCATTTTGAACGTTTGAAGCGTTGGCATTCACTGCGTTATTTTAGATATGCAGGTAGAGTCGATGATGCCACCATTTTATTTACCAGTGGTATTTGTCCATTATTTAGCCAGTCTTCTGGGGCTTATAACAGTTTATCCGCTTTAGTACCCTTCCATTTGGGGATAGCCAGTATGCCTTTGGATACCGCAGTGAGTCAGGTACGACATGCTAATGTGGCTGGTGGTGCTGCATTATGGGCAGTAGCTGGGCAATCAAAGAAGCAATATAAGGGAATAGCTCAATTTTTTGCGTTTATCGCAAAGCCTGAAACACAAAAGCGCTGGCATGGGCATACAGGCTATCTTCCAATAGGTTTACAAGGGAGCTATGCTGATATTTTGCAAAGCAGTAACCATCCTGCTTTATTAATGGCACGTACTGATTTAGCCGGTGAGTTACACGAAAAACAGTTACAAGGTTTTGGACCACAAAATCAGATTCGCGGTATCAATGACGAAGTTTTAGAAGCGATGTTTGCAGGTCTTCTGAGCCCAAAGGAGGCGCTGCAGGAATCTGCTGTACGAACTGATCATGTCTTGTTACGCTTTGTGAGAAATACTAGAGGACAATAATGATAAGGAATTAATCATTTACACAGCGATTTTGAATATTTGTGGGATGAGTATAGTGGATTCTTTCGTAAGTCCTGTGAAGATAAAAAAACCTCCGCCGAGGCGGAGGTTTAAACGAAGTAAAAGAACATTTAATCCTTAATTTACAGAGTCATCTCTTGGTGGGTGATGCCAAGGTTCTCTTCCAACTGCTCTTTCGTTTCTTGCATTTTTTTCAGTGCAGAGGTTCCTTCCTTGAACAATTTTTCAAATTTATTTTCCTCAACTTTTAGTTCTTCTATTTCCTTTTCTACTTCTTCTAGGTTTTTTTGTATTTCGTTTAATACGTCTACCCTATTGGTTGCTTTTATTTCCAGTACCTCTCTCAAGAGTGTTTCTCTCACCCACTGGAGATAGAAAAATGGATTTCTAGCAAATTCCTGCGGAAGAGCTTGACCCACTTTTCCTCCTGGGATAAGCGATAACTCCTTCTCAGCCTTAGCTAACTCCTCAAGCTTGTTTTTTATTGTTCCTTCTGTTTCCAGGCTCTTCTTTATATCATCTAATCGTTCCTGGACTAACTTCAAGTCGCCCTGCAGTTTCTCAATATCACGGGGTAACGGTTTATATTGTTGAAACAGTCTAGAGGTTTGATAGCCTTTTACTGCACTTTGTATGCGAATAGCGGCTTGTTCTTCTGCTTGAGCCCGTTTTTCTCTGTTTTCCATAACTGCTCTTGTTTTTGCTGCCGAATCTTTAGGATGAATGATCTCTTCTACCGTGAGAATTAGACCTTTACCTTCATATTGGTTATCAATGTATTGCTGAGCACGAGCTGAAACATCTTTATTTCTGACACAACGACCCGTTGCCTGAGGTCCTGAAAGGATTCCATTAATCACATTGATATCTGATTCAATCACCGGTGAATGAGTATTTATAATTTGCACATTCAGGATGTCTCTAATACTTACTCCTGTTGCAATGACCTGATCGGCTACAATATGCGTCCTAAGTCCTACTTCAATTTGAGCAAGTTGCTCACCAATTATAGATGAATCCGTACTCATATCGATTGCAGTGGCGTAATTCTCGGTTGCTTTTAATGCCTCCAAGTTAACTGGAGTTGCCTTGGCCACAATATCAGATATAGGTTGTGACGCTTTGATGTTCGCCACCATTGCTTCTGCTCTATCCAAAATCAATTTGACTATGGCGTTTCTTTGTTCAGCAGGCAATTTAGAAATGGGGGCTCCCAGCTTTGTCAGCGCTTCATTTAATTTTACTCTGTCTTTTGCTTCACACTCTTTAAGCTTTGATAAAAATAGATCATGTATCTCGTCATTTTTTATCTTATATTTCGAAATATGCTGATCCCACTCTTTCAAATATTCTTCCAATTTATGAGTTCGGTCCTTCTCAGCAAGATCGGTAGGCTTTTCATTAAAGACAAGTGCAAGAGCATAGCTGTTAATTGTTCTTTGAATATCTTTTTGCTGTTCCGTATCGATATCTTTTTTCAAATCCACTGCACGCACAGGGACGTCTTTTTCTATTGTTTCTTTCTCAATTGCACCATTAAATTTCTTAGCCAACTGTAGTTTTGCTTTGATTTCAGAGTTTCTTCTAAATTCAGCGACTTGAGCTTGGTATTGTTCAATGGTAGCTCCATCTCCACGGGCAATTTTTTGATAGATTTCAGCTAATTTCTCACGCGTTGCTTTGTCATCAGAAAAACCCATATTGCGTTGACAACGGATACGGTTTAATTCCAATGCTTGCTCAATGGCTTGTTGTTCAGCCACACTATCTTCAATCTCTATATGTGCTTTCTTGATCTGTTCTTTTAATTCAACAGGATTAGTATAACCATTCATCCCTTCTTCGAGATAATAATCGTCAAAGTAATGGGCTACAGCTTGTGTAACTAAATCTTTCTCAGCTAAATAAGCTACTTCTGGTTGAATTGGACGAATTGTTCCTAACTCAATTGCAGCTCCAAGACTTAAATCATCCAAAGGTTCCCCTGGGAAAAGATCATACAATTTGGAAGTTGGTGTTGCTGTTAATGCCAGGATTGAATTGCGATCCTTTAATCCTTTCAAAATTTGAGCGTCTTCATCATTAAATGTATGACGATGGCTTTCATCAATTAATACCATGGAATTTTTTATTTCATCGGCAATATACTTGAATAAAGGATGTTCAGCTTGTAAAACGATTTGATCAAAATGATCTTCAGAAGTATTTTCGATCACTGAGGCGAAATACTTCTTGATTTCTTCAATATCCAACTCGGTTAACTGATCCCAATCTGCAACGTCAACATTTCGTTTAATGGTTTCCAAAGTGAAAACGCTAGGAGTATGCTTATTACCATTGACAACACCTGCACCAAGCATTTTTTGTGTTTCAAGCGATTGTTGATCAACTAATGTCTTATCGGGAACAATCATGACGGTGCGTCCAACAGCTTGAGCAATACCCGCCATAACAATACTTTTACCTGAACCAGTTCCCATTACTGCAAGCCGTTGTTCTTTCCCTTCTTTCAGACTGTTGTAATATTTTGCTAATATTTCAGTTTGATAAGCATGTGGAATAAAAGATTTGGTTTCTACGGATAACCCTTTCTTGGTTACCGCACGAAGATCGCCTTCTTTGTCATAGATTAATTTAACGGTAGCTGCTTGAGACGGGTCAAAGAATAATTTTCCTCTACTAACTTCTGCATTAAGTTTACTGGTAATATTCACAGTATACTCTTGTTTATCCTCTTGTATTCCATCATAGGTCATATCAACAGTATATACAGCGCCACCAATAGTGATTGCGGCTTCAAGATGTGGCTTGTTATCTTCTTTTTTTACCCATTGACTTTTTTCTTCTCCTGGTTTGCCTGCCTTTGCTAAAATCGCTTTCACGACATTTCCAATTTTAGGATCTTTCTTTGAGTTTTCTAAATCAATCGAATCCTTCGCTGAGCCAACTGTAACTACTGCTCCACCGGAAACTACTTCTTTAAGTAAGTGAACAGCTGCAACGGTATCGGTGTAATCTTTAAGATCGTCAATTTGTTTTTCAACAATTTTACTTTCTGCGCCCATATGATTTTCCCCTTAAGAATACATTTCTAACATTAAAGTTTAAGTTAGGTCATTGTGAGTTGTATTTGATAAGGTGAGTCACAATTTACCTAATAGGTGGGATTATACAAAAAAAATATTAAGTGACTATTAAGTGATTTTGTTGAAAATAAATTGATCATATGAGGGTATAATTAAAAGGAGCAGTGATGGTAAAGAAAAGATGATTTTGTGTTTTTATTATTTATTGTATTTTAAATTTCTTTTCTTTGTTAATATTTGTGGCGAGATGGCTCTTTTTTTGATAAAAATAAAATTTTATTGGTTTTTATTTTTGAAAAAAAGATAAGATGACACAGGATTGTGAGGCGAGGGCGGCAAATGACATATCTAAAGTTCAATCAAAGTGGGATAAAGAATAAAATTAATTCTCGTCTGGTCAGTTTAGGTCTGGAATCTGATGAGCGAATGATACAAACTCTAGAAGAAAACCCTCAATATATTAATCGCCTCACTTCCTTATTCAGTGTATTAAAGAAATATAATGTTGTATTGAATGATCTGCTTCATAAGGCCATCGCAAGTAATGTTGCTCAAGCTGGTGCTGTGGTCGATTTATTAGAATTTATGCACGAAGTAGGGATCGATCCCGAATTTATTTCCCTGGAACGTGTATTCGTGAGCGCAAAATCAGAAACAACTCTGAAACAAGGGATGCAAATACTTAAAACTAATAACTCACTTGATTCAGCGAGCTTGAATCTTATGTTTGCTTATCCTGAGGAATCTTTATTAATTGCTGATTTAATCGTTAATTTTCAAAAACACGCTTATTCCACTGAGAAAATAATTGAAAAGCTCCATCAATTTTCCGAAGGAAAGATGAGTACAGTAATCGAGCTCTTTACGTTGCTCTTAAGTAAGAACCTCTATTATTTTGAATGTTTCGATATTTTTTTAAGACAACAAAAAAATATAGATAAAATTTATGAAGGTGCAAAAAAACTTGTTGCTAAAGATAAACTGGCGCCAAGCTATTTCGAAGTTATTGAAAAAGATCCAATGAATGCCAATATTCTTGCTAATATTATTTTGTTATTAGATCTCGCATCATTAATTGATTATCGGAAAACAGAAGATGTATTAATAGCAAGCAAATTGGGAGTAGGGGCGTTTCATTTTTTGACCCACTTACAGCATGCAGATATGTTAGATGCTGAAAATTATAACAAAGTTTGTCGATATAATAGTCCTATTCTAAACCACCCTGATGTGATTAAATTGTTTAGTAGTTTTCCTTTGTTTGAAGAATTTGACAGAGAAGAATTAGAAAAAATGTTGTCTTTAATTACTAAAAAAACAAGTGCAGATGCTGATTTGGAAGAATTCATTGAAATGATTGAAAAACATCAATTTAGCAGCAAGCAACATCCCTAAGCAATAGAATTTTTTGCTTAATATAATCATTTTGTGTTATATTTTGTCCTTAGAGAGCAATTTAAGGACAGTTATGGTTGATATAACTAATAGCCAAGATCCCGAGCCAGTGGGAAGTAATAATACTCAAAAGAATAGTACTCAAATGATAATGCAAGTATTAACTAATGATGCAAAATCCACAGCACCCATCCCTGATTTTATTAACCGTCTAAAAAGGTTAAATTTGGGAACCGATCAGCACATGATTAGTCTTATTTCAGACCATCCTGATTATGGTAACCGACTAATTTCTTTATTTAAAGTTTTGAAAGAAGCCAAAGTTTTTATAACTAACGATCTTGAATTAATCATTTCCAAAAATATTAACAGTGTCGGTGGAGCTGTCAATTTGTTTGGATTGATTAAAGAATTAGATATTGATCCTCATGTGCTTTCATTGGATCGTTTATTTAAAGCTGCACGATTTGATTCAAACGTAGCACAAAGCGCGCGAGAATTACATCAGCTAGGTGTGCTTGATTTGGACACTTTTGAATTGTTGCTGACTTATCCAGGACAATCTCTTGACATTACACGCTTGATTATTAATCTTCAAGAACATGCCTACAATGCTTCAAGTTTAGTAGAGAAACTTCGTGATAGTTCGATTTCAGCAAATCATATGAGTATAGCGCTGGATCTGCTTAATTTAATGCTTGAAAATAATAGCTATTATTCAAATGCAATTAATATTCTTTTAAGACAAGAACAATATATCAATAAAATTTATGAAGGGGCTAAAAAACTTGTAGCAGAACATTACCCATTGTGTACCTATTTTGAGTTGGTTGAGGAAAACCCCCAAAATGCTAATATTTTCGCGAAAAATATTTTGTTATTAACTAATGCATCACTCATTGATCGTGACAATCTAGATGATTTATTAATGGTAAGCAAATTAGGTGTTGGAGCCTATCATTTCATGAAGCATTTGCAACTGGCAGGTATGTTAAATGCTGGAAATATGCAAAGAATCTGTCAGCCCAATAATATATTGAATCAAAATGAAATTATTGGAAAATTAAGTAATCTTCCTTTGATAGCGAGATTCGAAAGCGAAGAATTGGAGCGGATGTTAGAATTAGTGAGTAAAGCCGCAAGTTCCGGGACGGATATTCAACTCTTCAATGAAATCATAGAGACACATCTTATTCCATGTGCCGGATGTTCACATCCAGGACTACCGTGATAAATGAGTAAGCAGCTTGGCTGTTTGCTCTTTACTCCTCCAAATCAAAATTGAGTTCAAACGACGAAACTTTTTTCTTGTTTGAGGAAAGTTTAACACGTGAGCACTCATTCTATTCTCGAATGTTTCCTGACTCTTTTACTGAATTTTTGGCAGAGCATTTAATTGCAACTGGATTGCTTGCCGTCTTGCAGCTTCATCCTGCTTTTCTTTTATGGCAATGGAATCATTTATGGCATTAATCTTATGTTCCTGTTGGACAACTTCAGCGCTGTCTATAGATGTATTCGCATCCACGGGTACATCTGGATAAGCTACTTGCGGCGGATTATACCCCGGGGCATAAGTATACTGAATTGGTTGATTTGTTGTTCCAACTACATAGGCTGTTGGAGCACAGCCTATGAGAATAAACATCATTCCTAAGAGACTAACAGTGCAGGTTACCTTTATCATGAGACATCGCCTTTAAAGCATAAGGTGTAATAGCTTTTCACCTCAATTGTATAATTATAGATCAAGTATGTAATTATTTTTTATTGATGGTCTGCACGAAGGCGCAGCTGTGATTTGGATTTTCTGATAATGTTCATAACCCAGGTTCCTATTTACTCCACCTGGGCTATGACTCGATTATAATGGTTCCAGGAAATTACCTAGATTAGGTTTTTGGCCTAAGCGATATTGATAAACAATATAGAACGCCATAATATTTTTTAAATAATTACGTGTTTCTTGCCAAGGGAGCGTCTCTATCCACACATCAATCTCTTTAGGTGGGTGAGTTTTTAACCAATAAACTACTTGTTTGGGCCCTGCATTATATGCCGCGGCAATGAGTATTGGGTGATTGCCAAATCGCTTTGCAAGCTGTTTTAAATAGGCTACACCAATATTGATGTTCTTTTGGGATACAAACAACTGCTTTTGATCATTATAAGGAATCTTGTCTGCTTTTGAGACAACTCTCGCTGTATAAGGCATAACTTGCATTAGGCCTCGAGCACCAACTGAAGAAGTAGCATCATCCCTAAACCCACTTTCCTGACGAATAATGGCATAAATAAATTCTGGTGCTACAGCATATTTTTTAGAATAAAGGGAAATACTGTCTTTATAAGCTAATGGAAATCTTAGCGTAAGTTGATTATTTAAGGTTTCGTTATTACTTAAATAGACCGATTTACCATGCCATTGCAGTTTTTGATCGATCCAGTAGACCAGTGCGCTTGCTTCATCTTTAGGTAATTCACTGATGAAATCATTGAGCAAACGTGATGCTTGAAGTGTTTGCTTAGAGATATAGAGTGTTTGGATTTGCTCAATAAATGTTTGATAGGGTTTCAATACATCCAGGTTTGTTGTGGGAATTTCATTGGTAAAGCTGGGCTTTTTATTAAGGCGGAGGCTGGCAAGAAAACCATAATACTGTCTGTTTTTTGCTAAAGGTTCATAGAGGGTCCGTGCTTCTGCCGTTTTTCCTTGTTCCTCTAAAGAGCGTGCTAGCCAGTATTGCCAACAGGGTTCATCTTTACGTTTTGAATCATTAATTAGCTCAGTGACTTGAGTCCAGTTTTTTCTTTTTAAAGCAAAGCGTATTTGCCAATCCAATAATATATCATTGTAGTATTGTGGTTTGACTTTGGTGAACCATTGCAATGCATCTTCATGATTCCGCATGGCTTTATAAAGTGCGACATGAGCTAAAAAGGCCTGTTGTTGGGCTTGATTAAGCATTTTTTGAGTTTTGCTTTGTTGCCATAGCTTAAGCGCTTTATCCATATTAATCGAAACCATACGCTTGAGGCCATAAAGGTAAATGCTGCTATTTAATCCACCTTGGGGCAGCTTAATGATGTACTCCGGATTTTGATAAACGGCATTTAAATTATTTAACTCAGCTGTATGAGGTGTTTTATATTGTTTTAATAAATAACGAGCTAATTGGATATTGCGTTGCTCCAAAGCTAAATCAATTCGTTGAGTAATTAAATTTTGGTCAAAGTTATTATCGTTTAGAAGCAAAGCAAACAAGCTGTTGCAAGAGGGTGGCCTTGAATCACCGCTTAGCCATAATGGAATTGAAGCTTTTAATGCTTCTTGTTCTTTGCCTGTATTGTAGTTTGCAATTTGCTCATAGCAAACGAGATTCAGATCATTAGAGGGTTGATAATATTGGCTAAAGTGAGTCCAGTCCTTATTTTTAGCTAATTCATACAGCCATTTTTCACGCAATTTTGTTGATAAAGGCGTTGTGCCATTAATAAAATCTAAAAAGCTTACACTGGGCGTAGCCGTAGGGAGATTTTGGGTAAAGGATAAATAGGTATTAAAACGTTCCATATAGGCTTCCCCTGAGAGGGCAAGGCAAACCTGAGAACTAATAAATCCACATATGAGTAAAATTACTTTTTTCATAATTTTTCTTAATTAATTTTCTTTGATACATGCTAATTGATTTCGCATGGCATCAATTGTTTCTTTATAATTGTTGCTCTTGAATACAGCAGCGCCGGCTACAAATTGGTTCGCACCCGCGCGTGCCAAAGTAGCAATATTATCTATAGTCACTCCACCATCGACACATAGATCAAGTTGAGGATAGAGTTTGCGGATTTGGGGGATTTTATCAATAATTTCAGTAATCATCTTTTGACCTCCAAAACCGGGATTCACAGTCATTATCAGGATAAAGTCGAGTTTATGGGCACACCATGTCAAGACATCAATGGGTGTTGCCGGGTTTAATACAAGACCCGCTTCACATCCTAAGTCTTTGATGAGTGTTAAACTCCGGTCAAGGTGTATGGTGGCATCAGGGTGAATACTGATTCGTTTTGCTCCGGCTTTTGCGAACGCTTCAATCAGAGCATCAACAGGTTCAACCATGAGATGAACATCGATAGGGAGTTTCGGAAACCGTTTGAGAAAAGCGTCGCAGAATGCCGGTCCAAATGTTAAATTGGGCACATAATGATTATCCATGACATCAAAATGAATAAAATCTGCTCCTGCGTTCATTACGGATTCTACTTCATCGCCCAGACACGTGAGATCAGCAGATAAAATCGAGGGTAAAATATGATAATTCATATGTAATTTTTTAAATTTGGATTGGTACGTATATCATATGCTGTCTTGAGAAAACATTCTACGATGTTCAACAAACTGTAGTATTTTATTGTTCCTGGTTAATTATAGCAACCATTGCAAGCCTCCCTGTGGCTTGAAAATTTGGTCAAAATATGAGACAATATGTATCTATTTCTGCTCTTGCGATTTTTGCAAAGTATCTCAAGATTAAGCGGAATTTCAGAGACCTAATCATGCTTTTTAGGGAGAATAATATGAGTCAGAACTGGCCTACCAGAGACAAAGATTTACAAGCCGCCCGGGTGATTATGGAAGAATACGCCAGTGAGCGCGAAAGTGGCTCTTTAGGTCTTTTTGAAATTGTTGTGGATCAAGCGGAAAAAAAAATGAGTTTCCGTTTATCCGGATGGGTCGTTACCTTAGCAAAACATTATAATTCAATGTATGGCGTGAGTCAGGGTGATTTTGTAACCCGACAAGTCATTACACGGTGCATTACTCAAGGACAAACATTGCATTAATTCGCCATGCGCGCTTAGAATTCAAACAGGTATTTATTGTAATTTAGCTTATAATCCTCAGAATTTTGGAATTGGACGAGGGCTTGGTTGAGTTGTGTTAATAAGTCTGGGTCAGCAGGATTAACAGCTATCCCATAGCCATTACCATACATATAAGGTGGGCCTATTAATTTAAATGAGTCAGATGAATTAGATGCCCAATAAACAGCAGTTGCATTATCCATCAGAATAATATCTACATCTCCTCTAGCCAATGCTGAGAGTTGGTCATCAATATCAGGATACTCCTTAATCTTGGGATTTTTTACTCCCATCTCAGTCAGTTGGTCTAAAAATACAGTTCCAGATTCTATTCCTATCGTTTTAGTATTTAACAGATCCAGGCTAAAATTTTCTTTTGCAATAGTTTTTCTTTCTAAAAAACGCGAATAACTAAGTAGATAAGGTAAGCTGAAATTGATTATTTTTGCGCGGTCGCTAGTAATCGTTATCGAACTGACAGCAACATCCAGTTTTTGATTTGCAACGGCATCAATTAATTGAGCAAAACGCATCACATGGAAGGCACACGTTCTATTCATGATTTTGCATAGGCTGTTCATCATATCAACATCAAAACCATAGGCTTCATTATGAGTTCCTTGCATGACGAATGGGGGATCAAAGCTTTCAATCCCTACATTTAAAGGTTCACCCTGAGCAAAGAGCGAGGAAGTGAAACAAATAAATGCAATCTGGATTATTCGGATCATTTTGAATCTATAGAATTGTTATTGAATTTTATAGGTTATATTATAACGAGAGTACTAATTTTGGGAATGAAAAATAAGAAATTTATGCAAATAGAAATTCCTGAGTTATTGCAATCAAAAGCATGGTTCATTGAAAAGCATCTCTCAGAGATGCATCATCCTTTGCGCGAAATTGCCATCAAATTACTCCTTATTAGTGATTATGCATGTAGACAGATTCATTTATTAAAAGCGTTACTTATGGAGGATGATTGTCGTTCTTTGCTGTCACGTGAGGAATACTTTCATAATTTGAAGAGCCTGTCATTTCATGTGCCTCAAGCGACTTATTTGCGTTCGCTGCGTCAATTTCGTAATACACATTTTTTGCGCTTACTTCTTCTTGAACTATCTGGTATTGCCAATACGGAACAAATTATGCGCGCATGGTCTGATTGTGCTGATGCGCTTATTTTGCATGCAATTGCTTATTGCAAACAAGAATTGTCTTTACGCTATGGTATTCCGCGTGATGAAGCTGGGAATGAAGTTGAGTTATTTACGCTGGCGATGGGGAAGTTGGGAGGCCGGGAGTTAAATTACTCTTCAGATGTTGATCTTATTTTTGCTTATACGGTTGTTGGTGAAACTGATGGCGAAGAGCGCATCGATAATCAGCATTATTTTAGTCGATTAGTTCAACAACTCGTACAGACATTACAAAATGTAACCTCGGATGGATTCGTATTTCGAGTCGATTTAAGATTACGACCTAATGGCGATAGTGGTCCTCTGGTTTCAAGCTTGGCTGCAATGGAAACTTATTACCAAGAACAAGGTCGAGATTGGGAACGATATGCCATGGTTAAGACACGGGTCATTGCTGAGAAGATGGATGAGGTCCAGCTATGGTTTGAGCGTTTAATAGTCCCTTTTGTATATCGACGCTACGTGGATTTTAGCGTAATTGAATCTTTGCGTAGTATGAAGGCTATGATTGAGCGAGAAGTCCAATTAAATCCACGATTGGATGATATAAAACGGGGGCAAGGTGGGATTAGGGAAGTCGAGTTTGTTATTCAGAGTTTTCAGTTAATTCGTGGCGGTCGTTTGCCGCAATTACAAGAACAAAACGCCTTGGCGGCTCTTGCTGTTTTAAAGCATGAGAAACTCCTACCTCATACCGATGCTTTAAAACAAGCATATCTTTTTTTACGTAAACTCGAAAACACACTCCAGAGTTTAAATGATCAGCAGACTCACTCCTTACCTGAAGATCCGGTGAAGCAAAAACAAATTACTTTAGCTATGGGGTATCCTTCCTGGGACGATTTATTAAATAAATTACATCAATATCAGCGGATTATCAGTTATGCATTCCATTCAGTGCTTGGCACTGTTAAAGATTATGAAGATGAGAAAAGATTATTAGCGAATCAATTAGCCAGCCTTTGGCAAGGGCATGTTGAAACCACTATGGCCATTAATTTGTTAACGAGTTTAGGTTTTGCCAATGCAACCCATTGCTACCAAATGATTCATTCCTTCCGTCATAGCCCTCGTTGTCGACGTTTAACCCAAGGTGCTCGAATGCGTCTGGACCGGTTTATGGTGATGTTGCTTGCTGAACTTACTCATGTTGAAAAAACGGATGAAGTTTTATTACAGGTAATGCATTTGCTCGAAAATATTGTGGGGCGTAGTGCGTATCTTGCTTTGTTAACCGAGAATCCGCAAGTTTTAACAGAATTGTTGTTTTGGTTTGCCCAAAGTCCATTTATTACTTCCTTATTAGTGAACCAACCCTTTTTGTTGGAAGTATTGCTGGATCAGGGACAAGAATGGCGGCCTCAATCGTTGCATCAATTACAAAGGCTATTGGTAGAAAAACTAGCCCATCATCCTGATGTTGAAGTACAAGAGGAACTATTGCGTCAATTTAAGCTTACCAATTGGTTAATGGCTGCACGCGCCGAACTTTATGGTTTCTGCAATGCAGTGCGTATTGGCCAATTTTTGTCGGATGTGGCACAAGTGATTGTAAATCAGGTGTTAGTGATCGCAAGCGAGCAATTGTGTTTGCGATATCCGGAAATGGAACAAGCAAAATCACATTTTGTAATTATAGCCTATGGGAAATTGGGCAGTCGCGAAATGAATTATGCCTCTGATTTAGATTTGGTATTTTTACATTCGGCAAAACCTTCCGAAGAAGCATTGATTACTCGGTTAACTCAAAAAATTCTGCACATGTTGACTACTCGTTCCCAGTCGGGGGTGCTTTATACAGTAGATACACGTCTGAGGCCTTCTGGTGCAGCGGGGTTGTTGGTGAGTCATGTTGATGCTTTTGTTGCATATCAAAAAAATCAGGCATGGACATGGGAGCATCAAGCGTTATTAAAAGCACGTATTCTGACGGGAAATGCGAAGATCAGACACACCTTTTTGCAATTGAAAAAATCTGTATTGTTATTGAGGCGAGATAAGCCTACATTGTTGCAAGATGTATTGTCGATGAGATCCAAAATGGAACAATATCAAGAGCGAAATTCTATTTCTGGTGGTTTGTTGGACTTGGAATTTTTAGTTCAGTTTTTAATGCTTCATTTGGGAGAGCCTTCTTTTGCTCGGTATACCAATACATTAAGTCAACTTCATCATTTGTTTTTAGCAGGTGTTTTAAGTAAAGAGCAGTACAATTTTTTTAAGAAAGCATATAAGAAACACCATCAATTACTGCATCAGAATTTACTTCGTCCAGGCGCCATAAAGAGCAAAAACATGCAGGATGAGATATTGGCAATGTGCAAAGAAATTTTTAATCGTTTCCAGTAGCATTATGGACAGAACTTACGAAAACCCCAATCTCTTCGTTAAAAAATGTTTTTAATTCAGTCAATTAGTATATCTAAACTCCCTCATTAAAAACATTTTTTGCCTCGACCTGGCATTTTTCGTAAGTTCTGATGGAGTAATGATGAAACTAGGGAAATAGAGCGCCAGAAATGTTCACGTCCTAGCCCACTGAGCGGCTGCATTCGGCACGGCTTGCACGAAAACAATACTTCAGAAGCCTCACATACTGTGATGTATGCTAGGTTTCCTCAACATCATTTTCGCGCAGCCAGCGCTTAAATCAAACTCACCCCAGGCTTTCATGCTATTATTTGAATTCGGCGTAGAGGTCGTAATCATCACTATCAGTAATCATGACCTCCGCAAAAGATCCCACTTTAATGCCTGGGGTAGGTGGTAGAATAACAAGACCATCAATTTCCGGGGCATCACTTTGGCTTCGTGCGATAATCTGTTCCTGATTAACCTCATCAATTAATACGGTCTGAGTACTACCGATTTTATTTTCTAACTTATTGCGGCTAATTTCTGCTTGTAATTGCATGAAGCGATGATAGCGGTCTTCTTTAATTTCTTCTGGAACTGGATCACTTAATTCATTCGCTTTGGCCCCTTCAACCGGGGAGTATTTGAAACAACCCACCCTATCTAACTGTGCTTCATCAAGGAAGTCGAGCAGCTCTTCAAATTCTTCTTCTGTTTCCCCGGGAAAACCAACAATAAAGGTTGAGCGCAGTGTGATATCAGGGCAAGTTTCTCGCCAAGAAGCAATACGTAATAAGGTATTTTCGCTGCTTGCTGGGCGTTTCATTGCTTTAAGTACTCGCGAATTAGCATGCTGTAATGGAATATCCAGATATGGAAGAATCAACCCATCTCGCATTAAAGGGATAATCTCATCTACATGTGGATAAGGATAAACATAATGCAGACGAATCCAAATGCCTAACTCGCCTAATTGTTCGCACAAATCATAAAAACGCGTGTTAACTGTTTTGTCGTTCCAGGTTATTGGTTGATACCGTGTATCTATTCCATAGGCACTTGTATCCTGAGAAATTACCAAGATTTCGTTTACACCTGCATCTTTTAACTTTTTGGCTTCAGTTAAAACTTGTGCCATTGGATAACTTTGTAATTTCCCACGCATGGTAGGGATAATGCAAAAAGTACATTTTTGATTGCATCCCTCAGATATTTTTAAATAGGCATAATGGCGTGGAGTTAATTTGATTCCTTGAGGAGGAATAAGTTGTGTGAACGGATCTGCAGGCGGAGGCAAATGCTGGTGAACTGCATTGATTACTTCTTCATAGGCATGTGCGCCGCTAATATGCAGAACATCTGGGCATGCTTCTTTAATGATCTCTGCTTTAGCACCTAAGCAACCTGTGACAATGACACGTCCATTTTCTGCCATTGCTTCTTTTATTGTATCCAATGATTCTTTGACGGCACTATCAATAAACCCGCAGGTATTGATGACTACCACACCTGCATCTTGATAACTGGACACCAATTCATATCCTTGAGCACGCAGCTGGGTAATAATGCGTTCTGAATCGACCAGCGCTTTGGGACATCCCAGGCTAACAAAACCTACTTTATGATTCATAAAACTCTAACTGTAAAAAAAGTGAACGAATTATACCTCTTAATGAGTCTTATTGTCGACAGGATTATGGTGATTTAAATCATTTTTTAATTGCTGTACGTACCTGATTATTTTGGTTTAAAAAAAGTATACGCTTTAACCATGGTTTTATTCTATAAAGGAGAATTTTGATTCTTAGAAAGATGAATAACTGTTCATTTGCAGTGATTAGGATTAATTTGACTCATTAAGGTTATTCGATCTGATTTAAGGTTTTTAAAAATTCATTTGCAGAAACTTCGCCAACCAGTTTGTGATTATAGAGCTCTTTACCTTGGGCATCCAGAAAGATAAAAGTTGGTGGCGCCACAACATGGAAGTAGTTGAGCAGGGCTTTATGTTCGGCATTATTTGCGGTTACATCAATTTTAATTACAACAAATCGCGCCAAGGCTTCTTGCACCTGAGGGTCTTTAAATGTTGTTGCCTCCATTACTTTGCAGGATGTGCACCAATCGGCGTAAAAATCAAGCATGACCGGTTTGCCATAGGCGTTTGCTAGGGCTTGTTTTATTGTGCTCAAGTCCTGTTCCTGTTGGGGGTTAATTGATGCAGCACTTGCCGATTGTATAGTTAAGGGCTGTAAGGGATTTGTTGCCCCCA
Source organism: Legionella qingyii (assembly GCF_003990155.1). Classification (NCBI taxonomy): domain Bacteria; kingdom Pseudomonadati; phylum Pseudomonadota; class Gammaproteobacteria; order Legionellales; family Legionellaceae; genus Legionella; species Legionella qingyii. The sequence continues at coordinate 17,985 of NZ_RZGX01000016.1, forward strand.
TACTGGCGCCGACTAAAATCAAGAAACCATAGACGAGTAGAATGAGTCCTACTCCTTGATTGAATTTTTCTCGATGGGTTACAGAATAGGTCAGGGCGCCACTGTAAATTCCTGAAAAAATAAGTAAGCTTGCCCATAAGAGCATACTGAGCAGTGGGGGAGCTATCCGAGCAATGAGGTTAATAGCAACGGCAATAAAAATAATGCCGAACAGTGACTTGATGGTATTCATCCAGCTTCCTGTTTCAGGTAACCATTTGCCAGCAGAAGTACCGATGAGTAGAAGTGGTGTGCCCATCCCCAAGCCTAAGACAAACAAAGTCAGACAGCCGAGGAGAACGTTTCCTGTTTGAGCGATGTAGGTTAATACCCCAATAAGAGGTGCCGTAACACAAGGCGAAAGAATCAGAGTGGATAAACACCCCATGATTGCAGCCCCAAGATAGTGACCACCTCTTCGGTTACTGGAGCCGTGTATTTTCGCTTGCCAAGAATGAGGTAGCTTGAACTCATAAAATCCAAACATGGATACGGCCAGCACAACAAAAATCAGGCTAAACACTCCAATAGCCCAGGGTGATTGCATACTAATTTGCAGATTGGCTCCAAGCAAAGCAACTACAGCCCCGATGATTGAATAGGTAATCGACATGCTAAGCACGTAGCTTAACGAGAGAAAAAATGCTTTTCTTGTGGTAATTTCTTTGCCGTGACCAACGATAATTCCAGATAAAACGGGAACCATAGGTAAAATGCATGGAGTGAATGACAAAAGTAAACCAAAGCCATAAAAGGAAAATAGAATTAAGAACCAATTGTGGCTCGAAAAGATTTTAGTTACCCCATCATTTTGTGATTCTTCAGTGACTGTGGACTCGATATTTGGGGAAGACTCCAGGCTCGCTTGTGCTAAAGCCAAATCATTATCTATGGATAGTTGGATTGTCTTGGTTTCAGGAGCATAACAAAAACCATCATCAGAACATCCCTGATAATGTAAATCAATCAAGGCCTCTCCTGGCTTATTCCCTAAAATTCCAACGGGAATGGTGACTTGATTGCGATAGACGGAAAATTCATGTCCTAGTTTGTCTACTTTTTTCTCTGGGAAAGGGAAACGCAGGGTTCCTAAATGAAATGTACCATTCTTTTTCGTTGTTAATTTAATGCGATCGCTATAAAGAAAATAATGCGGCTTTACCTGGAAATTAATCGCAAATGTATTGGGATCAACCTTGCTTATATTCACATGAAATACTTCAGCAGCCGGAAGCGGGTTTGCGTGTAGAGCAAATGTAGTTATGCAACAAAATAACAACAAAAACCATTTTCTCATTCTGAAAACCTTTATAATAAGGGGCTTGAACATATTTATATGTAACTATATCAGAACATCATGTAGAGTGAATGAATTAAAAATTAAAATTTTTTTTATTTTAACCCTTGAAACTCTGTTCCTTGGCCCCATATGGCTTTCAGTAACATTGCAAATTGACTTTAAAGTTTAATTAATCAGGAGATAAAAGCATGAAAATTCGTCCTTTACACGATCGAGTTGTTGTTCGTCGTATGGAAGAAGAGCGTACCACAGCAGGTGGTATTGTTATTCCAGATAGCGCTACTGAAAAACCAATGCGTGGTGAAGTCATTGCGGTTGGTGTTGGTAAGATACTAGACAATGGTGATGTTCGTGCGTTAGCAGTAAAAGTGGGTGATATTGTCCTGTTCGGCAAATACTCAGGTACCGAAGTGAAAATTGACGGTAAAGAACTGGTTGTGATGCGTGAAGACGACATCATGGGTGTAATTGAGAAGTAATCGTTTCATTAGGAGAGAGAGATAATGGCTAAAGAATTACGTTTTGGTGACGACGCGCGTTTACAAATGCTCGCAGGTGTTAATGCATTAGCTGATGCAGTGCAAGTAACTATGGGCCCACGTGGTCGTAATGTTGTATTAGAAAAAGCTTATGGAGCCCCAACTGTAACTAAAGACGGTGTATCTGTTGCTAAAGAAATCGAATTTGACCAACGCTTCATGAACATGGGCGCGCAAATGGTTAAAGAAGTTGCATCTAAAACTTCTGATACTGCTGGAGACGGTACTACTACAGCTACTGTATTGGCTCGTGCGATTGTGGTTGAAGGTTATAAAGCAATTGCTGCTGGCATGAATCCTATGGATCTGAAGCGCGGAATTGACAAAGCAGTTGCTGCAATCACTAAGAAATTGCAAGCAATGTCTAAGCCTTGCAAAGACAATAAAGCAATTGCTCAAGTAGGTACTATTTCTGCTAACTCTGATGAGGCAATTGGCGCTATTATTGCTAGTGCAATGGATAAAGTAGGTAAAGAAGGCGTTATCACTGTTGAAGACGGTAACAGTCTTGAAAATGAATTATCTGTTGTTGAAGGAATGCAGTTTGATCGTGGTTATATTTCTCCATACTTCATCAACAATCAACAAAACATGACTTGTGAGCTTGAGCATCCATTCATTCTGTTGGTTGACAAGAAAATCTCCAGTATCCGTGACATGTTGTCTGTATTGGAAGGTGTTGCAAAATCAGGCCGTCCATTGTTGATCATTGCAGAAGATGTTGAAGGTGAAGCTTTAGCAACTCTGGTTGTTAACAACATGCGTGGTATTGTTAAAGTATGTGCCGTTAAAGCTCCTGGTTTTGGTGATCGTCGTAAAGCAATGTTGCAAGACATCGCAATTTTGACCAGTGGTGAAGTAATCTCTGAAGAAATTGGTAAGAGCTTAGAAGCTGCTACTTTAGAAGATTTAGGTACTGCAAAACGCGTCGTAGTAACCAAAGAAAATACTACGATTATTGATGGCGAAGGTAAAGCTGCTGATATCAATGCACGTATCGCTCAAATTCGTGCTCAAATCGAAGAAACTACTTCTGATTATGATCGTGAGAAATTACAAGAGCGTGTTGCTAAACTTTCTGGCGGTGTTGCGGTCATCAAAGTTGGTGCTGCTACTGAAGTAGAAATGAAAGAGAAAAAAGCTCGTGTTGAAGATGCATTGCACGCTACTCGCGCTGCTGTTGAAGAAGGTATCGTAGCCGGTGGTGGTGTTGCTTTAATCCGTGCACAAAAAGCTCTGGACTCTTTAAAAGGCGACAATGACGATCAAAACATGGGTATCAACATTCTACGTCGTGCTATTGAAGCGCCAATGCGTCAGATCGTATCAAACGCTGGTTATGAAGCTTCAGTAATTGTAAACAAAGTTTCTGAAAACAAAGACAACTATGGGTTCAATGCTGCGACTGGTGATTTTGGTGACATGGTTGACATGGGTATTTTGGATCCAACTAAAGTAACTCGTATGGCATTACAAAATGCTGCTTCTGTAGCAAGTTTAATGCTGACTACTGAGTGTATGGTTGCTGATTTACCAAAGAAAGAAGAAGCTGCTGGTGATATGGGTGGCATGGGCGGAATGGGCGGTATGGGAGGCATGGGCGGCATGATGTAAGCCTCTCTCCATTTCCATTCCTTTAAAAACCCGCCTTTATGGCGGGTTTTTTATTGAAAATAATGGAATTTTTGCTGTGTATCATCCAAAATGATGTTGAATAATAAAGTCAGGAGTCATGATGGGAGCAATGATTAAAAAGTTGGAAGTTGTTTTAGCAGATACATATGCTTTGTATCTTAAAACACAAAATTATCACTGGCATGTTAAGGGAATGCAGTTTAAAAGTTTGCATGAATTATTTGAAATGCAATATAAAGCATTGGCAGATGCTGTTGATGAAATTGCAGAGCGAATTTTAATTATGGGGCATAAGGCGCCGGCTACTTTTACGGCATTGAATCAATTAAAAACAATCAAAGATGGTGACTCAAATATTGATGCGAATCATATGGTGAGTGAACTGGCTCAAGATCATGGGGTTTTGGTTAAAGATTTAAACACAGCGGTTAAACTCGCACAGGAGCATGGTGATGAAGGGACGATTGCTTTGCTCAGCGAACGTATTGCAGCTCATGAAAAAGCACGCTGGATGTTAAATGCGTCTATTGGCTAAAATAATTTATAGTTATTCGTAGCCTGGGGGAAGCAAAGCGAAACCCAGGTTATATTCACGGTTTCACTCATTTTATCAAAGCTATATCTGTTATTTGTTCATTATCGTTTTCGTTTCGGCGCCTTTTTTTATGACAATGATGCTGATACGCCTGTTTTCAGGACTGTAGGGATCTTGTTGATTAAGAGGCTCAGTTGATGAAAAACCGGCTACACGCACGACTCTATCGGGATTCAAACCTGCCTTAACCAAAGCACGACGGGCAGCATTGGCTCTTTGAGCCGATAGTTCCCAGTTGGTGTATTCTAATTCATCCGGATTATGGTATGGATGTGCATCGGTGTGCCCTTCAATAGTAATTTTATTGGGGACGTTCTTAAGTAATTTTGCGATTTGGGTAAAGATCTGATCCATGCCCGGATTAAGTTTGTCTGAACCCACATCAAACATAGGTTTATTTTGATTGTCGATTAACTGAATACGCAACCCATTATTTACTACTTCCATAATTAATTGATTTTTTAAACCAGCAAGAGAAGGATCTTCTTTAATACTTAAATTAATCTTTGATTTCAACTCTTCAAGTTTTTGGGTTTCATTTTCAGTTGACTGAATTACTTGAATGTCTTGGGCTTTTTTATTCGGAGCAGATGGGTGATCTGTTGTTGAAACTTGACCATTCGTGTCTTTTACTTTAGGTCCACCTCCCTTAAGATTAATTTGCTGGTTACCCACATTTTCACCTCCAAAAAAAGTGATTTTCATTGGTTGTTTAAAATATTCGGCAATACCGTCTTTTTGAGCTTTATTCAGTGAGGCAATCAACCACATTAACAAAAAAAATGCCATCATTGCTGTTACAAAATCAGCAAAAGCAATTTTCCACGATCCACCGTGATGCTTGTGCTGATTTTTTTTTATTTTTCGAATTATAGGTGTTGAACCAGATTTTCCTTTATTGCTGTTATCATTCATTCTATAACCTCATTAGCCTGGAGTAGGTTCCGCAGAAGAACTCTCTCCTGAATCGGATGAGGATGCTGCTGGCTTGAAATTTTTAATTTCTTCATTGAGCTGGGTAAAGGAGGGACGTTGTGCGGAAAACAATACTTTACGTCCGAATTCCACTGCAATAATAGGTGGATTATTGTGTAAACTCGCCAATATTGTCGCTTTTATGCACTGTAGCATCAATTGCTCCTGATTGGCATGATGCTCCATTGCTGAAGCTACAGGACCAATAAATCCATAACCGATTAAAATCCCCAAAAACGTACCTACAAGAGCATGTGCAATGAGAACTCCTAATTCTGGCGGCGGCAAATTGATCGATTCCATGGTATGTACTACACCAAGAACTGCCGCAACGATACCAAAGGCGGGCATGGCATCAGCAAGTTTTGTTAAAGCATTAGCAGGAATCATTTCTTCCTCATGATGCGATTCAATTTCCATATCGATTAAGGCCTCCAGCTGAAAAGGTTGGAGATTTGAAGTAATGATTAATCTTAAGTAATCACAAATGAACTCAATAATATGATGGTTTTTCATTATTGAAGGATAAGCATTGAAAATAGCGCTTTCTTGAGGTGCTTCAATATCCCTTTCCAGAGACATAAGTCCTTGTTGGCGTGCCTTATTCAGCAGAGTGTATAATAGGCCTAACAGATTACTGGAAGTTTCCTTAACGGATTTTTCCCCACGAAAAACCTTGGGTAGTGCTTTTAACAATGATTTTAACACTGTAGCGCTATTCCCTACAATTAGTGAGCCTATGGCTGCTCCTGCAATAATAAGCAATTCAATCGGTTGAAAGACCGCAGCAAGATGACCTCCACCCAAAGCGAATCCTCCAAAAACACAGAGTAGTATGACGATATAACCAATTAGAATTAACATTTTTATTTGAACTCCAAATTCCCTTTAAATTCTTGCAAATTCTTTATTTAAGATAATCGTGGACAACACGACCATAAGGCAAGGTGAGATCTGTCAATAAATGTACACCATTTACGATGCGTTTTACGGGGAGATTTGCTACAGGAGCCAATGCATGATGTGCTAATTGCAATTGAGCTGGTCCTTGCCAAGCCCCTTTGATAACCACATTTTCAAGATAATATTCAACAAGCTCACAAATTCGAACACTACCATCAACATGAGGGATGATTTTAAGTAAATAATTTGGCGTAGCGAGTGATTCTGCTACTTTTTTTACATCCAGCGCTTCATATTTATAACCCATAGTTGCTGTAGCGATCCGACAAGGGCCATATTCGAGAGTGCCCAACAACGTTTCATGTACGACTTCCAGTTTGGGTTGTGCCAGCTTTTTGGGAAAGCCCCAAATTTCTCGACCACCAGCTATAGGAGGAAGATCATCTAAAAACATAGCATGGGTGTAATTTCCTATTTTACCTTTATAACGTACCGGGATGACTTGACCTGATTCTGTATAATCTCCAAATCCCGTTGAATCAGGCATGCGAATGAATTCAAACTTGACTAGAGGTTCTACTACTTCTAACGGTTCAGGAACCACTTCACGAAGCAGATCTATATCAGTTTCATAGGTAATAATTAAAAATTCCCTGTTGATGAAACGGTAAGGGCCACGAGGATAAGATGGACTGATGAGTGGCATGGCAAATGCTCGTTGAATTACATCCGCTTCATTCATTTTCAGACTCCTCCTTTAGATGTTTATTTGACGCCATATCATATACGGCAATACCCGTTGTATCTGGCATTTTTTTGTTCCAAGGTGATTTTTTGATGGCTTTTCTCCCATCAATGTAGCCGTGTTTTATGCGTTCCAAGATGCTTTTGTTTGAAAATTCATAATCTTTTGAAGAAAACTCAGTCTCATCATGTTCGTATAAAAAGCGAACTAAAGAAATTGTAGATTGATGCCCACGTGCCATACACAGTTGAAGTTCTGGATTTTCCTTTTCTTCTTCAGGAATATAACGCGAAAGAATATGAATGGTATTTTTTAAAGCATGAATTTGCTGATACGTTTGTACTGCTTTGGAAAAGCGGCTGGAATACTCTATGTCTTTTTTTCGTTTCAGTACGGCATCTAATGAAGTGGGATAGAGGCCATAAGAGTCAAATAAATGAATTGAGAAACACAATAAATTATGGGGGCATTGATTTGCAGATAATATATAAGTTACCGGGGAATTACTGGAAATTCCACCATCCCAATAATATTCACCTTCAATTTCAACAGCTGGAAAACCAGGAGGTAATGCGCCGCTGGCCATGATATGCTCAGGCCCAATTTTTGTATTTTGTGAATCAAAGTACACCATTTCACCAGTGCAAATTTCAACGGCACCAATGCTTATGCGTGTCTCTTGAGCGTTATTGAGTCGATCAAAATCAATAAATTGTTCTAGAGTCGACTTTAAGTTTTTGGTGTCGTAAAAACTCAAGGTATCAGGCGTGTCATAATATCCCATAAGCAGCGGTGGAAAACGAGGTGTAAAAAAACCTGGCTGGCCAAAAAGTAGTGCGGTTTGGGCGGATAGAATATGTTCAATTCTACGGCTTGCATCATCATTTGGAAGGAGTTTGCTCTCGATAAAAGAAGGAGTGGCTATGGTCTCCCAAAATTGATACATTTTTTCAACCCGTACCTTGGGTGGATTACCTGCTGCAATTGCCGCGTTAATCGCGCCGATTGAGGTGCCGGCAAACCAGTTTGGGTTATAACCAGCCTCATCCAAAGCATGCAAAATTCCCACCTGGTAAGCGCCTAAAGCGCCTCCACCTTGAAAACAACAAGCAACATGATGATGGGGCATTGTAGTCTTACTTTTTTTTGTTCGAGCCATAGGCCTTACTCCATGAACCATCCATGACTAACAATTAGCGACTGACCTGTCAGAGCATTTGATTCAAAAGAAGCAAAAAATAATGCAGTTTGTGCTACGTCATCGGTGGTAGTGAATTCTCCATCCACTGTATCTTTCAGCATTACATTTTTAATGACTTGTTCTTCTGTAATTCCTAATTCTTTAGCTTGTTCAGGAATTTGTTTGTCGACTAGCGGGGTACGTACAAATCCTGGGCAAATCACGTTAGCTCTTACGTTATGGGCGGCTCCTTCTTTGGCTACCACCTTACACAAGCCAATTAAACCATGCTTTGCTGTCACGTACGGTGCTTTCAGTTTAGACGCTTCTTTAGAATGGACTGAACCCATATAGATAATGCTTCCTCCCTTACCAGAAGCATACATATGTCTTAGTGCAGCTCGAGTTGTTAAAAATGCTCCATCCAATTGAATTGATATTAATTTTTTCCAATCAGAAAATGACAGTTGCTCTACAGGGCTGATAATTTGAATTCCTGCGTTGCTGACCATAACGTCAAGGCCGCCAAAGTATTTAGCAACATCATCCACGCCTTTATCAACCTGATTTTCATCGGTGACATTCATGGCAACGGCCATGGCTTCTCCACCTTTAGACTTTATTTCTTCAGCTGCAAGATTTGCTTGATCTAGATTAAGGTCTGCAATGGCAACTTTGGCTCCTGCTTTTGCATAGACTAAGGCGATTTCTTTACCTATGCCACTGGCGGCACCGGTAATTAGTGCTACTTTGTTTTTTAAGCGCATGATTACAATCCTTGTATAAGTATTATTTTGATTTAACGATCAACTATTTAGGCTTAATCTAAAATTCTTTTACAAAGTATAGCAATGGAAATTTGATATTGCCTTATATTCCTAAGATTTTTGTTATCATTTAGAAAATTATAAAAACAAATCCTTTTTTAATAGGTGGCCTCTTAACCTCATTTTGGAGGTTAAGAGGGAATTTTACTTGTATTAGTAGTAATATGGACGATAGTAATGATGATAGTAATAAGCGCGACGATCCTGTTCTTGGCCGATTGCATTTCCTACTAGTGCTCCAGCTCCTGCGCCAATTACAGTTCCAACTGCACTGCCTCCAGATACAGCATAGCCTATACCTGCTCCGGCAGCACCGCCAGCGGCAGTACCTACTTGAGTATTGGTGCATCCCCCAAGCATAAAAGCTGATAAACCAATAAAAAATAAGGGAGCGATAATTTTTTTCATAGTGTAACTCCTTTTATAGTGTTCAGGATTTTTGTATTGATAGAGCACAATTCAGTACAAAAAATCCTAGTTGCATCATCTTCACTATGATTCTAGTACAAAAATAACATTTTATGTAAAATAAGTGAGCATAAATTGTATTGCATACTATTTTTTAAATATCTAATTTTACTCTGACCCACATTTTCCAGTAGTATTAGTAGTATGAAGAATAATAAAAAACAGAGGACTTTATGTTTAAAGGAAGCATTGTCGCTTTATTAACACCCATGAAGAATGATCAGGTGGATGTCCCACGTTTGCGAGAATTGGTCGAGTTTCATATTGAAATGGGGAGCCATGGTCTTGTCGCAGCCGGTACTACCGGAGAATCAGGTACTTTATCACATGAGGAAAAACTACTAGTCATTAAAACAGTAGTTGATCAAGCCAAAGAACGAATTCCTGTTATTGCAGGCACTGGCATGAATGCAACCCGGGATTGTATTCAACTCACCCTTGAAGCTATGGAGTGTGGTGCTCATGCTGCGTTGATTATGACCCCTGCCTATATCAGACCGACTCAAGAAGGGCTATATTTACATTATAGCCAGATAGCAGAAGCGGTTGCTATGCCGATTATTCTGTATAATGTACCAACGAGAACTGCTTGTGATATGTTGCCTGAAACAGTAGCCAAGCTTGCAAAGATTTCCAATATTGTGGGAATAAAGGATGCTACAGGACAGATGACTCGCTTACAGCAAATTTTGCGTCTTTCAGAAGGCAGTATCGATGTGTATAGTGGAGATGATTTTACTGCTGCATCTTGGATGTTGGCTGGAGCGAAGGGAAATATTTCAGCAGCGGCTAATGTGGTTGCCAAATTAATGGCTAAATTATGTGACTCGGCTTTAGATGGTGATCATGCAGCATGTTTACGTTTAAACGAACAATTAATGCCTTTATATGAATTATTGTTTGTTGAAACGAACCCGATTGCAATAAAATGGGCAGCAAATAGAATGGGGCTAATGGAGAATGAATTAAGATTGCCATTAACCCGTTTATCAAAAGAACATCATGAGCCATTGGAAAAGATGATGAAGAATTTGGAGTTGATTTAAGTGAAAAAGTTGTTTTTTTTAATTTTTGTAACACTTGTGCTCTGTGGTTGTAGTCGTTATGCCAGTAATGGTGAACATCTTTACTTGAGTAGTCGTAATGGCCCCCCATTGGAAGTTCCACCGCCATTATCGAAAGCAAACATTAGTAGTTTTTATGATTTGCCTCAACAGAACCAGGATGCGCGTGTAAGTATCGCACCACCTGTATCATAAGGGGTTTATTATGACACCATCAGAATCAGCTGAGTTACTTATTGTACAGGAGTTATCGCAGCGTATTGTGGAAGCGCAGCGTAAAATCAGGATTCTTGATAGTATTAAATGGGATGAATCAATAAAAAAGGAATTTTTTAAACATAAAGGCAAAAAGCTTCCAGTTGTTGATAAAGAATATTACGATAAGAAGCCTATACCTTTCGATGTTCATGATAAACAAGAAGAATTCCGGATTATTTTGCGTGATACCCAGAATCAACTTGGACAGTATTCTACTTTAACTCGTTTAATACGCCGTCAGTGCGAAGAATACAGTCGGGCTACGCAAATGCTTGCCAAACGAGGTACCCCTGCATTTTCCGAGTTGGCAATGGAATTATATGGAAGTCCAAACGATGTATTCTATGCAGGTGGGCCACGAATGTCAGAGATGGGCACTTTGCTCTTTGATGTGTTAACAGGGCTTAGTGTCCAATTACAATCTGAAGCCGATGTAAAACGTTACACGCCCCAGCAGGCTCAAGAAATTTTGCAAGCGCGTTTAGGTCAATTTTTTGATAAACATCCTGGCAAGGTAACTGTGATGGTCAGTGATGATATGATTGCGGATGCTTCTGCAGGAGCAGATAGCATTAAATTGAGCCAGCAAGCAATGTTTAGTGATCGCGATCTTCGTTATCTTGAAGTACATGAAGGTTGGGTTCACGTTGGAACAACCTTAAATGGCTCCATGCAGCCCAATTGTTTTTTTCTTTCCAAAGGCTCGCCATCCAGCAGCGTCATTCAGGAAGGTTTGGCGGTGATTACGGAGATTGTAACTTTTTCTTCATATCCTAGCCGCATGTTAAAGATTACCAATCGCGTAATTGCTTTGGATATGGTGACACAAGGGGCAGATTTTCTCGATATTTATAATTATTTTATGGATTGTGGTCTAAGCGAAGAAGACAGCTACAATCAATCAGTACGTGTCTTTAGAGGAAGTACGCCTACAGGTGGTCCTTTCACCAAAGATTTGTCTTATGCCAAGGGCTTTGTATTGATTTACAATTACATCCGTTTTGCGATTAGCCGCAAGCATGTGGAGTCCATACCTTTATTATTTACCGGGAAATTAGTGCTTGACGATTTGCCTTTACTTACTGAACTTAAGGAGCGTGGAATTTTAACCAATCCTGTTTATCTTCCCCCCCCATTTCAAGATTTGGCAGCGTTAAGTGCGTGGATGAGTTTTTCTTTGTATTTGAATCAATTTGATTTAAATGAGATCCAAAAGAATTTCCGCTTTTTGATCGTTTAAAACATCCCCTAGCCTTGACGCGCAGCGGACCCCGGAAATGAATGTGACTCCGGGGCTACCGCTCCGCTTTCACCCATAGCAAAACCCGAGGATGAATATATGGAGAGTCTGGGTTACGGACTTTGCTTTCACCCAGGACTAAGACATTTAAAATTAAGCTTTACATGCTAAAGCTTCAACAAGCTCAACAGGTTCTTCTCTTAACCGTTGATGTGTAAAGAAGCGAGCGTGGTTATAACTTAAATTAGGTTTCTCTTGCTCTTTTATTGTTTTTGAAAGTTCAGGGTATTCATCCAAAAGCAATCGAGCTTGTTCTTTGATGTATGAATCATTAGATTTATTAATCATATTGAAATAATAGGTCGCTGTTTGTAAATCATTGGCATCATTTGAGTTCCCCAATATTTGCACCATAACCAGCATGGCATTAGTGCATTTCAAATTCGCGGCCTGGCGCATGGTTTGTTTGTACTCAGAAGATGTTGGTGGATAAATATGGGCTAAATGGTATAAAGCCATAGGATTATCTCGAGCTAAAACGATCATTTTAGGTAAATGTTGGAGCACAGCTTGTTGTAAAACATGATCGTTAGGTGAGCTGTGTAATTGATTTACCAGCGCAGCAAACTCATTACTTGAAGTGGCCATATCCTACCCCCTAACATTGACTACATTCCCTTGTAGGATAAAAGGTTAAGGTTAAGGCAAGATTAACGGAGGGAGGCTTTACGATTTTTTTACGTTTTCAAATGCTGCCCAGCCTATATGGAATAACATATGAGCCAAAATCGCTGCAATAAGCCCATGTTGCCAAAATAAATATCCAAAAAGTAATGATTGACAAAGGCTAAGTGTGATCAGCGAGTAAATGAAACGTCGGTTTGAAGTACAACCGGCAGCAAGGTACGCAGGAAGTTGGCTTATTGCTAATACCAATCCACTAATAAGCATTGAAATCCAGATGATCAAGTTAGGAAATTGCTTTGTAAAGAGTAATGCGAAAAAGGTTGCAAGGTTCATTAACCCCCATCGCCCAATAATTTCTTCTGCTACCCCGCCATAAAGAACACAGCCATCAACACCAAGGGCTGTGCGTAGATGAGTCATGACTTTCATGTTGTTCTTATCGATGATGCGTGCGATGAGACCATAATAGAGAACTAAAAAAAACATTAGTCCAAAAAAGGCATACAAAACAGTAGGTAGTAAAATAGGAAGTAATACACTTATTCCTGCTGTACCCTGTAACAGTGCCTCAAGTTTTGTATCATGTAATCCCGTCGCAGGAGATAACACGGCGCCTGCAAAACTTAGGATAAAGATCATGAATAAGGTTTGCAAAATGGCAAACCGACTCATCCTTTTTTTTAGTTCTTCGGAGTTATCAGGCAATAAAAAATAAATCAATCGTTTGATTGCAATGACTACCCCAGGGATGGATAAGCAGAACAAAACAGTGATTACAGGCCAATTGATTGTCATTTTTTATCCTTAAATAGCACTGCATAGAAAAATCCATCCATATCTTGTTCTCCCGGTAAAATTTGTTGACCATGTCCAGTAGCGTGGCCCCATGCCCTAGGTTCTTTAATTATCGTACAGTCTGGATGGGTTGCAACAAAATTTGCGATTTGCTGCTCATTTTCAGCGGACATCACCGAACAGGTGGCATAAAGCAGTAACCCACCTTTTGCGAGTAAGGGCCATAAGCAATTCAACATGTTATGTTGGATTTTAGTTATGGTAACGATTTCCTCGTCGTTCCGTAACAGCTTAATGTCCGAGTGGCGTCGAATGACGCCTGTTGCAGAACAAGGGGCATCTAATAAAATACGATCAAAGAGTTGGCCATCCCACCACGTGGCAGGGGTTAATGCATCACCTTCTACTAAATTGGCATGCAATTGAAGGCGATCTAAGTTTTCTTGAACGCGTTTCAATCGTTTCGGATCAACGTCCAGAGCAATACATACAGACAGGTTTGGTTCCTTTTCTAGAATATGACAGGTTTTTCCTCCAGGAGCACAGCAGGCATCGAGAACACGTAACCCAGGTTTTAAAGACAGTAAAGAAGCTGCTAATTGCGCTGCACCGTCTTGCACAGAAACTCGACCCTCTGCAAATCCGGGAAGTTGGCGTACATCGCAAGGTTTGGTTAGAGTAATCCCTTCAGCTGCAATAAGATGAGGTTTAGCGGCAAAGCCTGCTTCATTTAAAATCTGTAAGTATTCAGTAACAGAATTTTTTTGCACATTAACACGTAATGTCATGGGCGGATGCATATCGTTTGCTTGGGCGATTGCTTGCCAGTTATCAGGCCAATCTGTTTGCAAGCGTTCCAGTAACCATTGGGGCTGACCATGAATAAATCGGGGATCCTTGCTCAGGCGGTCCAGAATTTCATTTTGCTGGCGGCAGAAATTGCGCAAAACAGCATTAACCAACCCCTTTGCCCATGGTTTTTTGATTTTTTCAAGTAAGGATACCGTTTCTTTTACTACAGCATAATCAGGTACCTGCATGTAGTGCAATTGATAAAGGCCAATGAGTAATGCAATCCAAATTTCCAGTTCTTTTGGTCTTTTTTGAAGCAAACATTCTGCTAAGGCTTGTAAACGAAAATAATGACGGCAAAAGCCAAAGCAAATCTCTTTAGTCATTGGTGTAGCTTCGGCTGTTGCAGGCATAAGCTGGGATAAGGATGATTTATCAGTCAATAACTGGGTTAAAATTTTTAAGGCGTGCAGTCGTTCATTCTTGTTCATTAAAACACAAATCCTGCATGTACTTGTGCTTTAGATGAATTTAACCAATCGGCAATGGAGATCACTTTGGCACCTGGAAGTTGGATTCGTTCTACAAGCAAACTTTGGTCTCCTGTAGCAATCAACATGCCTTTTTTATCGATACTAATGACTGTGCCTGGCGCTTGTGAAAATGATTGGTCTACGACTTTAGCTTGATGAATGCGCAAAGTTTCCTCTCCGAGGGTTGTATAGGCGATTGGCCAAGGATTGAACGCGCGGATTTTTCGATCAATTTCTGCTGCGGAGTGTTGCCAATTGATGCACGCATCTTCTTTGTTAATTTTGCTGGCATAAGTGGCTAATTCATTATTTTGGATTTCGGGTTTTGCGGCTTGAGCAGCTAATTCATCCAGGGTTTGCAATAAAGGTTGCGCAGAGATCTGTGCCAGCTTGTCATGTAACGTTTGCGCGGTTTCTGATGCAGTTATAGGGCAGGCAACTTTATGAAGCATCGCGCCTGTATCCATACCTGCATCCATTTGCATAATCGTTACTCCAGATTCTGTATCGCCATGCAGTAGAACTGACTGGATAGGGGAGGCACCACGCCAGCGAGGCAACAAGGAGGCATGCACATTAATACAGCCTAAGCGAGGGATTTCAAGCACTGCTTTAGGTAAAATTAATCCATAAGCAATAACAACCATGACGTCTGGCTTTAATGCGGCAAGCTCTGCAATTGCCTCAGGATTCTTGAAATTCACCGGTTGATAGACTGGAATTTTCTGGTTTAAAGCCCATTCTTTCACTGCAGAAGCTTGTAATTTTCTACCACGTCCAGCAGGACGGTCAGGTTGCGTATAGATTGCTTTAATATGATGTTTTGAATGCAATAATGCCTCAAGACAAGGCAAGCCAAATTCTGGAGTTCCAGCAAAAACGATATTCAATGTGCTCATGGTAACTACCTGTTTCGATCAAGGATCGTCTTTAGAGGACGTATCTTAATGAATAATCTTATGGAAAATACAAGACTTATTTACGTGCATGTTGACGCTTGAATTTATCTAATTTTTTTCGTGCCATAGCTTTTTTCAATGGGGAAAGTAGGTCAATGAACAGTTTGCCATTCATATGATCAATTTCATGTTGCAAACATTCAGCGAGCAGGCCTTCTGCTTTAATCTCAAAAGGGTTTCCGTTTCTATCTAAAGCTTTTACAGTAACCTTTTCTGCGCGAATAACTGTATCATAAGCACCTGGGACAGAAAGACATCCCTCTTCAAATTTTTGTTCGCCTTCAGAAGTAATGATTTCTGGATTGATGATAACCAATTGATTCTGCTTATCTCCCGTAATATCAATCACAGACAAACGCAAACTCACACCAATTTGAGGTGCTGCCAGTCCGACACCACGTGCGTCATACATCGTTTCAAACATATCGTCGATTAACGTTTGCAATTTATCATCAAAATGCATAACCGGTTTTGCAACATCTCTTAATCGAGAGTCAGGTAAATATAGAATCGTATGAATAGCCATTGTTTATCTGGTTCTGTGTACAAATATCATGTTAATATTATCCTTCATATATTGTAAGGCTGCAAGATATTCCAACAAAGGATTGACTCTAATGAGATTTATTCTCTTTATATTCTTTTTTTCCCTCGCTAATTTAAACTATGCTCTAAGCTTAAAAAAAGATGCTCCGGCACGTTATGTTGTTCAACCGGGTGATAGTTTATGGACCATAGCCAATCGTTACCTAAATAATCCTTGGGAGTGGAAGGAACTCTGGCATGCCAACCCTGAGATAAAAAATCCCAATCGTTTATACCCTGGTGCAGTGCTCGTTTTAAGTTATTCTAAAACCAAACCTTACCTTAAGGTATTATCAAATGGCACAATTAAATTATCACCCAATGTTCGGCCCTTACCTTTAGATGAGCCCATTCCTGCGATACCTTTAAGCGATATTAAGCCTTTTTTAAATGAATCCTTGATATTGGATCAGGATGTGGTCAGTCGAGCACCTTACATTGTTGCGTTAGTAGGAGAGCACATGATGGGTGGTCAAGGGGATGAGGCCTATGTTCAAGGATTGCATCCATCTCGAGAAATACCTCCGGGGAGCATTCCTGCTTATTCCATTTTCAGAGGGGGGAAAGATTATGTGGATCCAAAAACTAAAGAGCTCTTGGGATATCGAGCTGATCTGGTAGGTTATGCAGAGTTGATTGCGGGCGGTGAGCCAGCAACTATTTTATTAACCAGCATTAATGAAGGTATTCGAGTTCACGATAGTGTTCTGATTAATAATAGCCCTGAATTTAATTTGTTCTTTGAGCCTAAAGCTCCTCTATTTCTCGTAAGAGGATATATCATTGATATGCCTAATGGGATGCCTAACGGGAATGTCGAGGAAGCTGCTGGTGGTGTGGCGGTGATTAGTTTGGGTGCCCGTGATGGATTGGAAGCTGGGGATGTTCTGGGTATCTATAGAGAGTCAGGCACCGTTAATGACCCTAAAAATCCTCTCATGCCTATTTTATTACCGCCTGAGCGTATTGGCGAGCTTATGGTATTTCGGGTATTTAGCAAAACCAGTTTCGCCTTGATTGTTCGTTCAACACGCGCAGTTTATTTATTAAATTATGTGGCTAATCCATGAGTAATTTACCTTATTATCTTGCATTAAACCGAATGGAACGAGTTGGACCGCGCACTGTAGCCAAACTACAAAAGCGTTGGCCTGATTTGCAGCACATGTTCCAGCTTTCAGCAATGGAACTCGAGCAAGCGGGCTTACCGCAGGCCCTGGCGCATACTATCGCTCACTTCGATATGAATGTGATTCAAGAAGATTTAAGTTGGTTGGCGGCAGCAGACGATCATCATCTACTTACTTGGGACTCCTCTGAATACCCTCCTTTATTGAAGGAAATTATGGATCCCCCCATTGTTTTGTATGCAAAAGGCCAGCTTGCTTGTTTAAATCAACCCAAATTAGCTGTGGTAGGTAGTCGTAATCCGACTGTAACTGGAAGTGAAAACGCACGGCAATTTGCAAAGGAGATCGCTTCACATGGCGTGACTATTGTGAGTGGTTTGGCTTTAGGTATTGATGCCCAAGCCCATCAAGGTTGTTTGGAGGCAGGGGGACAAACAATTGCGGTGCTGGGTACAGGAGTCGATCGCATTTATCCTCATCGGCATCGCTCATTGTCGCACGAAATTGCTCAAAATGGCCTATTAATGAGCGAATTCCCCTTGAAAAGCCCTCCTATCTCTGGACATTTCCCCCGGAGAAATCGTATAATAAGTGGTTTATCATTGTGCATTTTGGTTGTTGAGTCAGCAATCAAGAGTGGTTCGTTAATCACAGCGCGAATGGCTTTGGAACAAAACCGAGATGTTTTAGCGATTCCAGGCTCCATTCATAATCCTCTGGCTCGAGGGTGTCATTACCTGTTGCAGCAAGGAGCCAAATTAGTTACTTCAGTTGCCGATGTTCTTGAAGAGTTACGGATTGATTCGGAACAGCAAACAACTGATAAAGCTATTTTACCTCTTGCCAGCGGGAATAAAAACCTAGTAAAGTTCATTGGCTTTGAAATGACTACAGTGGATCAGATCATTTTACGTAGCGGATGCACCGTTGAGCAAGTCACTAGTGAGCTTGCAGAATTAGAATTAAATGGGGCTGTTGTATCTGTGCCCGGTGGCTATATGAGGTGTTAGTATATGAAAGATAACTTATTTGAGATGTTATTGAGTTTATTTGAACAAAGTCTTACCCAGCTGCAAGAAAGCCATAAAACCGCTGATCAGGATGCATCGGAACAACTAAATGAGGATGAAAACTTAGCTTCTGAAGAACAAGTTTTACATTTGAAATTACAACAACATACATCAACACGAGTCTTTACGTATGATGAGCAAATGAAACTGACTAAGGCCAGTTATCAATTTCTCATGCGTATGAAATTATGGAAAGTTCTTAATCCAGAATCATTTGAAATGATTATGAATCAATTGCAATTTTCTGAATCTCGTATCGTAACTCTTCAAGAGACCAAATGGACTATAAGAAATGCATTATCGAGTTCTTTGAATGAAGAACAATTGGCTTTTCTTGATTTAGTTCTTTATCAATCAGAAGATGAATTGACAATTCATTAAAAGATCGTCTATTACCTATATTACTAGAAGTTGGTGATATTTCATTTTCAGCACCATTATACCGTGTTTGCTCTTAAGCACGGGTATTTTTGATGCTTAGGGATGAAGTGAAAAGGATAAGGTTAACGTTATATGAGTAAACATTTGGTGATTGTAGAATCACCCGCTAAAGCGAAGACAATTCAAAAATATTTGGGTGGTGATTATGAGGTTGTGGCCTCTTATGGACATGTGCGTGATTTGCCAGCACGCAAGGGCTCCGTTAATCCCGAAAATCATTTTGCCATGACGTATGTTCCTATTGAAAAGAACTCACGTCATATCGAAACGATTGCCAAAATGCTCAAAAAGTCAGATTCCTTATTGCTCGCAACGGACCCTGATCGAGAAGGCGAAGCCATTTCCTGGCATATTTATGAATTAATGAAAGAAAAAAATCTAACAAAAGATAAGCCCATTCACCGGATTTTTTTCAATGAAATTACTAAATCAGCAATTCAGGATGCAATAAATAACCCACGTTCTATTTCGATGGATTTAGTCAATGCACAACAGGCGCGGCGCGCGTTGGATTATTTGGTGGGATTTAATTTATCTCCCCTGTTATGGAAAAAAGTGCGAAGAGGACTTTCTGCAGGACGAGTGCAAAGTCCAGCATTGCGACTTATTGTGGAGCGAGAAGAGGAAATCGAACGTTTTATTCCTCAAGAATATTGGAAGATTTTAGCTGAATGTATTCATACAAAGGTGTCCTTTGAAGCGCGTTTGACGCATTACAAAAATGAAAAATTACAGCAATTTACGGTAACCAAGGAAGAGCAGGCCCAACAAATCAAAGAGGATTTGGTTCGAGAAGCCCTCGGCTATTTACTCGTTACTCAAATCGAGAAAAAACAACGCAAGCGTAAACCATCACCTCCGTTTATTACATCGACTTTGCAACAAGAGGCTGCACGAAAATTAGGTTTTACCGCGCGAAAGTCGATGATGGTTGCACAACAATTATATGAAGGAATAGATATTGGAACGGGGACTGTCGGTCTTATCTCTTATATGCGTACCGATTCGGTGAATTTATCGGCGGAAGCAATAGAGGAAACACGGCAGTTTATTACGGAACGTTATGGTGCCGATAATTGTCCTGCAAGTCCAAGAGTTTACAAAACCAAATCCAAAAATGCTCAAGAAGCACATGAGGCGATTCGCCCCACATCGATTAAACGTACACCGGAAATGGTGCAATCGGCATTAACTGCTGATCAATACAAACTGTACAGTTTAATCTGGAAACGTACCGTAGCCTGCCAAATGGCTGATGCGATATTGGATACGGTTGCTGTAGATTTAAGCTGCGGTGAAGGCAATATGTTCCGCGCGAATGGTTCTACAATTACCTTCCCAGGATTCCTCTCGGTGTATGAAGAAGGTCGTGATGATACCAAAGATGATGAAAATGAAGGTTCATTATTACCTGCATTGAATGTCGGTGAAAAAGTCAAAGTACAGGACATATTAGCCAATCAACACTTCACAGAGCCGCCACCAAGATACTCGGAAGCAACTTTGGTTAAGGCACTGGAAGAATATGATATTGGACGACCGTCAACTTATGCATCCATTATTCACACATTGCAACAACGCGAATATGTTATTGTTGATAAGAAAAGATTCTTTCCAACGGATGTTGGTCGGATAGTAAACCGCTTTTTGACGGGTTATTTTACGCGGTACGTAGATTATAAATTTACTGCAGAACTTGAAGATACGCTTGATGCTATTGCGCGGGGTGAAAAAGAATGGATTCCGGTCTTAGAAGAATTTTGGCAGCCATTTGTGCAACAAATTACAACTACGGATCAACAAGTACAGCGTAAAGATGTAACCTCTGAAGTTTTAGATGAACAGTGTCCGAAATGTGGAAAACCGTTGTCAATAAGACTAGGTAAACGTGGGCGTTTCATTGGTTGTACTGGCTATCCAGAGTGTGATTACACCCAAGATATAGCAGGTCAGGATAATGAAAAAAATGAACCTGAAGTTGTCGAAGGAAGAGTATGTCCAGTATGTTCCAGTTCATTACATATAAAAACGGGACGTTATGGCCGTTTTATTGGCTGCAGTAATTATCCTCAATGTAAGCACATGGAACCTATAGAAAAACCAGCTGATACAGGCGTGGAATGTCCCAAGTGCCACGAAGCAAAAATCCTACAGCGCAAATCAAGAAAAGGGAAAATTTTCTATTCCTGTGGTAATTATCCTAAATGCGATTATGCGTTGTGGAATGAACCGATTAACCATCCATGCCCAAACTGCAGTTGGCCAATTTTGACTGTGAAAGAAAGCAAAAAATTCGGTCGACAAATCCTATGCCCACAGGATGGATGTGGTTATTCTACCAAGGAAGAACTAGAGGCAATGAAATAAGATACATTAAGCCTGGGTACAGTGTTTGCTGCACCCAGGTATCAATGTTTTGATCAATAAAAATCAATAGTTGTCGTAGTCACATCTAAAGGACCTACAGGATAAGAATAAACCGATACGGGTTCAACAACTGGTGCAACAGCGGGTGTAACAACACGCGTAACAGCGACAGGTCTGTATGAAACTACAGGTCTATATCTAATCACGGGTTTGTAGGTAACTGCTGATGTATATGCGATTGCCGGAGTATATACCGGTGTATATGCGGTGGTACAGCAACATCCTGCCATCAAAACAATACTTCCTAACAAAATTATCCATTTCATTATGTAGCCCCCTTTAATGGATGCCTACAAAAAGTGTAGATTATTTAGTCATAAATCACAAGAATTGAGCTATCTGGTTTTTTGGGGCGTTATTAAGATGCTGGATCTTTCTACAAAAGGGAGAGGGCCTGGTGGGAGGGAACTTATACCCATTGAATACAAACTCATTCTTCCTGTTCATTTTGAATCAGTATATACTCATCATCATCTTCTTCTTAGAAATAACTCAAACAGGATGTAGTGATGTTAGACAGGACCATTGTAGTTGATGAGCAATTTTTAAAGCGAGTACAACAAGCAGATTTTCCAAAACCTAATAGTACAATGAGTCCGGAAACGGCGGAATTGGATAAGAAAACTGCTATAGAGCTCTTTGATTCGCAAATCAAGTCACGTCTTCTTGATTTGATTGCCAGGCAGCTTAAGGAAAAGGGTTTATCATTTTATACTATAGGCAGCAGTGGACACGAAGGTAATGCAGTTTGGGGACAAGTATTTCGTCCCGATGACATGGCCTTTTTGCATTATCGGAGCGGGGCTTTTTATTTACAGCGTGCCAAGAAATTACAAGCTACTGACGGAGTGAGGGACATTTTACTTTCTTTAGTTGCCGCAGCAACTGATCCCATTTCAGGAGGACGCCATAAAGTTTTTGGAAGCGTTCCGCTAAATATCCCGCCACAAACCTCGACTATTGCATCACATTTACCTAAGGCTTTGGGCGCTGCATTATCGATTACGCGAGCCAAAGAATTAAATATTCACAGCAATCTAAATCCAGACTCCATCATTATCTGTTCCTTTGGTGATGCATCAACAAATCATGCTTCAGCGCAAGCTACCTTGAATGCATGTTCATGGATTGCCCAACAAAATTATCCTGTACCGATCGTGTTTATTTGTGAAGATAATGGAATAGGAATTTCAGTACCCACACCATCACAGTGGATTGAGCGTTCTGTCAGTGCTCGACCAGGTTTGCATTATATTGCATGTGATGGCTTGAATATTGCTGATGCTTATGCGAGTGCACAAGAAGCAGAATACTTGGCGCGTGTAAAAAAACAGCCTGTTTTTTTACACATGCGGTGTGTGCGTTTATTAGGTCATGCCGGTTCTGATATTGAATCACAATATTGTACACAAGCTGAAATTGAAGCCAGGGAAGCTCAAGATCCTTTATTGCATACTGCTGGTCTTTTATATCGTGAAGGCTGGATGAGTATTCAAGACATACTGAGTCTTTATCGAGATAATAAAGATTTAATTGAAGCCAAAGCAGTGGATGTGATAAGACAGCCTAAGCTCTCCAGTGCTGAAGCTATAATGTCTTCATTGATTCCCAGTGTACCGAAGAAACAACCATTCCCTTTGCCAAGTGAAGAGAAGCGTGCAGAAGTATTTGCCAATGCATTTTCACAATTAACTCAAAAGCGAAATTTATGTCAGCAGATTAATTTTGCATTGACTGATTTAATGCTGCAATATCCTAATATGTTGGTATTTGGAGAAGACGTAGGCAAGAAGGGTGGGGTGTATCGAGTGACGGCTGATTTACAGGCGCGTTTTGGACAACGCCGAGTATTTGATACGATTTTAGATGAAACCACAATTTTAGGAACTGCAATTGGCATGGCGCACAACGGATTTATTCCCGTGCCAGAAATTCAGTTTTTGGCTTATTTGCATAATGCAGAAGACCAACTTCGTGGTGAGGCCTCCACTTTATCCTTCTTTTCCAGTGGCCAATATCAAAATCCTATGGTTTTGCGGATTGCTTCATTAGCTTATCAGAAAGGATTTGGTGGTCATTTCCATAATGATAATTCTATTGCTGTATTACGTGATTTGCCTGGAGTGATTGTCGCATGTCCTTCAAATGGTCCAGATGCAGCAAAAATGTTGCGTACATGTATGCGTCTGGCTTATGAAGAGGGACGGGTAGTTGTCTTTTTAGAGCCGATTGCTTTATATATGACCAAAGATTTACATGAGCCTGGTGATAATGGATGGCTATTTAATTATCCAGAACCAGATGCTCTGATTCCGCCGGGAGAGGTAGGTGTTTTTGGAGAAGGACCAACCGTTATCTTAACCTATGCCAATGGTTATTATTTATCACGGCAAGCGGCTAAGGTATTGCAAGAAGAACACAATATTCCTGTGAAAATAGTGGATTTACGTTGGCTTAGTCCCTTACCGGCCGAAGCAATTTTGAAAGAAATAGCCAAAGCAAAACAGGTATTAATTGTCGATGAAGGCAGACAAAGTGGTTCAGTAAGCGAAGGCTTGATGACCTTGCTATTAGAAGAAGCCTCATCCAGGTTGAAAATCAAACGCATTACCGGTAAAGATTGCTTTATTCCTTTGGGTAATGCTTGGCAGTATTTGTTACCCAGTAAAGAAAGTATTATTGAAGCGGTTATTGCGTTACAGTCTGATAAAAGGGAGAAGGAAAGTGGACGACTTGTTGTTTCTTGATGAACAGTTGAATGGCGATGAACGCATGATACGTGATAGTGTCGCGCGTTTTGTCTCCAATGATGTAATGCCTTTGATGGCTGAGTCTTTTGAAAATGCTCAATTTCCACGAGAGCTTATTAGAAAATCTGCAGAACTGGGATTGTTGGGTTTGACCTTACCCGCGGAGTACGGTGGTGCCGAAGCATCTTATGTCTCTTACGGATTGGTTTGCCAGGAGTTAGAACGCGGCGATAGTGGATTACGTAGCTTTGTTTCGGTACAAAGTTCCTTATGCATGTTTCCTATTTTTCGTTTTGGTTCTGAAGAACAACGGGTGCGTTTTTTGCCAGGAATGGCTGCAGGTGAGATCATTGGCTGCTTTGGTTTGACTGAGCCTGATTTTGGTTCCGATCCGGCCGGTATGAGAACGACTGCAAAGAAAGTTAAAGGTGGATGGACTCTAAATGGTGCAAAAATGTGGATCACCAATGCACCAATTGCGGATATTGCTATTGTTTGGGCAAAAACAGATGAGGGTGTTCGTGGTTTTATTGTAGATACTAAATCAGAAGGATTAAAATGCCCTGAAATCAAGTTAAAGATGTCATTACGCGCATCGATTACCGGTGAATTGGTTTTTGATAACGTTTTTGTCCCCGATGAAAATTATCTTCCTGGCAGTGAGAAAGGTTTAGGCGCTCCTTTAAGTTGCTTAAGCCAGGCGCGATATGGTATTGCTTGGGGCGCCATGGGCGCTGCAATGGCCTGTTTTGATATTACTCGCGACTATCTGTTAGAGCGTAAACAATTTAACCAGCCTTTGGCATCGTTTCAGCTTATTCAAAAAGATCTGGCAGATATGTATACTGAAATTATTAAGGCACAATGTCTTAATTTACAGATAGGCCGAATAAAAGATAATCATCGTGAAAGTCCCGTGATGATTTCCCTGGCTAAAGGTAATGCATGTCGTGAAGCATTAAACATTGCGCGAAAATGCAGGAATTTATTGGGAGCAAATGGAATCAGCCTTGAATATCATGTGATTCGTCACATGCTTAACTTAGAATCAGTCTTTACGTACGAGGGTACGGATAACGTTCATACTCTGGTACTAGGAAAACATATTACTGGAATTAATGCTTTTGCTTAAACCAGGCACGAAAAGGTTAAGCACCAAGATCAATGACTTTAATGGCAACCCGGAAACTCAGCCCGGGTTGCCATTTGTTTCGCCCAGCACAAGTCATTGGCATCGGTAGAGTTTAACAGGGGTTCCTTCTTCAAAGTGGAACTTATTCTTCATGCAATGGGATTGTGTGAAGTAAAGCAGGTTTATTGGGCAACTTACAGGAGTATCTATGTTTAAAATGATTTTAAAAAGAGCGTTAGTATTAAGTTTACCTGTATTAAGTATGAATGTGCAGTCCGGGCCAAGCAAGGAGTTTTTAGCCAATCAGTGCTATGAGCTTTCACGAGTGGTGTTATCCTTGGCAGATAATCAGGAAAAAAAGATTTGCATTAATAAGCTTTATATGGCCTCCGTACAAATGAGCACCGCATCTTTTTTAATTATGGAAGACACTTCTGATGTAGCAAAAGAGATATTGAATAATGCAGTAGCAGCTCTGCAATATGCAGAATTACTAAGCTGCAAACAATACATTCAAATTGCACACTCTAAATTTGAGGCTCAGAAGATTAAAACATTATTGTAATAATTGATACTCTTCAAGTGCTTACAGAAGCCTTGAAGAGTTGTTAGGAGCTTTTAAGTGTATTCATATTTAAAAATTATTTTCTTAGTTCTCATTGTTTTTGTTGTTGGCGTTATGGCAGGAGTTCATTTTCATCCGTCAATTCATGAATACATGGAAAAAATTTGGAATAAATTCACGCAAGAGAAAGTAGCTGAGGAAGTTCATTTTTGTCCTCCACCTAATATTGTGCAAAAACATCAATATGATCCCGAAGCATTTCAAGTAGAAAAATTATACTGGCAGATGGAGTATCAGGGCTGGAAAGCCCCTGAGAATATAGGTTTTATGCAAGCACTTATTAATTCAAATAATAATTTAGTGTGTTATTACCAATGGCCAAGTCCAAAAGATAAAGGTACTTATTTATGGATGACCATACACTTATCTCCCTCGGTACATCAAAGTGTGAAGCCTTACGGTCCATACTGGTCAATTCAAAAGAAAGAAAAGCAAGCACGGTGTAATTCAGGAATAAATGCCTGTGGCATTATCCTTTTAGAAAGCACTCAATGAATCATTACCTCAAAAATAAATGCACTAGCAGTATCCTGGTGCAGCGCAGCTCAACCCGGGTTAAGAGGAGCAAAGATCTCGGATTCGACCGCGTTGCCCCAGGCAAAAAACAACTATCATCCAATAACCCCTTGTTATTTCTCCCAGACTTAGTTATCATTTGCCGACCAAGTCGGGGCGTAGCGCAGCCTGGTAGCGTACTAGCATGGGGTGCTAGTGGTCGAAGGTTCAAATCCTTCCGTCCCGACCAAAAAATCCCCTTTAAAATCAATCAGTTACACATCCAATTTTAAATCAATTTTTATATAAAAATATTTTTCTGGGTACTTTGCTGGGTACTTTTTAATTTACCATAATTGGGGTTGAGCCAATAGTTCGGACAAAAAAAAGCAGGCTGAAAGCCTGCTTGTCTAATATATTGGTAGTATTATAATGCATCTTTTTCACCATTTAAAATAGTTTGTTCAATCCATTCATCTATTTCATCGCTATGCCACGCAAGTGTTGTGCCATTAAGTTTGACCGGACGGGGAAATTTACCTGTAAGCCACCAGCGGCGTAGGGTGACTCTGTTTCTGCCGATCATTTTTTCAAGGTCTGGTACGAATAATACTTTTTGTGAAATTAGCTGTTGTACTCCTTCGATCATGGTGATCTCCTTTGTATCCAATTTTGTTCGGTTTATGGTATCGGCTTGGTTGTCGGACTTACCGCTAGTAAATGTTTTAAACATAAGCTTGCTCTCCATAAAAGTGCCTTCGTAATCCAGTAAGAGAGCTATTTTCCTGATTCTTATTTATTTCAAGAACAATCTGATATAGCTTCATAAGCTCAATTTCAGATTTAAAATTGTTTGGAACTGAATCGTTGCAATAGATCATTCTAAGGTTATCAAGAGATGAGTTTGACAGCTGAGCGATGTGTTTGAGGGTGTAGTGTGTTGAGTCTAAGATATACTGAATCATTCCTTTGTAAATGTTCAGCTTTGAATGGTGTTCCATAGATTGACCTCCTCCTTACTGCAAAGTATGTATATAAATGCTGGTGATTGCGCTAATTGGGTAATAATTTCTACAAAGTCACTAATAATCTACATGAAATTGGCGTAAATTATGGTAGTATCTATTTTTACATCAGTGTAATTAATTACGCCGGTGTAATTTATTACATGAATGTAACTAAGTCAAGGTATGTCTAATACTATTTTGAATGAATCGAGCCAATTGTTATTGGCGCAGACACTTAACGATTTAATTGGGCGTGATAGAAAACTCTCACCGGCTGCACTCGCGCGAAACTTAGGAATCCCAACCAATAAAATCACCAGAATTTTGAATGGTGACGTGACCGATCCGAAAGCCAGTACTCTAGTTCAGATTGCAAACTACTTTAATATCAGCATTGAACAATTACTCGGTTTAGAACCTATCGTTCGCAAAGGGGAATATGAGCAGCAAGAAGTAACAAGACCTTTACCTGTTTTTGAATTTAGTAAGGTAGCGCAATCAAACTCACCAAAAGAATGGTATCGATGGGCAGAGAATGATGTTGATGGGGAATATTATGCTCTTGCAATCGATACTGATTTATATGAACCAACATTCCCACAAAACTCGCTACTCATTATAAATCCAGATATCAAACCAGATGATCGTTCATATATTGTTGTTAAAAAGAATGGTTCAACACATTACTCAATAAGAAAATATGTTGTTGAGGGGAGCGAGAGTTATTTGTATCCCATCAATCCCAAATTGCCTGTAGAAATTTATGATGAGAGTTTATACACTGTTGTAGGCGTGATCCTTGAGGTACACCAAAAATTGCGCTCTAAAAAGTAAGTTGTTTAAGTTGTAAGGATGTAACCATGGAAAAATGGAGCCCCAAAAGTAAATTTCTACGCATTATCTATCAGCAAATCGTTGTGCGATTCACTCGACAGGTGAGAGAACCCTATCTAATCCGGATTGATCGAATCTTTACTGATCCAGATACCAATATATTATCAGTGGCGTTTCACATCGCGAACAAACGTGTTAATCAGGAGATGTCAGTAGCCAATTTTGTAAAGTCGGATATGATTTATCTCATTGATCCCCGTGTTGTCTTTGATATGGGACAGCAATTTGGTGCACATGCTGAACAGCTCACCATCTTGGAAAAGAAGCAACTGAATTTTAAAACAAAATGTTTTACTGGCTTAAAGCGAGTGTTTGTTGATGAGTAGCCAATTGATAGGTAAATCAAAAACGCCACTTCAATTTAAATTGTTTCATACATTGATAGGCTTTACAGTCTTCTTCACCTTAATTACTGTTCCTGCAGAAGCACAAGTTATCAATTTATTTGGAATACCAATAGCATCAGAATTTCTGTGGTGGCCAGTTGTATTTTTTTTCTTTCAGCTGATACAAAACATTTATGGCTTTGCCTACCTGCGCCATGCCGTGTACTTGGTGATTTTATTTCGCGCTATCTACATTTTGTTTTTAAAATTTGCTATTTGGTTACCTGCATCTTCATTCTGGCAAATGCAGGATATCTATACGCAGGTGCTTGGTAGGAATTTATTCTACCTCATTGAGAGCTCGATGTTTTTATGGGCTGCTGTTCTTTTGCCATCCGCTTTTTCAAAAGCCTCTAACGAAAAAGAAGCCAGTCATGTGATGTTAGCTTCTCTCATGATATTTTCGCTGCTAAATATGTTATGGCTTAGCCCTAAAGATATAGTCGGTGCTTCTCAGCTTATTATTCCACCTTTGATTTATTGCTTTTTAAATATTTTTTCACGTGTGTTGATGGGTATTATTGCGAATGTTGAACAATCGGATCGTAAGAAGAACGTAAATAAGCAAGTGTTTAAATTTCAGCTGCCCAGTGTAGCGGATAACAAAACTAATAATATTTTCAAATATCACCACATTCTTTTCTGCTCCAGCATCGTATTTTTTATTGCATCTAAAACGATGGCGGCTAAATTCATCTCAATTGGTTTTTTGACTATTAATGTGGGTGGAATTGTATTTTCTTTGGCTTATCTCGCTGCTGATATGATGACGGATGTCTATGGTATCGAGCGTACTAAACAAATGGTTCTGTTCGTTATATTTTGCAATTTACTTTTTGTGTTCGATGTTTGGATAACTAACCTGCTAGCCGTAGGTGTGAATAGCTCATTTAAATTAATTTTACATAATCAAGCGCGAATGTTTATTGCTTCGGCGACAGCTTTTTTTCTAGGGATGACAATTAACTCGACTGTAATTTCAATTATAAAATTAAGACAGCGAAGGAGGGGGATTTCGCTTAAAAAAGAATTTATTACCACGGTTTGGACAAGAATCGCAACATCCTCCGCTTTTGGAATCATAATTGATGTTAGTTTGTTTTCCCTGGTAGCATTTTACGGTATTGTACCAACTGATAAACTGGCAAGTGTTATCCTATTTGAGGATGCATATAAAATATCTTATGAAATCGTGTTGGCGCCAATATCAATTCTATTAATCTATTTTCTCAAGGTGAAAGAAAAAGTGGATATCTATGATGAATTATCTAACCTGAATCCATTTAGAATTGATACCGATTACAAAATTAGTGCTAACAAGTTTGATGAAAATTATATTCAACCAAAGAGAAGCAATGATGGATAAGAATATTTATGATTTTATGGCAGAAACAATAAAGATAGCATCAGAAAACCCAATAGCCCCATATGGTGCCATAATTGTTTATGATAACAAAGACATTCTTTTAAAATCAGTTAATAGTGCGCACCATCATCCTTTGATGCATGGTGAATTGTCGGTTATACATACGCTGTTTAATAATGGTTTTGATGGTGATGTCAGCAAATTGAGCCTCTACACAACTGCTGAGCCTTGTCCTATGTGTGCCGCTGCCATTTATTGGGCGATGATACCTAAAGTAATTTACGGTAGTTCAATATCTTTTTTACACGATTTATTTGGTAGGCAGATTCAGCTTAGGGCTGAGGAAGTTCTGTCTAAAACGCCAGATTTTTATAGCTGTCACTTGATTGGTGGAGTGATGGAAGACGAGTGTAATAATCTATTTATTAAAGCAAAACAATTAAGAGAGTAATCGTTATTTCATTAACTGAAGAATAACCTTCTATAATGAGTAATTAGTGTATGAATATGCTTGGATATCATTGTATAGAGCCTAATTTTTAATTCTTTCAGAGATTATTTGCACAAGTTCTGAAAAAAATTAAATAAAAGCTTGCATGCATTATTTATATCTATTAAATTTCGCGCGTTCTTTATTCTTCATAAGAATAACATTCTCGGTTTAGAATGTTCCTGAAAAATGTATATAAACGGAGTTACAGATGGATACTATTATCAATAATCAATCTTCTGAAATCGATCTAGATAATGATGAAACTGTTGTGTTTGATGATGTAGGCGAATTTGATGCGTCTATGTTAAGACCCATGCAGGAAGATTAATCTAAATTTCCTTTTGTTTCTTTTATTCTTGTTAAAGGATTGTCGCGGGGTAAATATGTCAGCTAATTCACTACTTTCCACATCTATTCCAGATGAAGAAGGGGCGAAAAAACTTATAATTTATGCTGCAGAGAAACAAAAAAATGATTTATTGGATTTATTGAAGAATTGTGAAAAAAAACTCCGCTATGACCTAAATGATCTTGCGGAGTTCATACAAGAAATAGATTGTAGTCAAAAACTTTCTCCAGCATTTTTTTTATACACCCAAGAATTGCGCGATGCCATAAAATCCACATCTATTGATAAAATAATGGATGCTATTCAACATGTATCATGGTTGAAAACATATGGAATATATGAGCAAGAATTACGAATCAGTTCTGTTTTATCGGAGTTTTGGGAAACTTCTTATGTCTCAAAAATGAGACGATATGAACAAAAAAATATTTGTGGTGAGACCACATTGGTCAGACCAGTTTCTAGCAAACAATTAGAGTTTCATGCTTCTAACATAAGAAAAGCAATTGACCTGATCAATACAGGTGATATGGATGTTGCTCATGAAATATCGATACTTATCTCTTCCATTAAAATCTTTCAAGGCAGAGTACTTCGAGGTCAGGCATCAGGAGATACAATGGGTGCTGTCTGGTTAAGAATACCTGATCCCCATGATGATCAAGTTGGCTATTGGATAGAGCATATCGTTCATGAAGTATCACATTTACGATTACATGCAATGTTTTTTCAGGAAAAGTTTGTTCTAAATCCTGATGATGAGTATAAATTTAGAGCTCCAATACGCGACGATTTAAGGCCGATGCTGGGTGTTTTTCATGCTACTTTTGTTTTGGCCAGGATGATTCGGGTCTTTAAGAAATTATCATTTAAAGGCTATGCTTCAAGATTTCGAGATCGACTTCAACTATGCCAATTACAATTTGAAATTGGTCTTAATTCTGTTTACTCGAAGGATGCGGAATTAACTGATAATGGGAAACTAATCCGTGAGAGTTTTAAGGAATGCGCTTTAATACTGGAAAATTAGAAATAGAAAAAATTCCAATAAGATTTTCTTGGTTTTATCATCCGCTCGATTCAAATTTGATTATTTCTGATAGTGTCTCTTCGATTAGAGATAAGCAATCCATTTCACATCGTTTTTTTGGCCATGCTGCGGGCTATGACTTAGAAGAAGTAGTCCATAGATCCAGCTATGAGGTTTTGGAAAGGATGCTTTCTTTCAGTGCAAGTTACTCAGAAAAAAAATTGCATGAGGGCTTTCTGGCAAAAACTATTTTTGCAGAGGAGACTCAGGAAAAAAGAATATCTGCTGAATCAATATTAGTACGCACAAATAATGAATTGGCTTCAGCCAGTGGTTTAAGTCTGCATGTTAATTTAGACCTTGCAATTCAACATGCCGTTTATGAACTTATTGAACGAGATATATTGTGTAGACTTTGGTACTTTGATTATCAGTTGTATCAAATAAAGAGGGAACTCGTAAAAGATGATTATTTCATTGAGTATTATACTGTTGTAAATATTCCTGTCCCTTTTGTATTGGCCATTGTTAAATCCAAAAACAATTCGATTATGTATTGTGGTTCTCGCTGTAGTGCAAGTTGGGAATATTCCTTAAAAAAAGCTAGAGAAGAGGCTTTATTATTAATTACTGATCTACTTTGTCGTCAGCGGAACAGTAATATAGGAAATCGTTTGGATACTATTCAAAGATTAAATACCTTGTCTGGAGAAATTGCCGCGCAACAAGAAGAGCATTTGGAGCGTAAGTTACTGTCCAATTTGGACAAGCAACATTTTGAAGATACAAGTTTTGAAAAAATCATTTCTAAATATTTTAAAAATTTAAGTCTTTTATATGTTGCTGAACTCAGACAATGGGGTAGTTATTATCTGGTAAAAGCATTCTCTGAAGAGTTACTTACAAAACCTTTAGTTAGGACGATGGTACAAAATAACAAGATATCGGCTGTTCCGCCAGATCCCTTTTGTTGAGAATGAATAATGAAACAAATATCTGACATAAAATGGTTGGCATTAAGCGCCGGAGTTTCATCTTTAGGTTGCGCTATGTCGATAATATTTATTCCATTAATGATATACAACAAAACTCATAATCCATTAATAATGGCCTTGCAGGTATTCGTTCAACTATTGGGTAATTTTGTTGCTTGCCAAGTAATTGGACGTTTTAAAATAGGAAATAACGATAAATCCTCTTTAGTGATATGCAATTTTCTTCTAGCAATAACGATTCTGATTTTAGCCTGGGTTAGTGACTCTCTTCTCGTTCCAAGCTTCTTTATGGTGACCATGTTATCGTCAATTCTTAATACGTGTAGTCGTGGTTATTATGAAAGTTTAATTGGAACAATTAGTCATGAGTCAGCAAACTCTCGTCAAAATCTAATTGGCATTACAAAATCCTATGAAAATTTTGGCACAATCTTGGGGTCATCTTTGACTGTACCCTTGTTGGCATGGGGATCTTCTTCGACTGTTTTCATTATAGATTCTGTAACCTATCTATTCGCTGCAATGTTAGTAAGTAACTTAAGGTGTGTAGGCCAAGCTTTTACACGTATGTCTACACAGCCAATTACCTTATTCATTTTGTTTAAACAAAAATCTAGAAATTTGACTATTTCGCATGGTTTTCTTGCAATGTCTTTATTTCTGCTAAATGGCTCTGTCATTTATGTCTTAAAAGAATCTTTTAATGTAAGCGATAGATTAATATCTTTTTATTATGTTTCTCAATTTACATTTAGCTTCTTGGGAGCTTTTATAGTTTCTTTAATTACGAAAAAGCGAATTATCAATTCATCTCAAGCACAATGGTTGCGTTTATCTTATGCAATACCGTTTCTTATTATCGCAACCCATAATTCAGTCTACCTTTTTGTTATAATGATTTCTTTTTTAGCGTTTGTTCATACATTTTCGCTGCCTGTATGGCAAAGTTTCTTTCAAGATTGTGCTGAAGAGGCTTCTGATTGGCGATTGATTGGTGCTGCTCGCAAGACCTATGTTTCTATTATTGGTGGGCTAGGCAGCTTGCTGGCAGGTTTGTTATTAACCATTACGGATTATCAAAAAATATATTTGTTAGCTAGTGCATGTTGTATTTGTTCTGCATTATGCTTTATAAAATCCTCAATAAGGATGGAGCCGTCAAAATCATGATAGTTGAATGTAAGACACTTGGTGATACTGAATTAGGAATTATGTACAGTCAATTATTACTAAATAGTAAGTTACTTGCTTTAATTGAAAACCAAAGTGTCACTGAACCCATACAAATATTCAAAGTTTCAAATGAAAAATTAGCTGTATTTAATCCTAAAAAAAATAGCTTATTTTTTTCTGCAGCTACAGATCCTAAAAGTGCTTTAGATATTTTCATTCATTTAAAAGCGAATTACATCATTAAGATTATTGAAGGTGCTGAAGAGTTAGTCGATAAAATCGGGGATTACTTACAAACATTAAGTGAAAAATACAGTAGCGCAAAAATGCTTTTGATGTCTAAAGAAGTAAATGAATATATTACTTCGCTATCATCAGATTTTGAATTTCTTAAGGGAGAATCCCTTAACGATTTTGGCGCAGATGTTCTTGTTGCCAAGTTTTCCAAGGAGCGATTGAATGTGGCTCTGGATGAAGAAGAGGCCAAGAAATTAATTTTATCTTCCTCAAGAGAGTTTATGGGCTTAAAAGTAAGCGACGAGGTTGTAAGTATTGCAGCATGGATCAGAGAAATAAAAGGTTATCGTTGCCTCAGTTATGTTTATACAGATGAAAAGCATAGAGGGCATGGTTTTAGCCAATTACTTTTATCCAAGTTGTTAAATGATATTTGTGGTAAATATAAAGGAGCATTTTTATTTGTAGATGAATCCAATATTCCTGCATTGAACTTATATCGTAAATTTGGATTTAAGGAATCTGGTTGTTTATCACAAATGAAATTGAATTAAAAAGATGTTGGATTTAGAACAGATAAAAGAGATAGATGTACTTGTCATTGGTGGAGGGAATGCTGGACTTTGTGCTGCAATTTCTGCTGTGTGCAAAACTCCAAATGTCGTAGTAATTGAAAAAGCCAGTTATGAGGAGCGTGGTGGAAACAGCTCTCTTACAATGAATTTTAGATTTGCCCATTCAGATATTGACGACCTATTAATGTTATTAAATTTATCTGAAATAAATGAAGAACAAGTAGCGCGTTTAGAAAAACATTATTTAACTTACTCAGAAAATGAGTTTTATAGTGATTTAATGCACGTTTCAAATAATCGTGCTGACTCTGAATTATCCTCAATTCTTGTTAAAAACTCATATGATACGGCTCGCTGGTTACATAACCTTGGGCATAGATGGGAAATAAAGCCACGTATACTCGCTGGTAGCTTGCCTATTAGGATTGTTGGCGGTGGCAGAGAATTACAGAATATCAATTTTTCTGTGGCTGAGCGTCATGGGGTTCATATCGTTTATGAATGTGAACTTATAGATTTGGTGGCATGTGATAATTACGTTAAGGAAGCAAAAGTATTATATAGAAATAAGCAAATTTCTATCAAAGCAAAAACAATCATCCTCGCGTGCGGGAGCTACGAATCAAACTCATCAATGAGGAAAAAATATCTTGGTACTCATTGGGAGGATACCGCATTAAGAGGTGTTCCATTTAATACCGGGCAAGGGATTGTGTCTGCTTCAAATATTGGTGGCGTTCTTTATGGCGATTACTCTGAATGCCATGCAACGCCTCAAAATAGCCGTTTAAAATCCTATATGCTTCCTGGAGAAAATGAGGAAAGTCAAAATAACTCAAGATATGCATTCAATTATGGTGTTTCAGTGAATAATCAGGGGCAAAGATTTTTTGATGAAGGTGAAAACCTGCCTAATTTTCTTTATGCAAAGCTGGGAAGAAAAATCATTGAACAGCCTAATCAACTGGCATATCAAATTTTTGACCATAAAACAGCAAGATTTTTACCTCAAAGTTATTTTGAAGATGGAAATTATGTTGAAGCAGGCTCACTGGTTGAATTGGCGAAAAAGCTTGATATTAACTGTATAGAATTTGAAAAAAATATTGATCATTTCAATCAAGCAACAACCACGAGAAAAATTAATTTGAGTAGGTTAGATGGAATAAGTACTCTCAATCTTGATTTGCCAAAAAGTAATTGGGCTATTGCAATTAATAAACCTCCCTATTTCGCTTTTCCTGTAAAGGCGGGAATTACATTTACTTATGGTGGTTTGAAAATTAATAAAAACACCCAGGTAGTTAGAGAAAATAATACTCCTTTTCATAATTTATTTGCTTGCGGAGAAATTGTTGGAGGATTGTTCTGGGGGAATTATGCTGGGGGCAGTGGTCTTATGGCTGGATCCGTATTTGGAAAAATTGCAGGAGAGTTTGCTGCTAAATTGGTTTTAGAATATTAGAGTTGAGACTATTACATGAGTGATGATGCTCCAGTTTGTCATAAGACTATTTTTTCTCAAAAAGCATATTTCTATAAACATTCCAGGCCTAAATATCCGGATTCTGTTTTTGAGTATCTGGCTAGATTATTAAAGTCTGGTTCAAAAATCGTTGAATTTGGATGTGGCACGGGTATTTTTACAAAAGACTTAATTAAGTACGGTTATGAGATTTATGCAGTGGAACCTTGTGCTGAAATGCTTGCAGAGTGCAGGGCAGAGCTAATTGACTATGATAAGTTAACTTTTATAGAGTCTAGTGCTGAAGAGGTTAGTTTACCTGCGGCTAGTATTGATGCTTTTATCTTTCCACAATCATTACATTGGATGAATATAGATAAGTTAAAAGATATAATTGCCAATGCTGCAAATAATCATTTTAAAATAATTACTGTGTGGAACTCACGTAACAGCTGCAAAACAGATTGCGCAAAAGAATATAATAAAATTATTAACAACCACAAAAAAGAACATGCTCTAGCAATTCAGGTACAGACTGATTCGTATGAATTGCTGAATCAATTATATGGCAAAGAAAAATATAAATTATTTAAATTTCATCATACTCACCAAGTTACTCAACAAGGATTGGAGTATCTGTTTCTATCCACGTCCGATATTGATTTGAATTTATTTGATTTAGTTATTAAAGAGGAATTAAGTTCTTTTTTTTATCAATACAATGTTAATGGTTTTGTTTCTATTGAATATGATTGCTTCATGGCCATATCACGTAATTAGTATCTAGAGTATTAGATATCCTTCTCATTAATATTCTAATTTCCTAATTAGGTTGAACAATTATTGGTATACTTAATTAAAGATAGGGCCACCCAACAATAAGTATTTCTATTAAATAATTGCTTTTGATAAAGTTCAAAAAAAAAATTATTTAAGTGTCGTATT
Organism: Legionella qingyii; assembly: GCF_003990155.1. Classification (NCBI taxonomy): domain Bacteria; kingdom Pseudomonadati; phylum Pseudomonadota; class Gammaproteobacteria; order Legionellales; family Legionellaceae; genus Legionella; species Legionella qingyii. The sequence goes on from NZ_RZGX01000016.1 coordinate 55,089, forward strand.
TATTAAATACAAAATGCTCTATAATTTATCATATGTAATGGATGGAAAATATTATGAATCCCATGAAATTGACAGCAGTTATTGAACAGGACGAATTTGGTTTCTCTGCCTACATTGAACAAATATCGGGTATAAATACCCAAGGCGATGATCTAAATGAAGTTAGAGATAACTTAAAAGAAGCCTTGTCAATTATTGCTGACATCAAAGGAATTCATGATTATAAAATTACCAAGGAAGTTATAATTGATAAATCGTCATCAATTCATCAAACATCTAGAGAATCATGATTGTAAGCTACATCGTCATGGTAGCAAACATGATATTTATATCAATACAATTAATAAATTGGGTATATCGACTGTACCTAGACATGTACAAATTAATCCCAATACAGCAAGAAAGATTTGTAAAGATCTTTTGATCCCCGTATTTCCATAAAATATTTTGCTACCTTAAAATATGCTCGAGAGAAATAAAGATAAACAAACAAGAACCAATCAAAATGACGGTTGATGACAGCAATGCATACCTACTAAATGTCCGAGCCTGTTGTGTTATATCACGAGCCTCAGCCAATGAGCTAGATATCATATTTTTCATAGCTTCTATGGATTCATTGGTAGAGTCGTGTATTAGTTTGGACATAACCTCTTTACTTCCTGCTAAAGTCAGGTTAAGAATTTTTTCCGCTTTTTCCTTAGCGTCATCCTTCCATTGAGAGGAAATACTCTCAATTTCCTCTCTGAACTTCGCTAGCATAGCCTCTTGCACGCGGCGGTTTTCCTCAAGCAGTTTTACATTCATGGTCTGAAGGATAAGGATTGGATCATCTTTGCCTAAAACCACACCATGTCTTACAGCGATGTCCTGAATGACCTCATTAAATTTATCTGACATTAGATCACCATGGCATTATCTAATTGGCCGAACAACTGATCGCGAATGATCTTTAATCGCTGACGGGTCATAAGGTTTTTTTCTGGCATTGCCAGTACTTCATTAAAAGTTAGTTTTTGTTGTAGCATCTCTGTTAGATCCCGGCTGTAGGTTTCTTTTTTCAGGTCAGGAATTTGAATTAAGGCTGATATTCGATCTTTGTTATCTCGGTAAGCTTTCATTTGTTCAAAGGCTTTGCCCTCATGCTCTATGGCTCCCCAATAGGGATTGAGCCAGACGACAAACTGTGCTTCATTTGAAAACTGGTCAATCAGCTGTGCAAAACCATTAATGGTGTCCAACAAGGCCTGGCCGCCGGTGATGACCGTATGAATCACCATTTCATGGCCTAATTCTTTTAATAAAGCTGGAACTTGGTTGCTTATGAGGTAATGAGATAGCGGTACAAAAGAACTGGCACCGTTGTCAATGACTACATCATTAGTTGTTACGACAATTTTTTCGATGAGGGCATCGAAAAGCCGTGGGTTGATTTCATCGCCGCTCATGACTTGAATATGGTCAACATTTAAGGCTTTAAAACCATGAAAGGTTGAATTGATAGGGTCGGTGTCAATGCACAATGGGGCTTGGCCTTTGTGATATTTGTATTGTGCAGTGGTTGCTGAAATAAATGATTTGCCGACACCGCCTTTTCCCTGCAGTGTGATATGTATTTTTGCCATTACAAGAGTTCCTCCAAGTTGGGTTTGGGATTAAAAGTAAAGCCGCGAATTTCGTTTTTTGCCTTACTTTTAGCCTGTTCATCCTTGGTGTTCTCCTGCATAGATGGCTTTTTTTCTGCAGCAATCAAACGTGCTACATAGCCACAAAATGTTTTATATGAAAATGAGATTTTGCCTTCTTCAACTAAGGTTTCCCAGACAAGCTTTATAGACCAGCCGTCGGCTAGCGCTGAAGCGATATCTTTTTTTAGCGCAAGAAAAGCGGCTTTGTTGACCGATTTATCAGAGCATTTCCTATTTATCTGCTTGGCTGCGATTCGTTCGCTGAGGGAGTTTCCCATGTCATATTGTCAATTTATTGTTGTTCTCTTCGATGGTATGAAATATTACGTTAGACTGCAATAGGGTATGTAATTTTCCTTCCTTTTAGCGTAATTAAATAAACCATTAAACGTACTTAAGTGTAACTTATCGTAATTAATGGTAATTATAAGTAATTAATAGGGCGTTACGAAAAATAACCTTGAAATTACATAAAATTACCTGATAGTATCCCATTTAATGAACTTAAAACGCAGGGCAAGATAGGTGAAGTTAGCTAACCAGCAAGCTGGCTACCAAACCTCATTAATCTTATTCGCACCTTCGGTGCTCAACAAAAAAACTGTGTTTTGAGATCAAATCGATACTCAAAGGATTGCATAACCACTTAATTAAGAGGTCGGCATCCTTATGGACGAGAAACTTAAAACATCCACCAGAAAAAATGGTCGTCATCTTCGCGTACCTGTTTTGCCTTCTGAAGAAATTCAAATTAAATCGAATGCAGCTACAGCTGGGCTTTCAATTGCCGAGTATTTAAGAAGGATTAGTCTCGGTTATCAAATTCAAAGTAATGTTGATAAGGATTATATACTGCAGTTAGCCAAGATTAATGGAGACTTAGGACGGCTTGGTGGACTGTTAAAACTATGGTTGACTCAGGATAAACGTGTTGCACACTTCGACCTCCAAGCAATAAAAACATTGTTAGCACGTATTCAAACCACTCAGGATGCGATGTTTGAAGTGGTAAAAAAACTATGATTATTCGCCATATTCCTATGAAGAAAACAAGGCTTAGTAGTTTTTCGGGTCTTGTTCAGTACCTTTGTAATACACAAAATAAGAAGGAACGTGTGGGTAAAGTCAGATTATCAAACTGTAATAGTATCGATCCCATTTGGGCTGTTCAGGAGGTATTGGCAACACAGGCTAGAAACCAGCGAGCGTTGGGCGATAAAACCTATCATATGCTCATTTCTTTCGCCCCAGGAGAAAATCCTTCATCTCAAGCTTTACAAGAAATTGAAGACAGAGTGGCATCGTCGATTGGATTTAAAGAACATCAAAGAATCTCCGTTGTTCATCATGACACAGACAATCTTCATATTCATGTTGCGATTAATAAAATTCATCCCCAAACTTTTAATATGATTGAACCTTATAGGGCATATAAGACCTTTGCCGAGGTTGCATCCAAGCTCGAAACTGAATTAGATCTTAAAATAACTAATCATCAAACTCGTAAAAGCCGTTCAGAAAATATTGCTGACGATATGGAATACCATTCAGGTATTGAAAGCTTGATTAATTGGATGAAGCGGCACTGCAAAGAAAAAATCGAGGCAGCCAGTAGCTGGAAGGTGATTCATAGTAATTTGGCAGAGCATGGATTGATGATGCGTGTTAAAGCCAATGGTTTTGTGTTTTGTAATGTCCAAGGGCTTACCGTTAAAGCAAGTTCAATTTCTAGAACCTTCTCTAAAAAAAATCTCGAATCCAGACTAGGTTTATTCGTACCATGCTATTCAGAAGACAATGAACATGTATCAAATGTATATCGTTATGAACCATTAAATAAAAAAGTAATTGGTTCCAATCTATATGCTGAATTTCAGCATGAAAAATCACACAATAAACTCTTTATTACAGAAAAGCTTAAGCAGTTACGCGAGGCTAGAGTTAAACTTATTGAAAAGGCGAAAAAGCGAGGGCGAATTAAACGAGCGGCTTTGAAATTAATGAACCTTTCTAAAGTACAGAAAAAGTATCTATATCAGCACATAAACAAAACTTTGCTTAATGATATTGATAGCATAAGGAAAAATTACGCAAAAGAACGTAGCCGGTTAATAGATTCCCACCAAAACAAAACCTGGGCTGATTGGCTGAAACAAAAAGCGCAAGGTGGCGACCAGGATGCCTTAGTGGCAATGCGTTATCGTAATCGTAAAAATAACCATGATTACACCATATCAGGTGCAGACTCAGTTTTTCCTTCTTTAAATTTTGGACCAATCGACTCTGTTACTAAAGAAGGCACTGAGATTTATAAAAAGGGTAACGGTGTTATTAGAGACAATGGAAAAGAAATTATCATTTCTAAAGGCGGGTCTATTCCTGCGCTTAAAAGAGCATTGGAAATGGCAAGGAAGCGCTACTGTGACTGTATTTGTGTGAGCGGGTCTCCACTATTTAAAAAGATTATCTTGCAAATTGTTATTCAATATCAAATGCCAATCACTTTTGCTGATTTGGATTTGGAAAACCAACGTCAAAAGCTAAATTTTGAACAGGAGAAATCTCATGAACAATCAAGATCAAACCAACAAAACCATCGAAGAAGAACTTCTGGAAACCATGAGGCTGTTGGAACAGCCACAGGCAATAGAAGAGGCAGTAAAAAGCCCAACACTTTCAGCATTAGACAAGGCTCGCCAGCCAAAGATCACAACAGCTTGCGAAATCTGTCCGAATGCGATCTGGTTCAGCTCACCGGAGGAGGTCAAGTGTTATTGCAGGATAATGCACATGATCAGCTGGAGCAGCAAAGACTCCAACCTGATAACCATGTGCGACGGAAAGTTCCTGGGCTAGAGCGGAAAAGGACATCAAAAAATAAAGTGAAGTGAGTAATAGTGTTATTTTGTAACGCATTAGTTTTCTAATCTAGAATTGCTATGGATAAGATTACAAAAAAAATAGATCGTTCATATATTTCTCGGCAATCTTGCCGTTAACTTCACTTTTTTGGCCTACAATAAAAAGAATTACTATTTAATTAATCTTATGGAACTCCGATTAGGCATAGAAACTGATGTTTTTGAAAAAGCCCTAAAAGATACATTAGAAAAGCATATATTTCAGGATCTTTCTGCAAGTATCGAATATGCTTTAAAAATTGCAATGTCAAATTATTTGTCGAAATATAGTAACCTCCTAATAAAGAATGATTTTGTAATGGATACTGTTATTAAATGTAAGCAACCAAAAACTTTGACTCATGGCTTCGGCTTTAATTACCTTGATAAAGAACTGACTTTTGAACTTTCCTCAATAATTAAAATACAGAAAATGAGGCAAGACAAAGTTGAGTTCAATCCATTCATAAAAGGTGTTGTAATGAAATACTTTCCTATAAAGTCCGGACATATAAGAAATAATAAGAATAATGAATATCACTTATTTTATTTTATGGATGGAAAAATATTAAGCAATAATTATTTACATGAAATAGAGTTTACACGGATAGCAAAAAAAGACGTTGCAATAAAAGAACTAAAAACCCAAACAAATATTTTCATCAATAAATTAAGATTTTCTTTTAGGGTTAAAAACATTCTCACCCAACTATCTCCTGAAACCATTGAAAAACTTCAGGATAAAATGGTGCCAGAATGGTTTTATCTTTGTGATTTTGAAATGTTTAATTCTAAGCATCAGGAAATAACTTATTTTAATCTTATTTCTGGTAAACGATATATATGCTCCTGCTCCAGGGAATTCCACGAGCATTTATTGGCATCTAATCCTCCAACCGCTCGAAAAGATAATCTTTTAATGTTATCTGATATAGTTTGCTTACCGAGGCGGAATACAATTTGCCATGTATGCATAATACAGAAATACGGCTTTGATGAGTGTAAAAGACAATTTGGTATTCCTGACAAAACTTTACAATATTGTTTTGGACCTCTTTCATTTTTCTATTATAAAGACCCAAAATGGAGTTGGATTTACCATAATTTAAACTATATATTTAACCAACCCAAATGGATTAATGAAAATAATATGTTTCTATTCGCCAAGGAGCTACTTCCAGAATTTAAAATATTGCGGGAAGCCAGCCCTACCTGGCTGGGTAGTCAAAGTCTTGATGTCTATTTTCCTGAAATATCTTTGGCATTGGAATACCAAGGTAGACAACATTTTGAGCCAGTTGACTTTTTTGGCGGTGAAACAGCTTTAATAAAAAACAAAGAAAGAGATTTAAGAAAAAAAGAGCTTTGTAGGCAAAATGGCGTTTCCATTGTTTATGTTTATTATAATGAAAGCTTAACACTTGAGTTAATAAAAAAAAAATTGAATCCTTTTATTAAAAAGCTTCGTAGCAAATAGCCTATTTCGTTATGATATTATTATCAGAAACCAAATTATTTTCCCCATTAATTTGATTTCATTAATCATGTGGTATTCTCCCGTTTATTAATTAACCATACGGGTGTGATCATTCCTTTGATTTGTCTTGTGTGAACAAGACCATAATATCGACCATCGAATGACCATTCGCTTTGACTGGTCATTGTCAGGATTTCCTCTTTTTGAAGTTGGTAATTCATTACCTGCCATTGAGGTAATGTGCGGTTCATCCCATCCTGTAATTTTGGTTTTGAATAGGGGATTAGCATGTGATTCACAAAAACACCTTCGGTTGTCACCGAGAGAATATCGCCAGATAGAGCCACGACTTTTTTCATTAAATAACCATATCCACCACAATTAAGACCATGGTCTATATAGCCTCTGTTCTTGGCTAACCTAAACGACTTCCTGTCATCAGGACAAAAAATCACATAAGCATTTTTGAGAGATTCTGCACTGGTGATGCGATATAAGCCTATAGGTATGGATTCAGTCAGGTTTATCCTAAAACCCATAGCATGGAACAGTGCGCCTAAAGCAATAAGACATATAAAGAAAATAGCGATGAAGACGGACAATTTTTTCATAACTTGATGATCTCATCGTCACTTAAACGAGCACGCAAAATATCTGAGTGTACTGGTGCCTCGACAGATGCTCTGGCTAAGAAAACTGGATCGTTAAAATAAAGTGGCTGCTTCCCATAAATCGCAGGAAAACCAGCGACATAAACCACCATATCACCAGCCTCACGGATAAAACCATCGGAGTCTTTTTTGGGGCCAGGCATACGCAAACACTCATCAACGGTTAAAAGAGGTCTTGATACTTCCTGCACGGTTTTGGAGATTTGATTTAAGAACGTTGAAAAACGTTTGCCGCTGGTGGTGATGTGTTCTTTAACAATCGTCGTTTGGCCTGTCAGTTTGGAAAGATGTTCTGCTGTTTCAACTCGGTTAGGTGGATAAGCATTTTGAATATGGCAATTAGACGTGATGGTTTCATCAGGACCATAACCACGTTCACGGCTTTTAAGCTGATTAATGTCCTGACAAATTAAGTAAAACTTCAAACCATAACCCGCAACGAACGCTAATGACTCTTGCAGAATATCGAGTTTTCCAAGACTTGGAAATTCATCGATCATGTAAAGCAATCGATGCTTATACGTTTTTTTCGTTCTGACATAAGCTAAACCTTTGTCATCCGATACACGCTCAAACTCCATTTTGTCAGCCAATAACCTCACTATCATATTAATCATGACCCTAATCAGAGGCTGAAGCCTTGCTTTATCATTGGGTTGAGTAACAATATAGAGACTCACAGGACTTTCATAGTTCATTAAATCGCGGATGCAAAAATCTGAGGCAGATATGTTATGAGCAACTACTGGGTCACGATATAACGCCAGATAAGATTTTAAAGTGGATAACACAGAGCCTGCTTCTTCCTCGGGGCGGTCTATCATGTCACGGGCGGAGGCTGAAATAACGGGATGGGTTTTTCCTTCAATATGCGGGTATTGGGTCATTTCAATGAGCAGGTCGGCAATATTAATATTGGGATCCACCAGCATACGGTCAATGTTGGGAAATGTGGCCGGCTCCCCCTGGTTGTTTAGTTTGTAAATCGCATGCAGAATAAAACCAACCAAAAGGGCTTGCGATGTTTTCTGCCAGTGCGTTTCTAACCCTTTACCATCAGGATCAACCACAAGTGTTGCCAAATTTTGTACGTCACCCACCTCTGATTCTGTACCCACTCTGATTTCATCAAGCGGATTCCAACGGGCTGAGCCAGTTAATGTTGCTGGTTCAAAGCGAATCACTTTATTGTTAGCATGCTTTTGTCTCCAGCCAGCGGTCATGGCCCAAAGCTCGCCTTTTAAATCGGTAATCACGCAGGAATGCTTCCACGATAAAAGGGTAGGGATTACAAGGCCAACACCTTTTCCGGATCGCGTTGGTGCATAGGTTAAAACATGCTCCGGCCCATTATGGCGCAAATAATGAATTTCTCCCTGCGCATCTTCAATCGCCCCAACATACACACCTTCCTCCTGGTCAAGCAAACCAGCATTGTTCAAATCATCCTTATTCGCCCATCTGGCTGAGCCGTGAAGGTATTCGCTGATGTTTTCTTTTTTTAAATGGCGACTAGCGAACAACAGCATCATCAAAAAAAGGCAGCTGCTCATCACCACCATGCCAAAGGCGGCATTAAAATATTCGGGATGGTAATGATGATAGTTCATGTTCCACCAGAGCAGATTCCAGGGTAGATAAACATGCGCAAATGAAAAACCTAAATTCTCGTGGTAATGAAACTTATAAGCCACATATTGTGTGCCAATCTCCATGCTGATTAAAAATCCCAGAGTCACCATTACGATGAGTCTCATGGTCCTCTTGTTATCCTGTTTTTGTCTCACTTGTGGACCAATGGATTTATTGGGTTTACTCAGATTCATTGGCAGTCTCCAGATGCTTTTCGATTGACAAAATGGCTGACTTCATCGTCATTTTCTCCGGCACTGAAACTTCCTTCTGGAGTGCCTATCGACGTAATATTTTGAAATGCTGAATCCTGGTGTTCAGATGCTGATAAATCGTTTTGTGATTCCACCCGTTGATGAATTGCATCGGCAATTTTCCCACCGGTAGTTTCGGCCACCGTTGCAGCCATTGCCTCCTTCATAGCGCTTGCCTTTTCTCGTGCTACATCAAATGTCCCTGATGCTAAATGTGAGCCAAACGAACCTGCAAATTTGGATGCTTGCCCCATGGCTTGTGCCAAACTGCCGGTTTTGGAGCTGACATTGCCTTCTGACACAGAACCTAAATCACCAGCACCCATACTTTGGGAAGCGGCTTTGAATGCCGCATGAAGAGCGGATAAGCCTCCTGCACTTTGAGCACTGACAGCTCCTGCGCTGCTTGCCAAAGCAGCACCCGCAACGCCGGCAGCACCTAAAGCGCCACCCAGACCAATACCACCGCTGCCTCCGCCACCGCCAGATACAATGCTGGCGAGAACAGGGGGGATTTTATTAATCAATATCAGCAAAATAATGGATACAACGAGCATCACAAACATTTCTTTTAAGAGAATGTCCTTTGCCATAGCGGCATAATATTGATCGACAAAAGACTTACCAATACCAATAATCAAAATCATCGCAAATGCCTGTAAAGCAATACCCAACACTGTTTTGTAGTATTGAATCGCGATATCGCAAGTCCAGCGTCCGCCACCAAACCCTAATAAGATGATGCCGCCATAGGTTAAAATCCAGGCAGTAATCAGAATAATCAGCATGTTAATACTGACCAGTGCCAAAACGACCAGAATCACCCCTGCAACGATCAATCCCACCGTAGTTGCCGCAGGGGACCAGAGGGACGAGTTATTAATTGCTTTGGAAACAATATCAAAACCTACGTCAATAATGTCAGAGGGGGAAATGTGCGTATCAATTCCGGAAGCCTTTGCTGCGAGTTGTCGCATGGAGTCGATGATGGCGGTTGCAATGGCAGGTCCATTATCCAAAATCCAATAGAAAAAACCGACAACCACTAAAAATCGAACCGTTTCAGCCATAAACTCCTGAATATCCGCTCTTCGTAATGACATAAGCCCATAGGTCCATACCATGCTAATTAATGCCAGAGACCAGAAGAGGTATCGAGCATAACTTAATATGGTTTGGCTCCATGTAGAGGCTGTACTGGAAAACCGATACAGAATATTATCCAGCAAATCCCTGCTGTCCATGCTGCCTTGTGCATGAGCCGACAAGGAAAACCCAATTAAAAGGAATACGATTAAATAAGTGATTGTCTTTTTTTTCATGGGATTACCACTTTATACCTGAGCTTTTGGAGTAACTTCCGCCTTTAAAACAAGCATCAGCTATTGCCTGCAGCTCATCGGCTGTCCGACCCTCTTTGGAGCTGTTGCAGGTTAACGAGGCTAGATGCTCTGCCTTTTTTCGTGCTTTTACCTCAGCACTGTCACAGCCTGTAAGCAGGAATGCTAAAAGTGCTATGGATAATCCTAATCGTTTCATTGTTTTCTTCCTCTTGTTATCAATGGGTTACCATTTTTTTCCTGAACTTTTATGAAAGGTGCCTGACCTAAAACGTTCATCAGCAGCGGTTTGTATGGCTTCTTTGTTGGCTGCTGCTGCATCTTTTGTGGTTTGTGCGCTTTGTTGCGCTAACAAAAGTCCTCTTATTTGAAGCAGTTGATGGGATTGTTGGCTTGCCAGTTGCGAGGCAGCCTGGAGCGCTTGTTTTTGCCCCTGGGCAGTTTGAGCCTGAGATTGCAAGGTGCGCAGTTTTACCGAATCATCTTTTAAACTTTGCTGCTGTTTATCAATTCCCTTGAGCATGGCATCGTTAGCGCGTTTTTGAGCAACAGAAGCAGATATTTTACTTTGCCTTATTTTCTGGATTTCTTCGGGACTACACTGGTTACTGCCATTAAAGCAAGGTGTTTTTTGATAGTATTCCTGACTTTGATACCTATCCAGGTAACCTTGAAGGCTACCTGCTTCTTGTTTGTAATAATCAATCGTATCGGTCGATTCAAGCAGATTATCTATTACCCCATTGGCATTGTCCCACTGAAACGAAGTGAGTGATTTGGTGTTATCCAGCATGTTTTGATATTGCTGAATCTGGTTGTTGTATTGATCAACCTGAGTTTTATACTCTTTAATCTGGTTCAGTAGCATTTTTCCATTTTGTACGTAATTGGGTAAATCAAACACGGGCATATTGGAGCAGGCATTAAATGTCCATAAATAAACAAACAGGATTCGAAGTTTCATCACAGTTCCTCTTTTTTGTTATCTGAACTGCCGGTAGGGCTTTCTAAAAGTTAAATCTTTTACGACAATGATGTTGAATCGATAACCCGGACGAATGTTTAGAGTCGGTGCTACATTCAGATTTTTTGCCACCAGTTGTGACGTTACTTCGCCTAGCTGTTGACCCAATGCCTGACTTAATACACTGCCCGCTGTAGAGGGGCTAAATCCATACTGATTGGACTGATTACTGTTTTGACTGTAACTGATTCCCCCAACGATACCGGACATCAAGAGGGCTGAACCATAAATTCGTAAGTAATGATTATTTATTTGATCACGAAAGCCTGCGAAACCTGCACTATCAGCTCCTGGCATGGAGCCAATATCCAAAGCTTTTCCATCTGGAAAAGTAAGGCGTTGCCAGGCTACCAGCACCGAACTCTGACCAAAGCTCACCTCACTGGAATAAAGACCAAAAATCTTTGTACCTTGGGGGATTAAAAGATGTTGACCTGTCGCCGTATCATAAACGTTCTGGGAGACTTGACCGATGATTTGCCCAGGCAGTTCAGAAGAAATACCGCTTACCATCACTCCAGGAATAACACTTCCGGCTCTTAACTCGTATCTACTGTTGGGATTCTCGAGTCGTGAATTTAAATGCCAGCGCATTTCATTTTCCTCACCACCCAAAGTTTGCGGCATGGGTCTAGCATTTTGTCGTCCCTCGAGCAGTTGCAGTTGCTCTTTAAAGGAACTGCCGCCATCGACATCGAATGGTGCAACAGAATTGGCTCTGTGTGTAGTCATACTTTCTCTGGTATTTAGGTGAGGATTATCAACCATAATTAATGTTTTTGCTTTGACCGCTTCTTCAAATGCTTGGGTTTTTTCCTGACGAATTCGTTCCAGCTCCGTATCTGATACATTTTGACTATCCATGTCTTGTTTTTGAAGGAAGTTTTGTTCCACAGGTAACTCAAGTACCGGCTCATGATTGATGATGAGTGCCTCAGGCATCACACCGGTTTTGTGATTCCCAACGATTTCATTGGCCAGATTCATGTTATTTTTCTTCTGTCCCGTGACTTTTATTGCCTCTAGAGTTTGGTTTTGTGCATTGGCTCTCTTATGGGAAACAAAGACGATTAACACGACAAAAAGGGTCAACACGCCAATTGCTATCACTAAAGGGAGATTATTCACACGCTTGACTCCTGTTGTTTTGAGTTTTTGCGGTGAACTATTCGGTGATAATAAATCGATGTTTTGGTTCATTTTGTTACTCCTTGTGTGACCATGGGCTGGTTGGAGCGATTTTTTCTTTAGTTTTGACATAGACCCTGCTTAATGTTTGCGAGCCAATATAAAGGCTGACTCGATAGTGAGAGCCTTGCTTCATCTCATCAACTACATAGAAAAAATTTGCTTTTTGTCTCGGTTGGACGTTTTCAATCACGCCATAACCTTTGTTTCGCATTTCATGAATCAAATTAATGCCAAAGCCATCACTGACTTTTTGGCTGATATAAAAAATATTTTGCGCTGGCGGATAAATATGTGTGAGTTGTGACGCAGCATCTTTAGCCAAATAAATATCTTTACTCTGAGAGGCAACTGTAAAATTTCCATACTGCATGCTTGCGCAGCTCGACAAAACAATTACCAACAATAAAACACTTACTGTCCTCATCTCTAGCACCTCGTAATGGTAATTTTTTCTTGAGAAGAGCCACTTCCGATAATCAGTATTGCCTTGTCGAACACACTATCAACAATATATCGGCAGCCCTGCAGGCGATAATTGACCATCACCGATTCTGGTTTTTTAAACAAACCACCATTTCTTAAGACCAGTAGTGCAGGGGCTTCGCTTTCAGACATGCTTCCAGGCATTTCAATAATGGTTTTCACACCATTGTTATAAACCCGAACCGGTTTAAATCGGGAATTGCCTTGTATCCTGTAATTGAAATTAAGATCGCCTAAATATTCGTTGGTTTCTGTGAAGGTATTGGCTTTTCGCTGTTGTGCTTGCATGTGCTGAATCAAACGCCATTTGGCTTTTGCATCATCTGGATAAGTAAAAGAGACATAGGGCATAAACTCGTTTTGATCGGACTTCAACCTAAAATGATAGGTTCTTCTGTCTGTAGTAACGACTAGAGAAGTATCTAGCCCAACATCTTTGGGTTTAATTAACAAGTGAATTTGTTGCTCCATACCTGAACCCGTAATAGAAGGCTCAACGAGAAAACGTGGATCGCCGACATTCATATCGTTAAGCTGCTCACCAGACTGCAACGCAATGTCGCAAATCTGTAATGGTGCGCATACCACCCTGATTTGACCTGAACCATAAACAAAACTTACTGAGCCATCGGAAGAGTGGAATGGCTTGCTGGTTTTGTCACCCTTCTGCCATTCTTCTGCAATGCTTAAAGCCTGCTTTTCCTGATTCGATAATGCAGGGATGCTTTTAGAAAAATAGAAGTTAGCCAGCTCAGAGTTATCCACAGCAAAGCTTGTCAAAGGAAGCATCAAACCAAAGGAAAGAATTATTTTTTTCATGCATTTTCTCCATTCTTTAAGTCATAAGACCAATTGAAATCGCGGACATAAATCAGATGAGGGTTCTTTAAAATCGATTCATTAGATGCATCATTGAGCTCACCATCCTGATACATGGTCACAAGTGCTTTCATCTGGGCGGGCTTTTCTTTGAGCGTTCCGTCACGGTTTCTTACTGTCTCGACCCAATCAACCTGCCAGGTATCGGCAGATTCCTGCAGGACTGAACGAATCTCGATACTGACGATTTCATGAGCTGCACGGTCAAATGGATTGGAGTGTTGTTTGTCACTGTAAAATTCCTGAACTTTGGTCAATGCTGCATCGTTTTGGTTCAAATAGGAATAAACTTGAAATACAGCCTTTTTCTGCAGTGCGACATCTACACTGACCATTCGAATGTTTTCAATGAAATGGGCTGCAGCCGCTCGGTAATCATCGATACTTGCATCACCGACACGATCTGCGCGAGTGACTGAAAGTGTATTGCCGCTGGCATCCTGCTGAAATACCAAGGGGATAAATTTGGACTGACTTCCAATCGTTATGAGCCCACCAATAGCAGCCAAAGTGATTAAAAGACTACCTAGACTTACCAATTGCCATATCTGTAATGATTTCATAAGACCTGCAGTATGAAAATTCCAGGCTCTTTTGGCATTGAGATAAGGATTATCTGTTAAGTTGTTTTTTTTCTTTTTAAGGCTTAACTTTTGTTTTATTTGGTTCATGCTGCTTCTCCAAATTGATTCATCGTAATTCCTTTTTCTAAAAGCCAATATGAAACCCACTCAGCGCCATGTTGAGCCTCAAGCTGTTTCATTCGTTCGATGGAGTCAGGATCTGTGGCACCCACAAATGCTAACGCCAATGGACCTAAAGCCAATTGATAAAGACGCTGTCCTTTTTCACTGACGTAGTAGTAATCACGCTTGGGTTGAGCTGATGCAATGATGTCAATCTGGCGTGGGTTTAACCCCATCCGTTCATAGATCAGGCGTGTTTCAGGATCTCGTGCATAGAGATTAGGTAAAAAGATTTTTGTGGCGGTTGATTCAACTATGATGTCTAAAATTCCAGAATTCGCGGCATGTGATAAATGTTGCGTTGCCATAAACACCACACAGTTTTTCTTGCCCATTGAATCAAGCCATTCAGCAATTTTGTTTTTAAATACCGGGTGTGCCAACATCAGCCATGCTTCATCGAGTAAAATCAGGGTTGGCTTGCCATCCAGTGATGTTTCAATACGTCGAAACAGATACAGCAATACTGGTAAAGCAAATTTCTCACCCAGCCCCATAAGATGCTCAATTTCAAAGGTCATAAATGAGGACAGCCCTAGACCATCGGTTTCGGCATCCAATAAATGCCCCATCAATCCATCGATGGTGTACTGTTTCAAGGTTTCACGGATGGGTTCATCTTGAATGGTCATGACTAATTCAGATACGGTTTTAGAGCCACTCTGATGCATGCTCATGATGGCATGACCAATCTCATTGCGTTGAGCTGGGCTAGTATTTAACCCATTTAAGGCAAGAATCGTATCAATCCACTCCATAGCCCAAGCTCTATCTGCTTTGGTTGATAAAAACTGTAATGGTGCAAATGAGAGGTGCGAGTTTTTATCAGCAATGGTGTAATGTTCTCCTCCACTGGCCTTACACGTTGGATACATGGACATCCCTTTATCAAATGAATAAATCCGTGCATCTTTGTAGCGGCGCCAGGATAGTGCAATTAAACCTAGGTGAGTCGATTTCCCGGAGCGTGTAGGACCAAACATAATACCGTGTCCTAAGTCTCTTACATGAAGATTCAGCCGAAAGGGTGTGTTCCCCGTGGTGACACAATGCATTAATGGAGGGGATAGTGGTGGAAACAGTGGGCAAGGGGATTTGTTTTCGCCGGTCCAAATGCTGGAGGTCGGTATCAAGTCAGCCAAATTCATGGTGTTGATTAAAGGCCGTCTTATATTTTCAACACCATGTCCTGGAAGACTGCCCATAAAGGCATCCATGGTATTAATGGTTTCTGTTCTTGCCGTAAATCCCAAGGCATTGATGTTCTTTTCAATCAAAAGCGCTGCTTTTTCAACTAACTCACGGTCTTCGTTCATCAAAATGACAACCGAGGTGTAATAGCCTTGACCCACCATTCCTGAATTGGTTTCAGCAATGGCTGATTGTGCGTCATTCACCATATTGAGCGCGTCTTCATCAATCACACCTGAATTGGTGTTAAAAACCTGGTCGAAAAATCCCCTGACTTTTTGTTTCCACTTTTTACGGTATTTGGTGAAATGCGCCACCGCTTCATGTGGATCCATAAAAATAAATCGAGAACTCCAGCGATATTCAACTGGCAATTGAGTTAAGGCAGTTAGAATGCCAGGGTAAGACTCCATTGGAAAACCTTCAATCGCCACACATTGAATGAACTTCCGCCCAATTTTAGGCGTGATACCCGATGTTAATTCCTGACCACCGATTAATGCATCAAGGTAAATTGGGTTTTTAGGAAGATTGACTGGATGGTTAAGTCCTGTGACACAATAGTGCAAGTGTCTTAAGAAGTTGTCTTGAAGTACGGTATTGTTATATTCATCACTATGTTGTTCCGCTTTCAGTCGTTCGAGGTTAAGGGCTGAACTTAGTCGCGATTCAAAGTTTCTGCAGGCTTGTTTGAATTCTTCTATCAGTTGATGCGTCTTTGCCTTTTGGCTGAGATTCAATCCTTCGTCATCAAACATCAATTCCACAAAACGCTTTTGGGCAATCACTGGCGGATACCAGGTCAACGTAATCACAAAATACCCCTCATATAGGGTTTCCATGCTTTCAAAAAGTCTTCTTCTTTCCTCATCAACTGCTAAAGAAATTGCGTCTGGGAAATGAGAATGACCCCGCTCACTATAGCCGGGAGCCGCGCATCTCATTGCATCTACATGAATCATCCAGCCATTGCCCATGGCAGCCAATGCCTGATTGATTCGAAACGAGACCATCTCACGAGCCTCATCCGTGGTATTGGCATTATCTTCGCCCTGGTATTGCCAAGCCGCCATAAAAGAGCCGTTTTTACCGACGATCACCCCATCACCGACCACTGAGGCATAATTGAGTAAATCTGCCGTGCCTCCTGAATTATGGCGATGCTTTTTTAAATGATATTTACGACGGCTTTTCAGACGAATTTCCCAAAACAGGAGGCTTAAAAGTAAAAGCCCTGTGGTGCTGATTAAAAAGGTGATTAAGGCAATCATTGATAACCTCTTTTATTTATTTTGAAAGGAGTCGAACGGGCGGAATAGTAAGCCTGGTAACGTCTCTGTCTTAAATATATAGCCCTCATATAAGGGTCGGATTTGGCCATTAAACGAAGCCCTTTCAAGGATAAAAACCACATGACTAAACCTGCAAATGCTGCCAGCCAGTCTTGAGCTGCAAAGATTAGAATGGCTGACAAAAGTCCTGAGAACATGACTAGCTCACGGTCTCCGCCCATAAACAGACTGGGGCGGTTTCCACATCGGCGTATGGGGATGGTACGAAGACTCATCGATGAGTCTCCGTTGCAACGATTTCAACAGATGGCTTAGAAATTTCAGCACCTTTGCCAGTAATTGCCGTCATGGTATTTTGAGCTGCTACCAGAAATGAGAGTACCAACACAAAAAAGACAAGGGATCGCATAAATCCATTTAATTCACCGCCAAAAATAAGCGTCGCACCTGCTGCAACCAATCCAATAATGGCAGCACTAAAGGCAAAAGGGCCTGTAATGGATTTTTGAATTTTAGTTAGCCATGAGTCGAAGGGAAGTCCTCCACCTGCAGAGGAGGCCGCGGCTGGATGAGTGATTAACAACAAAAATAAAACGATTAATCCCATTATCCAGTAATTCTTTTGATTAAACAGAGTTGTTTGATTCATTCTTTTTCTCCTTAAATAAGTTTTTCGATGTTGTAATGTCCGTTTTCATAACCATGGACATTAATTATTTCTTGAATTTGTCGTCCCTGTGGGGTTCTTGAAATGTGCACGACACAATGAACAGCCTCGCCTATTAAAGGTTCAATTTCGGAGGGTGCTGCCGGATTTCTGGTGATGAGTGATTTCAACCGATGAAGTCCTGCAAGACAGTTATTGGCATGCAACGTGGCTGTTCCTCCCTCATGTCCTGTGTTCCAAGCATCCAGCAAGTCAAGTGCTTCACTACCCCGAACTTCACCAACAATGATTCGATCTGGGCGCATTCTGAGAGTGGTTTTTAAAAGCTGGGTCATGCTGACATCAAGCGTGGTATGGTATTGGACACAATTTTTTGCTGCACATTGGATTTCACCGGTATCTTCAATGATAAAAATACGTTCTTCAGGCGCATGAATCACCATTTCACTGATAATGGCGTTCACTAATGTGGTTTTGCCAGAACCTGTGCCGCCAATGACTAAAATGTTTCGGTGTGAAGAGACAGCTTGTTTAATCACCTCGCATTGGGCTTGTGTCATAATTTCTGACTGAACATAGTCATTGAGGGTAAAAACCGATAACGCTTTTTTGCGGATGGCAAAGGTTGGACTTGAAACAACTGGCGGCAGTTGTCCGGCGAAACGTGAGCCATCCAGAGGTAACTCTCCCTCTAGCAAAGGCTTCATACGAGTCACTTCTTTTCCATGAAAACCGGCAACAGTTTTGATGATGGATTCGGCACGTGCTGCATTGATATTCCCTATGCAACGCATGGTTTCACCAAGCTGTTCTTGCCAAAGCCTGCCATCTGCATTCAACATGATCTCTACCGTTTTGGGATCGCTAAGCGCCCCTTCAATCAAACCACCTAAATCACGCTTCAGCTTCTCTTTGGCACGGTCTTTAACCGTTAGTCCTTGTTCAACCAGATCTATCATTGAGTAACCTCATGTTATTGTTGATGGTTCTATGCTGGACTCATCTCGTGTTTAAATTTATTGATTAAGCGATCTACAACGCTTTCTTGATTAGGTACAGGTTCGCGATACCATTCATCCTTTTGACGATCTCGGTTAATTCTGCGTTGAATTTCTTCTCGATGAATTGGGAGGGATTTGGGGGCATCAAAAGCAAGACAAATTTCTCCATGCTGGTATCCAAGGACCGTGCAGTAAATATCTTCACCGATAACCACGGATTCCCCGACTTTTCTTGTTAAAAGTAACATAGTGCTTCTCCTCTTTTTATTTAAGTAAGTAGGCTTTTGCATTGCCGGATATTCTCTTCAACCACAGCTTGGCTTGCTGGTTGATGTGCTTCACCTGCGACATAAAAAGTATTCCGCCGTTTGATGTCACGACAACAACCAATCATCTGCGGCAGACTCGGCGGCATGTCACAATGATCCCGACAAGCTAAAATGGCCTGATTCAAAACCTCATCGCTAAATTGCTCCAATCCTTCCGACCACTCTTTTTTAGCAAACTCCAAAAATCCATCGCTCTTAAACTGACTGCGCCACAAATGCCCATAAAAGACCGCAAAGCGGGTAAACAAGTTCTCAATCCGCTTGTCGGTACCATTGCAAGCTGACGACATTGGTTTGCTGGTATTCATCCTCTGCGGAGCTTGCTGAGTCTTCTGTGTCTTCGTTCCAGAAGGGGTCATGGGCTGTTCCAGTACTTGCGCGATGCTTCTCATTCCTTTTCTCCTGCTTTAATTCGATTGTGACTTCATCTTCCCAACATTTTTGTGACAACCAATTCGCTGGAAATTTCCAGGCAGGGACCCACTCACCATGCGCTTCTTTTGCTTTATGGGCTTTGATTTGGCTATCGAGTGCTTGCAACATGGTTTGCAGTAAATGCTCATCGGGATTGATTTGTTGGAAAATTTCAAAAGCACGATCACGTGACTTTTTTTCGGGGTACATAAGCCAGAAATTGTCGAATTGGCGTAATAAATAAATATAATTATTTTCTTTTATAAGAGGTGTGGCGGCTTTTTGGGGTTCGTCTATGTCGGCTTTTATATCTGTATCCTCAGAAAATTCAGTATTTACAAGGGCTATCTCGTGCGGGTTTGTGGTGGCTTTCTGTGGTGGGTTTATGGCGGCTTTATTTTGGACAGAATAATGCTTTGAAGCTAAGAGACATTTTAAAATGAGTTGCATGCCTTCAGATTGAATCTCAATAATGCCCGCACGTACCAAACCTGAAATTGCACGACGCACTTGATCTCGTGAAAAATTTTGACTTTTAATTCCTTGATGTGGCTCGATATAAAGCTGCTCAGATATCGACTGATAACTAACTCGCCGCTTGATACCTGTTATTCCTGTTTTCACATCCATATACGGTCTTATTCCTCTAAGGTAAGCCAGCTGCTGGATATGAGGTAAACCACTCATTGCCGCCAACTCATCACTATTAATGACGAAATCCATCATGGGTGTATATCCCTGTTAAATCCTCGTTTTTATTTTCATAATGTGATAATCTTTATGAAAATACACTTAAAAATATCACTATTAGTGATTTTAAAGAGAATATATATCACATTACGTGATAAATCAATGATTGAACTTATTTTTATGAGGCGAATTTGGCTGAGCTAAACATTAAAAAAGAAATTGGCAGACGCCTTCTCGAGGCTCGAAAGGCAAAAGGCTTGACACTAAAAGAGCTTGGTGACCTTGCTGGTGGTCTTAAACAAACCCGCTTAACCAATTGGGAACAAGGAACGCGCGCACCTGGCCCAGAAGAAATCAAACAGCTGGCACATGCATTGGATGTTTCGCCAGCTTTTTTAATGTGCTTGTCAGATGAGATGCAAATTAAAAAAACACAAAGCCCTAGTCATTTGATTCCGCTATTGGATTCGCGTCAGGCTTGTGATGCAAAAATGTATATCAATGCTGATTCTGACTGTGAGTTATCTAATGATGTGGTTTTTATTTCTGTTAGCATAAAGCTATTGCCAGAATTAAGTAAGGAAGCATTCGCGCTGAAAATGACAGATGAAAGTATGCTCCCTGAAATTAGAGTGAATGATGTACTAATAATAGATACTTTGATCTCACCAAAACCAGGGGATTATGTTGTAGTTAAAGTAGCTAATAAATCAGAAGTCATCGTTTGCCAATACAAGAAATTGTCTTTTACCTCACCTGAATTCGAACTTCTGACGTTAAATGATAATTGGCCAAATATTAAAGTGGCTGATGGTCTTGAAATAGATATTGTTGGTAAAGTGATCCAAAAAATTCGTTCATACTAATTAACTTAATATACCTATCATCATAGCTCACATATTCTTAGAACGTCTTTTTTCTAATAAAAAATGTAAGTCTATCTATTAAGAATATTTTTTCTCTACCAGCAGAAGTAGAGGTAAAAAAACAGCTTGAAATCCCCCGTATTTTCAACTATTTTCAACTAAATTCCATATAAATGGGTTATGTTCCTATGACTGACAACGACATAATGCTTATTAAGGATTTGGCTAACTATCTGAAAATAGCTGAAAAAACTGCTTATAGGTTTGCTTCGGAAGGTAAAATACCAGGCTTCAAAGTAGGGGCTGCATGGCGTTTTCGTAAAAGCGAAATTGATCAATGGATTAAAAACCAAGAGCAAAAAGCTAAATAACAACAAAGTTAAATATGGAATAAGCAGAATTTTAATAAGAGAATCAAATGATTACAGGTGAAATCAAAAATAAAGTGGATCAGATTTGGAGTGTTTTCTGGTCAGGTGGTGTATCAAATCCTCTATCTGTTATTGAACAAATTACTTATCTACTTTTTGCTAAAAGGTTAGATGAGATTCACACAGCAAGGGAAGCACAAGCCCACTTATTAGGTGAAGAGATTACAGATCCTATCTTTGAAGAGGGACAGGAGCATTTACGCTGGTCAAGGTTTAAGGATTTCGAGCCTAAACGAAAATTTGAAGTATTTAAAGATGAAGTTTTTCCTTTTATTAAAGCACTTAATGGACGTGCTGGTAGTTCGTATACAAAGTTTATGACTGATGCTGTATTTATTATTCCAACCCCAGCCTTGCTTGATAAAGTCGTGAATATGATTGAGCATATCCCCATGCATGACAGGGATACAAAGGGTGACCTATATGAATACATGCTCTCCAAAATAGCGACTGCTGGTAAAAATGGACAATTCCGTACACCGAGACACATTATCAAACTGATGGTTGAGTTAACAAAGCCAACACCACAGGATATTATTTGTGATCCTGCTTGCGGTACTTGTGGCTTTTTGGTTGCTGCTGCGGAATATTTAGAAAAGCACCACAAAGAAATCAATCGTGATAAAAAACTCAAAGATCACTTTAACAATCAAATGTTCCATGGCTCAGACTTCGATTCTTCAATGTTACGCATTGGCGCCATGAACATGACTTTACATGGTATTGAAAATCCAATTATTGAAGATAGGGACTCATTAAGCGAAGACCATGCTGATAAACGTGATGCCTATACGCTTATTCTGGCTAACCCACCTTTTAAAGGATCACTAGATCATGAAAGTATTGCAAAAGACTTGCTCCAAGTAAGCAAGACTAAAAAAACAGAATTGCTATTTATCAGTTTATTTATAAAACAATTAAAACTAGGTGGCCGTTGTGCTTGTATTGTGCCTGATGGCGTATTGTTTGGCTCATCTACGGCGCATCAACAATTAAGACATGCCTTAGTCGAAGAACAAAAGTTAGAAGCTGTTATCTCCATGCCATCTGGTGTATTTAAACCTTATGCAGGGGTATCTACCGCCATATTGATTTTTACGCGCACTGATTCGGGTGGCACTGATAAAGTCTTGTTTTATGATATGAAAGCAGATGGTTTTAGTTTAGATGATAAGAGAGAGCCTATTCAAGCTAATGATATACCTGACATCATTGAACAATATCACCAATACAAGGAAGGTGAGGGTGATTTTTTCGATAAAAAAGGTAAAGCTTTCGTCGTTGATAAAAAAGATATTGCGACGAATAAATATGATCTTTCCATCAATCGTTACAAAGAAGTTGAATATGAAGAAGTAGCCTATGATGCGCCGCAGGTTATTTTAGATAAGCTTGATGACTTGGAGTTGGATATCCAGAGGGACTTGAAGGAATTGAGGGGAATGTTATATGAACATGCCTAACTGCTCAAGCTATCTGAATGAAGTGCGTTTTAATATTACAGATAAAGGTAGATATGATGATCCCCAAAATTAAGTTATCTAAAATATGTAATATTTCAATGGGGCAAGCACCTAAAGGTAGTTCATACAATGATGTTGCTGAAGGCTATCCATTAATTGCTGGTGCTGGCGATTTTGGCATAAGTACTCCAAATCCTAAAAAGCATACTGTAGAACCTACGCGCTTATCCCAAGTAGGCGACTTAATTCTATGTATAAGGGCAACTATAGGTGATTTAAATTGGAGTGATGACGAATATTGTTTGGGACGAGGAGTTGCTGGACTAAGACCTCTACCAGATAAAGTTGATAAAAATTATCTTTGGCATTTTCTTCAATCGTATAAAGATGAACTCCAAAAAAAGGGCACTGGCTCTACTTTCAAACAGATAAGTCGTTTACACATTGAAGAGTTAGAAGTTCCTTTACCAGCACTAAAGGAACAAAAACGTATTGCTGCAATTTTAGATAAGGCGGATGCAGTGCGACGTAAACGCCAACAAGCCATCGAACTTAGCGAACAACTCTTACGCTCAGTTTTTTTGGATATGTTTGGTGATCCAGTCTCAAACTCAAAAGGATTTAAGTTGGTCAATATTTCAGATATAGGAAAAATAATAACAGGAAACACACCCTCAAGAAAAAAAGAGCAATATTATGGCTCCGAAATTGAATGGATTAAATCAGATAACATAAATACCCCATTCCACTATTTAACAAAAGCAGAAGAGTATCTTTCCAAAGAAGGTAAATTGGTCGGTAGGTGTGCTCCGAAAAACTCTATTCTAATAACTTGTATAGCAGGAAGTAAAAACTGCATAGGTAATATAGCAATGACAGATAGAGAGGTTGCATTCAATCAACAAATTAATGCAATCATACCCAATGAAAAAATATTGCTTTATTTTCTATATGCCCAGCTCTTATTTAATAAAGGAATAATCCAGAATGCTTCAACTAATAGTATGAAAGGGATGGTTAGCAAATCTAAACTATCTAATATTAAAATTTTACTTCCACCTATAGTTGAACAAAAGAAGTATACACAGTTCTTTTCAAAAGCAGTAAAGAAATTACAGAAAGATAACCTGGCATATAATGAATTAGATAAGCTTTTTAATGCATTAACGCAAAAAGCATTTAGAGGTGAATTAAGCAAACAATCAGAAACAGAATTAGCATAAAGGATACAATAGGATGGAGCAGAGCAATTTTTCATTTTTATCTGAGCATTGGGACTTCTTACTCCAGGATGCCAAATTTGTGGAAAGCTATGCTTTGCGTGATCCTAGAGCCGCGGCAATCTATGCACGCCGAACATTAGAATTAGCGCTAAAATGGTTATTTGCTAATGATTCAACTATAAAATCACCCTATGAATTAAATCTAGCCTCTATGATTCATGAGCCAAGCTTTTCGAATATGATCCAAAGAGGTTTGTTTTTTGATATTAAATTTATTCACCGATTAGGGAATATCGCAGTACACGGTGACGAGAATATTTCGCCTCAAGAAGGTTTAAAAGCAACCGTTGCACTTCATCAATTCTTAGGCTGGATGGCGCGGGTCTATTCTACTGGCGGCGCAAAACCCGAACAATTCCAAGTAACTTATCTTCCTAAAGCGCAAGAAGATACACCTAAACTTTCCAAACATGAGATTGAAAAAATTCAAGCTGACTTAGAAGCAAAAGATAAAGCAGCTGAGGCTGCTCGAGCTAAGCTAACTCAAACAGAGGCAGAACTTGCCGCCATAAAAGAGCAATTAGCATTACTTCAGGACGTTAAGAAAGCCAATAGGAAAACGATTAGCAGCAATGAATACACGGAGTCACAAACTCGAGAATTGATGATAGATGTCATGTTACGAGAAGCGGGTTGGGATCCGAAAGGAAAAAATGCTGAGGAATTCGAAGTTTTAAACTGTATGCCTACGGTCTCCGGTAAAAATGATGGTACGGGCTATGTTGATTATGTGCTTTGGGGCGATGATAACAAACCACTTGCATTAGTTGAGGCCAAAAAAACAAAAGTAGATCCACAAACAGGAAGTCGACAAGCGGAGCTTTATGCTAATTGTTTAGAGCAGCATCATGGTCAGCGTCCGATTATTTATTTTTCTAATGGGTATAAGACATGGATGTGGGATGATACTTTTTATCCTCCACGAGAAGTGCAGGGCTTTGCCACTAAAGATGAATTACAATGGAAAATCAATCAGCGTAAGAGTCGTCAATCGTTAAACTTGATGCAGCCTAAGACAGAGATTGCTGGTCGATATTACCAAATAGAAGCTGCAGCTCGCGTCATGCAACATTTTGGAGATAATCGTAAACGCAAAAGTTTAATCGTCATGGCAACTGGTACGGGCAAAACTCGTTTGTCCATCGCCTTGGTCGATATGTTATTGCGGGCTAATTGGGTAAGGAAGGTATTATTTTTAGCTGACAGAACCGCTTTATTAACTCAAGCTAGTCGAGCGTTTAAGAAAAATCTTCCTCATGTCAGCCTCGCCAATCTCTTGGGTAAGAAACAAGAGGAAGCGCGAATATTATTCTCAACCTACCCAACCATGCTTAATTGTATTGACGGAACCAAGAAAAAGCAGAGCCAAACATTTAGTGTAAACCATTTTGATTTGATCATTATCGATGAAGCGCATCGGTCTGTTTATCAAAAATATGGTGCCATTTTTGATTATTTTGACTCACTGCTACTTGGATTAACGGCTACACCCCGTGGAGAAGTTGATAGAAACACATATCAATTGTTTGAACTTGATAATCATCAACCAACTTATGCTTATGAGTTAGAGCAAGCAGTCAAAGACGGTTTCCTTGTACCACCTCGCGCTATTTCGGTACCATTGAAGTTCCAAAGAGAAGGAATTAAATACAACGAACTTTCTATTGAAGAACAAGAAGAGTATGAATTGCAGGAGGAGTTTTATGATAAGGAAACGGGCGATCTAAAAGAAGAAATCGGCTCTTCAGCTTTGAATCAATGGTTGTTTAATAAAGATACCGTCAATAAAGTTCTGATGCATTTGATGGAACATGGAATCAAAGTTGAGGGCGGAGATAAAATCGGTAAAACCATTATCTTTGCTAAAAATAAAACACACGCTCAGTTTATAGTCCAACAGTTTGATGAAAATTATCCGCATCTGGCAGGTAAGTTTTGCCGTCGAATTGATCATTCAGTGAAATACTCACAAAGTTTAATTGATGCGTTTAGCCTTAAAACAAAAGATCCTTTTATCGTTGTTTCAGTGGATATGCTTGATACCGGTATTGATGTTCCAGAAGTTGTGAACTTAGTCTTTTTCAAGCTGGTTCGCTCCAGAACAAAGTTCTGGCAAATGATAGGACGTGGCACTAGACCCTGTGAGGATTTATTCGGTCCAGGAAATGATAAAAAGGAATTTGTGATTTTTGATTATTGTGAGAATCTGGAATTTTTTGATACTAATCCAGAGGGGTATGATTCCAGTATTCAAGAGTCTGTTAAGCAGAAAATATTTAATCGTCGATTAGACCTAATAACAGCTTTAGAAAATACAAATATTGTTAATGATGCACTTAAAAGTTTTAGTGGAACTCTAAAAAATCAGCTACATGAAGTTGTTACCACTATGAATATAGACAATTTTATTGTTCGAAAAGAACGAGCAAATGTTGAAAAATATGCCAAGCGAGACCAATGGGATATTTTGAAAGAAGATGACATAAATACACTTAGAAGTAAGCTTAGTGGCTTGCCTTCAATAGACAATGATGATGAGCTTTGCCGTCGATTTGATTTACTGATTTTGAATATTCAGATAGCTATTTTGCAAAATAGCAGAGCACAAGAGAAATACAAATCACAAATCATTGAGATAGCGAAGGGGCTAGAAGACAAATCAAACATTCCTAATGTCGCAAATCAAATGGAGTTAATATTAGATTTGCAAACTGAACAATGGTGGGCGGATGTTTCTTTGCCTTTACTCGAGCAGGTAAGAGTATGCCTTCGAGATCTGACAAGATTTTTAGATAAAGAAACTGTTCTAATCAACGTTTATACTAATTTTGCCGATGAAATTAGGGAAGGTTCTGCAGTATATGATTTGGTGAAAAGCGATTCTAATTTAAAGGATTATAGAGAGAAAGTGCGGAAATTTATCAATGATCACAAAAATCATATCACTATTCGGCGATTAAGAAATAATGAACCAGTTACTCCTACTGACATTGCCGCTCTAGAAGATATTCTTTTTTCAGAATGTGGCGTAATTCCAAAAGAGGACTATCAAAAAATCTTTGGTGAAAAACCTTTAGGCGTATTAGTTCGCTCTGTTGTGGGCTTGAGTCGAAAAGCAGCTAAAGAAGCCTTTGCAGAATTTCTATCAAAAGTGCCATTAGAGCCTGATCAAATAGCCTTCCTCAATGAGGTCATTGAATTTCTTGTACAGAATGGCACCATGGAGCCTAAGGTATTATTTGAAACGCCATTTACGAATATTCATAATTTGGGGATAGCAGGGGTATTTGATGATAAAACGAGTAGACGGTTGATTGATTTAGTTAAACACATAAATGAAAATGCGGGGATGGGTTAAAATTCTAATATCAGTTTGTAATCTTTTATTAATAAAATGTAACCAGGTAATTAGATGAATGTAGAAATTCAAAACTGTAACAATATCGATTCAGCTAAAATAACGATTACTAAGAATAAACTTAATATCAAATTTGCACATAATGGAACTGGGAAAAGTACTATTGCCAAGGCATTACAATGCTTTTCAGCTGGAGATAAGGATCTTTTAGCTGACTTGATGCCTTTTAAGTATAGGGATAGTAATCCTAATAACCTGCAACCGATAGTAAGCTGCATGGAAAAGATTCGAAATATAATGTGTTTTAATGAAGATTATGTTAACCAGTTTACCTTTAAGCCGGAAGAACTAGTAAGTAATAGCTTCGACATATTCATTAGAACGGATGCATATAGGGCGATAGAACAAGAAATAGCTAGTATCGTGCAAACTATCCGGCAGCAATTTACAAACAATTCAGATTTAGAAACGTTGATTTCGAATCTTAAGGGGCTAAGCGATGCATTTAAACTGACAGCATCAGGTCAACTTTCAAAGTCTTCAGCTGGAATGAAGGGACTATCAGTTGGAAACAAAATAACGAACATACCTCAAGGGCTTGAACCATATCAGCCATTCATTCAAAGCCCCAAAAGCGTCAATTGGATTGATTGGCAAACCAAAGGCCATTTAGAATATTCAACTTTATCAACCGCTTGTCCATTTTGTTCAACTGACTCGACAGGCAAGAAAGAGCAAATCAGAAGAGTAAGTCAAGAATACGATAAAAATGTGATAAAGAATCTTGTTGGAATAATCGATGTTCTTGATAAACTGGGTGAATATTTCTCAGTAAATGCGAAAGAAAACTTAGAAATCATTACTTCATTAAAAGAGGGCCTTGAAAAAGAGCATGAGAACTTTATCGTCGAGCTCAAGAATCAAATTGATACTCTGGTTCAAAAGCTAGAGGATGTGAGAACCCTTTCAAGTTTTCATTTTAAGGAAGGCGAAAAAGTTGCAGAGAAGCTAATATCCTATAAACTAGATTTGCATTTTTTATCTCACCTTAACTCAGTTAAAACGCAAGCGACTATCACATCAATAAATTCATCGCTAGATGTACTAATAACACAAGCTGGGGAATTACAGGGTAAAATCAATAGACAGCGAAAAGAAATACAAAAACTCATTGAAAAGCATCAGGCGGATATCAATAGTTTCTTAGCATATGCTGGCTATCGCTATAAAGTGGAAATTGCTGGAGAGCATGGGCGATCTCAACTTAAGCTGTTGCATGTTGACCATAGTCAACATCTAAGTGGTGGGCATCAGCATCTTAGTTTCGGTGAAAGAAATGCCTTTGCTATTGTGTTATTCATGTATGAATGTTTGGCAAAGGCACCTGATTTGATAATATTGGATGACCCAATATCGTCTTTTGATAAGAATAAAAAGTTTGCGATATTAGAAATGTTGTTCCGACGTGATGGAGTATCATGCCTAAAAGGCAAAACGGTTTTGATGTTAACGCATGACATAGAACCCATAATTGACACGCTTAAATCAGTAAAAAAGCAGTTTAGCAATCAGGTCACAGCCACTTATCTCAGATACAATAGTGGTCATGTGCATGAGCGATCAATCTGTGAAAAGGACATAAAAACATTTGCTCAAATATGCCAAACTGCTGTCAACTCAGATTGTGACAATATTATTAAGCTTATATACCTAAGACGTTATTATGAGATTATGGATGATCATGGTGAGGCATATCAGGTTTTATCAAATCTGTTTCACAAAAGAAAAAAACCTCTTGATTCAAGGGAGCCACTAGGTAGAGATGGTAAATATCCTGAGATGGATCCTGCCAAGCTTTCTAATGGTATTGATGAAATAAGAAAAAATCTACCTGGATTTGACTACGAGAATATGCTCAGAAATATATCAGATACGAATAGTTTAAAATTCTTGTACCATGACTGCCAAAACGGATATGAAAAGTTACAAGTGTTTAGACTTATTGGTATAGACATTGAAAATTCGATTATTCAAAAATTTATCAACGAAACATATCATATTGAGAACGAATTTATATGTCAGCTAGACCCTACACAATTTGACCTTGTACCTGAATATATCGTCGATGAGTGCAGTAAGAAATTGCAGGAAGTTAAATGAGAATCCTCCATACATCCGACTGGCACTTAGGCCGAATCCTTTATGGTAGAAAACGTTATGAAGAATTCGATGCTTTTTTAACTTGGCTTGCTGAGACGATTCATAATAATGAAATCAATGTCTTGCTGATAGCGGGGGACGTATTTGATACCACGGCACCGAGTAATCGAGCTCAGGAACTTTATTACCGATTTCTATGTAGGGTTGCCAGCTCATCCTGCCGGCATGTGGTCGTTATCGCAGGCAACCACGATTCACCATCTTTCCTGAATGCACCCAAGGAGTTACTTAAAGTCCTTAATGTTCACGTGGTTGGTAGTATCTCTGAGGATCTTGAAGATGAGGTGTTGGTGCTTCGAAATAAGCAGGGTACCCCAGAAGTGATTGTCTGTGCTGTGCCATACCTTCGAGATAAAGATATCCGTGTGGCGGAAGTTGGCGAGAGTATAGAAGATAAGGAACGGAAGCTGATTGAAGGTATCCGCAATCACTATGCTAATGTCGCTGTCTTGGCTGAACAGAAGCGCAATGAACTAGGGGTTAATATTCCTATCGTAGCCATGGGACATTTGTTTACGGCCGGTGGGCAAACCTTTGATGGTGATGGTGTGCGAGATCTTTATGTTGGATCCCTGGCTCATGTAACGGCTAGTATTTTCCCGACCTGCTTCAATTATTTGGCACTAGGCCACCTGCATGTACCGCAGAAGGTCAACAATTCAGAAATTATACGCTATAGCGGATCTCCTTTGCCTATGGGATTTGGAGAAGCAAAACAGCAGAAGAGTGTTTGCCAGGTAGTATTTCACAGTAATGAAACATCCACACAGCTGATTGATGTTCCCGTGTTTCAGAAACTTGAGCGTGTCAAAGGGGACTGGGTTGATATTTCAAATCGCATTCTCGAATTGAAAGTAATAGATTCAAAATGCTGGGTTGAAGTTATTTACGAAGGCGATGAACTTATTGGTGATCTGCAGGAGCGCTTGGAAACTATTATTTCAGGCACACAATTGGAAATTCTTCGAGTAAAAAACAATCGGATCATAGATCGTGTGCTGAAACAAATTCATGAAGAGGATACACTGGATGATTTGAATGTGAACGTTGTGTTTGAGCGATGTCTATCTGTTCATGATATACCAGAAGATCAACGACAGGAACTGATCCTGACCTACCAAGAAACGCTTTCGTCTCTCTATGAAGACGATGTGCAGGCTGAATAAAGAGGCGACCAATGAGAATATTGCAGGTGCGTTTTAAAAATCTGAACTCGCTGGTCGGTGAATGGAAAATCGACTTAACACACCCAGCTTTCACGTCCGATGGCATTTTTGCTATTACCGGACCCACTGGTGCAGGTAAGACAACGATTCTTGATGCTATTTGCCTTGCTCTTTATGGACGGACGCCTCGCCTGAATAAGATAAGCAAGAGTGGAAATGAAATTATGTCCCGTCAGACTGGTGAATGTTTTGCTGAGGTGTCGTTTGAAACTCAGACCGGTCGATATCGGTGTCATTGGAGTCAACGTAGAGCGCGTAACAAAACTGATGGTGAACTGCAGCCTCCTAAGCACGAGATTTCTAACGCAGATTCTGGTGAAATCTTTGAATCCAAGATCAGGGGTGTAGCTGATCAAATCGAATTAGCTACCGGCATGGATTTTGACCGGTTCACCAGATCAATGTTGTTAGCTCAAGGCGGTTTCGCTGCGTTTCTACAGGCTGATCCAAATGAAAGAGCTCCAATCTTGGAACAAATTACCGGAACAGAGGTTTACAGCCAAATATCTATCCGTGTTCATGAACGTCAACGTGAAGAACGAGAGAAACTGGATATTCTTCAGGCTGAAACAGCAGGAATTGTAATTTTGGAACCTGATCAGGAAAATGAGATAGGGCAGGCACTCGAGGCAAAACAAAAAGAAGAAGCAGAACTTACCGCCAGGATCGAGAAAATAGGAAAAGATATTTCATGGCTAACTACCATAGATGGATTAAAGAGGGACTTATATAACCTAGTTGATGAATCCAACATATTGCATACTGATCTTGAAGCATTCAAACCGAATCGTGACAAACTTACCCAGAGTTTAAAAGCAGCATCTCTTGATGGTGTATACGCAACACTAACTGCATTTCAAAAACAACAGAGTGAAGATCAAATAGCACTGAAGAAGGAAGAAGATATTCTTCCTGAATTAGAAGTATCTGCCAAGGAGAAGGCTGAATACTTGAAATTGGCTGAGCAAAAAACAGTTATAGCCAAAGAAGCATTTAAATCTGCTGCACCTATATTGCAGAAGATTCGTTCCCTAGATCAGCGGCTTGCCGAACAAGAAAAAGCTGTTTTGGAAGTTGATGTTAACTGTAAGAAAGATGCGACCAAGATAGCTGAAGATAAAAAAGCCAAACAAATGGAGCAGGAAAAATGTACTGGAGTCCAAAGGGCTCTGGAACTTATTAACTGTTATTTAAAAGAGCATATCCAAGATGAATGGCTTATCGGCGGTCTTGCTGGTATTGAAGAACAGCTAGGTAGCCTAATTTCTAAACAAAAGGAAATTGTTGAAAAAGAAATTGTCCGTGATAAAACCATAACTGCCTTGCAATTGGCGAAAAAGTCATTTGATGATTGCCAGAATCAATGCAATATTCTGAGGAAGGAGCTAGTTGACGCCTCAACAAGACTACAGCAAGGCAAAGATACTTTGAGTCAGTTATTGGGGGGTAGACTGTTACGTGAATACCGTATAGAGAAAGAAACTTTGTTACGTGAAATTGCTTTTCTAGCAAAAATAGCGGAACTTGAAGAACATCGACTTAAATTGGAGGATGGCAAACCTTGCCCACTATGTGGTGCAAAAGAGCACCCATTCGCAGAAGGCAATATTCCTACTTCAGATAAATCTGAACAGAAGATCGAAGCTTTGACTGAGCTTATTAACAAGGCTGAGGAGCAGGAAATATCTATTAAGAAGCTTGAAGAGAATGTGATTGAGGCACGTAAGAATCTGATGGATGCTGAAAAGCAGGAGATAGCAGCAGATAATGAGAAGAAATCAACAGATAAAACCCTAGCAAATATAATGGAGTCTTTAGAAAAACTCCATACCAATTTTACAGAACGCAGGGAGACTTTGTCTGCTAAACTCCTGCCACTAGGCATTTCGGAGCTCTCTGATGACAATATTTCGGTAATATTGGAGGTCTTACAGGCACGGTTGGATGCATGGCAATCTCAGACTACGAAAAGAACTGATTATGAGAAACGGATTGCTGCATTCGAAAGTGAGATGAGTCGTCTGGATGGAGTCATTGACACTCAAAGTATAGCCCTGGCTGAAAAGCAATCACGCTTGGAAGTAATGACCAAGGATTTCATCGCTGTAAAGGAAGAACGAAAAGCGATATATGGTGACAAAAATCCCGATAATGAGGAGTTTCTTTTGCATAAGGCTGTTTCTGATGCGGAAAGTGCTGAAAAACAAGCTAGAGATCAACATAATGAACTCCAGAAAAAATGGAATACTGTAAAGTCCTACATTGAATCCCTGAAAAAACGCATTGACCAGCAAGAGCATGAGTTAAGAAGATTAGAAACTGAATTTTCTGCGGCTCATGTCTCTCTGGGGTTTACTAATAAAGAAAAGTTTATAGAAGCCAGATTGTCTCCTGTGCAGAGAGATGATCTAGCTGCGCAGGCTAAGAGATTGGATGAACGTCAAACAGAACTTAACGCTAGACAAAAAGATAGAGAAACGCGCTTAGCCACTGAAATGGCTAGAAAATTTACTGACAAACCACTGGATGAACTCGAACCTGAATTCAAGGATTATGAAAAATCACTGAGAGAGACAAGGGATATCATTGCAGGTTTCAAGCACAGACTAAGTGAAAATATGGCTGCAAAAGAGCAGATAAAAGAAAAGCAAATGGTTATAGAAGTCCAGAAAAAAGAGTGCCAGCGGTGGAGAAACTTGCACGAATTGATCGGGTCTGCTGATGGCAAGAAGTATCGCAACTTTGCCCAAGGGTTGACCTTTGAAATGATGATTGGTCATGCCAATCGACAACTGCAAAAAATGACTGACCGCTATTTACTACTCCATGATGACGCTCAGCCTCTGGAGCTAAATGTAGTTGACAACTATCAGGCTGGTGAAATTAGGTCTACGAAAAATTTATCAGGCGGTGAGAGCTTTATCGTCAGTTTATCCTTGGCACTTGGTTTATCCCATATGGCAAGCAAGAAAGTCCGGGTGGATTCTCTATTCCTGGATGAGGGCTTTGGCACGCTTGATGATGAAGCTCTTGATACTGCATTGGAAACTCTTTCAAGTCTGCAGCAGGACGGCAAACTTATTGGTGTAATTTCGCACGTACAGGCTTTGAAGGAGCGGATCAGTACCCAGATCAAGGTAATACCTCAAACTGGGGGCAGGAGCCGGCTTTGTGGCCCTGGTTGCATTAGATCTAGCGCTAAAGATCAGTCTATTTAAGCAGATTAATACATAGTAATAAAGAAGAGTTATGATGTTACTATTAAAGACAGATTTTTTTTCCATTTTTTTCTAAAACAATATTATAGCCACAGGCATGAGATACATTAAGAAAATTTGTTAATTTCATATCTTCTTGTACGCCTGATCGCAAGTTTTGTATGGCTGTAGTGGAAAGACCTGACTCATTGGCTAGTTTTCTGACGCTTTTTTTGCTGGTTTCCATTAATTCGCGAATAATTTCAGACAATAGAAACTCTTTGTATTCTTCTTCAAACTGTTTTTTGAAAGCAGGATCTTGCATTTCTCGTTCGAACGTTGATAGTGGTTTGTTACTCATAATATTTACCTCGCTCTACACGACTAATATAATCATTTCGACTGTTTATCGCTTTATCTTTTTCGTTAGTGGGTAGCTTTTGTTGTTTTTTGCAAAAGCCATTGGTAATAACAATTTTCTTACCCTCATAGAAAAAACATAAAAAACGCTCAGGTTGTGGCTTAAAAGCATAAATTTTATCACCTTCATTCCTGAATTTTGTTTTATCTTTAATCTCTCCATTATCTCCCATTCGTTTTAATAATTTTAACAGCTGAATTTTTTCGGATTTATCTAAGCTGTTATAATATTCCAATGCATCACTATGCTTTTTGTCATCAAAATACCATTCAATGGTATAAGCTTCACCTTCATAAGCTATAAACTCAACTCTTTTCATCATAATTAAGTGTACCAATAAAGTTGTACATTGTCAAAAAATAATACGATCTACCCTTTACAGAACTACATTTTCAGAAACTAAGTTCATTATATAGTCTGACCATTTCTCCAGGGCGTCTTTTCTCTGTGGTAACATCTCATTTTTGTTATAAGTAGCCATAATCTTAGGCATCTTATGTCCTAGACATTTTTCGATGACAACGGGATCAATATTTAATGTTTCACCCAGCTGGGTTGCAAATGTTCGGCGCAGATCGTGAGCCGTCCATTTTTCGATTCCGACTCTTTCTTGTAAACGATTGACTGCTTTGGGTAGTGCTCTGTCGCTGATTGGGTTTATACCGTCTGCGCCGCTGATTACATAATCCCCTATATTGCAATGGTAAAGCTCCAGAAATAAGGATTTGACAGGTTCGGTTAAATGGACACGCATGGTGATGCCAGTTTTGGTGTTTGCAGCGGGGATAGTCCATAGAGAGTTTTCAAAGTCAAACTCTTTCCATTTGGCGATTCTTAGTTCGCCGGTGCGGACGCCAGTTAGTAGTAATATTTTAATGGCATTGGTGATTTGTAAAGAGACGCCATGCTTGCCATTATTTAAGAATTGCCAGAGCTGTTTAATTTCATCTAATGTCAGATGTCGCTCTCTTGGCTTTTCCACCCCACCAATATCACGGGCACGGATGTTTGCTGCCTGGTTGACCGTAAGCTCTCCCCGGCTAACAGCATAATTAAACGCTTGTTTAAGTGCACTGAGAACTTTATTGGCATGGACAGGGGAGCCTCTATTAACGATTTTATCTAACGACCAAGTAATATCTTTTGTTTTAAGTTCCTCAACCTCTATGTTTCCAAGCATTGGTATTATATCTGCCTTAATTAATTGCTCTATTTGTTCAGGGCATTTTCGGTGGCGTTTGATGTAATTATCGAACCAATTTGTAACAAGATCTTTGACAGTAAATCGCTCTTCTTTTTGGGTAATCATGATCTTTTTAGGGTTACTGCCGCTTCTTTTTATTTCCCTTAAATCCATGAACTGTCTTTTTGCATCTGCTAAACTAACTGATGGATAATTACCAATGGTAATGTGGTCCTTTTTTCCATCTATTTTGTAGCGGTATACCCAGGTTTTTGTACCAGTAGGGTATACAAATATTCCAAAACCATCTCCTTCAAATAGTTCAATACGCTTGTCTGATGATTTTAAGTTTTTGATGTAGGTATCGGTAAATCTGACCATGTTGTTCCTTTTACTGGTTACTTCACTGGGTACTTTATGGTGTTTTTGAATGTTATTGGATGTTATCGATTGATATTTATGATATGCTTTACATCTTTATGTATCAAGGTTTTTTGACTGAAAAGGTATAAAAATATTATTCCAATTAAATCTATAGTTTGCAGTATGGGGTGCTAGTGGTCGAAGGTTCAAATCCTTCCGTCCCGACCAATCCCAGTAAGGGTTTCCAGAAGAACCCTAAAATTAAAAAAAGATTTTGGTACCACTCTTGGTACCGGTTTCGAAATCCTTGGGCTCTTCCCCAAATCAGGGGGCACTAATCAAGAACACAGGCTCTTCCCCAAATCAGGGGGCACTAATCAAGAACACAAGGCTCTTCCCCAAATCAGGGGGCACTAATCAAGAACGGCTCTTCCCCAAATCAGGGGGCACTAATCAAGAACACAAAACTTTAACCCTTAACCTATAATTTTCAAAATTTCTAAATCCATAAGCACGTCTTTGAATCAGCTTCATCTTCCTATGAAA